>NZ_JBFAWW010000050.1:0-56581 GCF_040680495.1 Streptomyces sp. NPDC052036 | reverse complement strand
CCCCGACAACGCGGCGAGGTGCCGTGCCTGGGGGCACCTCCCAGCCGCCGGGCTGGGGGAGTCGCGGGCCAGACGGGACTTTCGAAACACGCCCTGGTTCTCTGCCGTCGTACGACGGTCGCGACGGGCGCCACCCGCAGCACGACACCCGCACCACGAGAAGCGGGACCGGATGGACCCCCCGGCCCTCCGGTCCCGCTCTCTTGTGCTCCCCCGTGTTTCCCCCGTGCTCTTGCGGTTCCCCCCGGTACCGCTCCCCCGTTACTCCCCCGCGATGACACTCCCCCGTGTCACGCGGCGGCCTTCCCCCGTGGCCCCCGTGTCCCCCCGTCCCTCAGGCGACAAGCTCCCCGAAGGACTCCTCCTGGTCACGGCCGAAGCTCAGGACCTCGTCGTCGCGCAGCCGGCGCAGCGAACGCCAGATGCTGGACTTCACCGTGCCGACGCTGATGTCGAGGATCTCCGCGATCTCCGGGTCCGTGCGGCCCTCGTAGTAGCGCAGGACCAGCATGGTGCGCTGGAGTTCCGGCAGCCGGGCGAGCGCCTGCCACAGGACGGCGCGCAGTTCCGTGCCGCGCATCGCGTCCGTGTCGCCGGCGGTCTCCGGCAGCTCCTCGGTCGGGTACTCGTTCAGCTTGCGGCGGCGCCACGCGCTGATGTGCAGATTGGTCATGGTCCGCCGCAGATAGCCACCCACCGCGGCCTTGTCACTGATCCGGTCCCAGGCCCGGTACGTCGAGAACAGCGCGCTCTGCAGCAGGTCCTCGGCCTCGAAGCGGTCACCGGTCAGGTGGTAGGCGGTGGCGTACAGGGAGGCGCGGCGCTCCTCGACGTAGGCGGTGAACTCCGCCTCCGTCAGGGAGCGCCGCTCCCCCGATGCCTCCCCGTACGCGGCTCCCCCGTGCGCTTCCCCCGTGTGCGCGTCAACCACCGTCATGTACGCGGTGTGCTGACGTCCGGTGCCGCGAGCGCACCCCCGTCCGCTCACCGCACCAGACTTCTCCGTGTGCCGGGTCACGTCGTGAAGACGCGTGACAACTGCGCCCGTGCTGGTGCTGTGCAGCGTGTTCATCCCGCGCCCCCCGTCGTGGAGTCCCGTACTTCCGTGCGGCCTTGCTTGTGTCGAAAAGCTTGCCCGGGCCACTTCATGGCCGTGTCCGCCGACTGTCACAGACCTGTCACAGGGCCCCCTCCCCAGTCGCGGCACAGGTTCGTCACAGAGAAGAGTCGTACGGCTACGCAGCCGCACCGATGACCCGCGTTCCGGGCGTGCGGGAGCGGCGGGCGCGCTCCAGCAGTCGAAAGACAGCCGCGGCATGGGCCAGAATGGCCCCCGTGCCTTCCCTGTTGCTGATCGAGGACGACGACGCCATCCGAACGGCCCTGGAGCTCTCACTGACGCGCCAGGGACACCGTGTGGCCACGGCTGCCACCGGAGAGGACGGCCTGAAACTACTGCGTGAGCAGCGGCCGGATCTGATCGTGCTGGACGTCATGCTGCCCGGCATCGACGGTTTCGAGGTGTGCCGACGTATCCGGCGCACCGACCAGCTGCCGATCATCCTGCTGACCGCGCGCAACGACGACATCGACGTCGTGGTCGGACTGGAGTCCGGCGCCGACGACTATGTCGTCAAGCCCGTGCAGGGCCGGGTCCTCGACGCCCGGATCCGGGCGGTGCTGCGGCGCGGCGAGCGGGAGTCCAGCGACTCGGCGACGTTCGGCAACGTCGTCATCGACCGGTCGGCGATGACGGTCACCAAGAACGGCGAGGATCTGCAACTCACCCCGACCGAGCTGCGGTTGCTGCTGGAGCTGAGCCGGCGGCCCGGACAGGCCCTGTCCCGGCAGCAGTTGCTGCGCCTGGTGTGGGAGCACGACTACCTGGGCGACTCACGGCTCGTCGACGCGTGCGTCCAGCGGCTGCGCGCCAAGGTCGAGGACGTGCCGTCGTCCCCCACGCTGATCCGTACGGTCCGTGGTGTCGGTTACCGGCTGGACGCTCCTCAGTGACCGATCCGCACAGGGGACTCCGCGGCTGGGCCGCGGCACGCAGGGCCGTACAGTCACGCCTGCGCTTCACCAGCCTCCGGCTGCGCCTGGTCGTGGTCTTCGGTCTCGTCGCGCTGACCGCCGCGGTGTCGGCCTCCGCCATCGCGTACTGGCTCAACCGTGAGGCCGTGCTCACCCGCACCCAGGACGCGGTGCTGCGCGACTTCCAGCAGGAGATGCAGAACCGGGCGAGTTCGCTGCCGGTGCACCCGACACGGGACCAGTTGCAGCACACCGCCGGGCAGATGGCCAACAGCAGCCAGCGCTTCAGTGTGCTGCTGATCGCCCAGGACGAGCACGGCAGGACCGTGACCGGCAACTCCGACCTGGACACCTTCACGCTTCAGGACGTGCCCGCCTCGCTGCGCAAGGCCGTCGCCAAACAGCAGGTGTCGTCGGGCGGCAAGGATACCTACCACCTGTACTGGCAGCGGGTCATCGAGGACGACAAGCCGTATCTGGTGGGCGGCGCCAAGGTGACAGGCGGCGGCCCGACCGGCTACATGCTCAAGTCCCTGGAGCCGGAGGCGAAGGACCTCAACTCGCTGGCCTGGTCGCTCGGTATCGCCACCGGTCTGGCGCTGATCGGCTCCGCGCTGCTCGCGCAGGCCGCCGCCACGACCGTGTTGAAGCCGGTGCACCGCCTCGGCATCGCGGCCCGCCGGCTGGGCGAGGGCAAGCTGGACACCCGGCTGCGTGTGTCGGGGACCGACGAACTGGCCGAGCTGTCCCGGACGTTCAACCGTGCCGCCGAGTCCCTGGAGAAGACGGTCGCGGACATGAGCGCCCGCGAAGAGGCGTCCCGGCGCTTCGTCGCCGACATGTCGCACGAGCTGCGTACGCCGCTCACCGCGATCACGGCCGTCACCGAGGTCCTGGAGGAGGAACTGGACGCGGAGTCGGGCGGCATCGATCCCATGATCGAGCCGGCCGTACGGCTCGTGGTCAGCGAGACCCGGCGGCTGAACGACCTCGTCGAGAACCTGATGGAGGTCACCCGGTTCGACGCCGGAACGGCCCGGCTGGTCCTGGACTACGTGGACATCGCCGACCAGATCACCGCGTGCATCGACGCCCGCGCCTGGCTGGACGCCGTCGAGCTGGACGCCGAGCGCGGCAACATGTCCCGCCTCGACCCGCGCCGGCTCGACGTGATCCTGGCGAACCTGATCGGCAACGCGCTCAAGCACGGCGGATCACCGGTCCGGGTGTCCGTGCGCGAGGAGGGCGAGGAACTGGTCATCAGCGTGCGGGACCACGGTCCGGGCATCCCGGAGGACGTCCTGCCGCACGTCTTCGACCGCTTCTACAAGGCGAGCGCCTCACGCCCGCGCTCCGAGGGCAGCGGTCTCGGCCTGTCCATCGCGATGGAGAACGCGCACATCCACGGCGGGGAGATCACCGCCGCCAACTCCCCCGAGGGCGGGGCGGTGTTCACGCTGCGGCTGCCGCGGGACGCGTCGCCGCTGGTCGAGGAGGAGCTGCGGAACGGCAACGGCACCAAGGGGAACGCCCGATGAGCATACGAGGCGGACGCCCCTGGCTCGCCACCGCGCTGCTGGCCGCGTTGCTGTCCGGCTGCGGCATCCGCGCCACCCAGGTGCCGACGGACTTCGGTCCCGCGCCGTCCCGGATGCCCTGCGCCCTGTCCGGCACGGACGCGTCGACGCAGGCGGGCCGCGGCATTCCGGTCCAGGTGTTCCTGCTGTGCGCCGCGCAGCTGGTGACCGTGGACCGTTTCGTACGCATCCCGGACGGTGCCGCGGAGGCGGAGCGCCGGGTGCTGGTCGCGCAGGGGCTGCTCGACCAGCTCGCCGTGAAGCCGTCGCCCGCGGAGAAGCAGGCCGGGTACACGACGGACGTGACCGACGGGATCAAGGTCAGCGGTCCGCGCGGCAAGGACCCGTCGGACACGTTCCGGCTGAGCACCCGCCCGGACGGCCTCACCTCGTACGCCCTCGGCCAGATCGTCTGTACGTTCGCCGACTCGGAGGCGACCACCGCCGACGACGGCAGTGTCGTGCTCGGCGGCCCGGACGCACAGCCGCTGCGCCGCTACGAGTGCACGGCCGACGTGCGTTCCCGTCCGGGCACCGTGGCACCGCCGTCGAGGGGGGTCTCCGGCGAGTGAGCCTCGGGCGCCGACGACGCCGGTGCCCGAGGCCGACGGCCGAAATGGCGGAAGGGGAACCGATCCCGCACGGCGTGGCGTCTAGGAGGGCGTGCAGCGTCAAGGCTCAGACGGCGGCAGTGCCGTGTTCCGCATCCGTGTGGCTGGGGGTGTTCTCCTCGTCGCGCATCTGGCCCTCGTCGCCTGGATCACGCTGCGCCCGCTGGACGTGCCCTGGGTGAGTCCCGCCAATCTGCATCCGCTGGCCGGTATCAGAGCCGATCTGGCGCTGGGCTGGCCGGAGGCCGCCCGCCGGATCGGCAGGGGGCTCGCGCTGCTCGCGCCGCTCGGGGTGCTGCTGCCGCTGACCGGCGGCCGGCTCGTCGGCTCGCCGTTCGCCTCGATGGTCCGTACGGTCGCCACGGGCACCCTGATCTCGCTGGGCATCGAACTGGTGCAGACGGGAGTGCCCGGTCAGGTCGTCGACATCGACTCGATCCTGCTGAACACCGTCGGGGTGGCGCTGGCCCACGTGCTGGTCGTGCCCGCGGCCCGGGCCAGGCTCCGTCGCCAAGCCGAGTCACGGCGGCGGGCCGCCCACCCTCGGGAGGAGACGACTCAGGGGCGGACCCCGACGATTCCCAGGGTCGGAATAGCTCCCTAGAGTGACCCTTCTCCCGCTTCGTCCCCGTAGCGTGGAACACATCGGAACACCGTCGAAGTCATCGGCAGCGTCGAGGACTCGCACTCCGACCGGACGTCCCGGCAGCCGCCGGGAGCCGCTTCCCGCCACGGTTCGCGAAGGAGCCACCATGACCGCCATTTCCCGCCCCACCCACGGACGGATGATCGGCGGAGTGTGCGCAGCGCTGGCACGGCGCTTCGGCACCTCCGCGACCACGATGCGGGTGATCTTCCTGCTGTCGTGTCTGCTTCCCGGCCCGCAGTTCCTGCTCTACATAGCCCTGTGGATCCTGTTCCCGTCGGAGGACAAGGCGGGCGCCCACACGGCCTGGTGACGGGACGCGGTCCGGTCCGCCGGACGCACTGACGCCGATGGGCGGCCCCCGGCCGGGGGCCGCCCATCGGCGTCACGGATTGCGCTCGTGTCAGGCCAGCGGGATGCCGTTCAGCGGCAGGCCCTGCGTGGGCAGCGGCTTGACGGGCAGGCCGCCGAGCAGTCCGCCGACCGGCACGACCGGTCCGTCGGCCGCGGCCCGCTGCACGGCGGGCACCGCGGTGCCGAGGGCGCGCTGCCCCTGGCCGAGCACCTCACCCGCGCCGGGCAGCGCCCCGGTGACGTTGTCCAGCGGCAGCGCCTGGGTCGCGGTGTCCGGCCCGGCGATGTCCTGCGCGGCCGGGGCCGCGCTCGCGACGCCCGCGCCCGCGGCGGCGAAGGCGGCACCGAGAGCGGCGACCCCGAGGGTTTTGGCAGCAGACTGCTTCATGATGAATGCGTCCTTGGATCCGTTGACGGGGATGTGAGCGGTCCCGAAACCGTAAGCACGTGAAAGCGGCTCCGCAAACGCCCCCGAACGGACGGACCCTTGCCGCCCGGACGCCGGAAATCGGTCCCCGTCAGCCCTCGTTGACCGGGGAAGCGCTGGTGGAGGCGGTCTGTCGGAACAGCCATTCGGACTTCAACTCGGCGTAGCCCGGCTTGATGACGTCATTGATCATCGCCAGCCGTTCGTCGAAAGGAATGAATGCCGACTTCATGGCATTGACGGAGAACCACTGGAGATCGTCGAGCGTATAGCCGAAAGCCTCGACCAGGTGCTCGCATTCCCGGCTCATGCTGGTCCCCGACATCAGACGGTTGTCCGTGTTCACCGTGGCCCGGAAATGCAGCCGCCGCAGCAGCCCGATGGGGTGGTCGGCGTAGGAGTCGGCGGCTCCGGTCTGGAGGTTGGAACTGGGGCACAGTTCCAGGGGGATGCGCTTGTCGCGTACGTACGAGGCGAGACGCCCGAGCTTCACCGAGCCGTCCTGAAGGACCTCGATGTCATCGATGATGCGCACCCCGTGCCCGAGTCGGTCGGCGCCGCACCACTGCAGCGCCTGCCAGATGGACGGCAGTCCGAAGGCCTCCCCGGCGTGGATGGTGAAGTGGTTGTTCTCCCGCTTCAGGTACTCGAAGGCGTCGAGGTGGCGGGTGGGCGGGTAGCCGGCCTCGGCGCCGGCGATGTCGAAGCCCACCACTCCCAGATCGCGGTAGCGGTTGGCCAGTTCGGCGATCTCCAGGGCACGGGCCGCGTGGCGCATGGCGGTGAGCAGGGCGCCGACGCGGATGCGGTGGCCGTTCCCCTTCGCGCGCCGCTCGCCCTCCCGGAAGCCCTCGTTGACCGCCTCGACGACCTCCTCCAGGGTGAGTCCGCCCTCCAGGTGCTGCTCGGGGGCGTAGCGCACCTCGGCGTAGACGACCCCGTCCTCGGCGAGGTCCTCGGCGCACTCGGCGGCCACCCGCACGAGCGCGTCCCGGGCCTGCATCACGCCGACGGTGTGGGAGAAGGTCTCCAGATACCGCTCCAGGGACCCGGAGTCGGCGGCCTCGCGGAACCAGATCCCGAGCTTGTCCGGGTCCGTCTCGGGGAGGTGTGAGTACCCCGTCTCCCGGGCGAGTTCGACGATCGTGCCGGGGCGCAGGCCCCCGTCGAGGTGATCGTGCAGCAGGACCTTGGGCGCCCGGCGGATCTGATCCCAGCTCGGGGTGTTCTGGTGCTGGCTCGTCATTTCCGCACCATACGCCCTACGCGCGTAGAGCATGGGAGGACGGCGAGACGTCGATACGCAAAGGTGACCCGAAGGACGGGTCGCGTACACCGTCGCTTCTGACACTGTTCTGTCATGGCACACCAAGCGACGCCGGTTCGCAGAGCCCGGCTGGGGAGGGCGCTCGGCCCGGAGCCGACGACCGTGAGCGGCGCGGTGCTGCTGCTCCCGGGCTGCGACGAGATCTCGGCCCGCAGGCCTTCCGCCCTGCTCGCGACCGCCTCCGTCCACACGCTGGGGCGCCGACTGGCCCGGGCCGGGCACGGCGAGGGCCTGATCACGCATGTGGTGCACTACCGTTACGGGGGGTGGAACGGCAGCGAGGCGCATCCGGCGCGGGACGCCGCATGGGCCGCCGACGAGGTCGTACGACGCCATGGGGATGTGCCGGTGTGTCTCATCGGCGTGGGCATGGGCGGCCGGGCGGCGCTGCGCGCGGCCGGGCACTCGGCCGTCGTCTCCGCGCTCGCCATGTCACCCTGGCTGCCCGAGGAGGACATGGCCGCGTCGCCCGAACCGGTGAAGCAACTCGTCGGCCGGCGCGTGCTGATCGTGCACGGCACGAACGACGAGCGCACGGACCCGGAGCTGTCCTTCCGGCTGGCGGCACGCTCGAAGAAGGCCAACCGCGACATCTGCCGCTTCGAAGTGCACACGGACGGGCACGGGTTGCGCCAGTACCGCTCCGAAGTGCACGCGCTGGCCCAGGACTTCGTGATGGGCACGCTGTTCGGGCGGCCCTTCTCCCGCCCGGTGGAGGACGCCCTCGCGGCTCCCCCGCCCATCGGGTTGCGGATGCCGCTCGCGGCCGGGTTCGGGCGGTCGTTGCGCAAGTGAGGGTGGCCGGCGCCGCTCAGTCGGGCAGCAGCCGTCCCCTTCTCGACAGCAGGAACTTCTTGAAGGCCGCCACCGGCGGGGTGTCGGCATGCCCCTCCAGCCATGCGACACCGATCTCCCGCACCGCTCGGGGCGCCGTGACCGTCAGCTCGACGACACCGGGCCGCGGCACCGTCGGCGGCGGCAGCAGCGCGACGCCCAGTCCCGCCGCGACCAGGCCCCGCAGGGTCTCGGCCTCCTCGCCCTCGAAGGCGATCCGCGGCTTGAACCCGGCCTCGCGGCACACGTCGTCGGTGATGCGGCGCAGCCCGTAGCCGGGTTCCAGGGTCACGAACGTCTCGTCCGCGGCCTCGGCGAGACGGATGCGCCGACGGCTCGCGAGCCGGTGGTCGGCGGGCACGACGAGCCGCAGCTTCTGCTCGTCGAGGCGGCGCGCGACCAGATCGGGCGCGTCGGGCACCGGCGAGGTCAGACACAGGTCCAGCTCCCCGGCGCGCAGTTTCTCCAGCATCGCCTCGCCGTAGTTCTGCACCAGACTGAAACGGACCCGCGGATGGTCGGCGCGGAAGGCGTGCAGCAGACCGGGGACGGTCTCGGCACCCATCGTGTGCAGAAAGCCGAAGGCGACCTTGCCGGTGGCCGGGTCGGCGTCCGCGCGCACCTCCTCGGCGGCCCGCTCGATCTCCGCGAGGGCGCGCTCGACGGACGCGAGGAAGGTCCGCCCTGCGGGGGTGAGGGCGACCGTGCGCCCGCGCCGCGCGAACAGTTCGACGCCCAGGTCCTTCTCCAGGCGCACGAGCGCGCGGGACAGGGTGGACTGGGGGACCTGCATCTCCTGCGCGGCACGCGTCACATGCTCGGTTCGGGCGACACCCGCGAAGTGCGCCAGGCGCGGCGCGAGCAGCGCAACGATGTCTTCTGCGTCACTTGTGTCACTGGACGGTGACAGGCGTCCGGCTGACCTCTGCTGATGCACCATGGGATCGATTATCGCGTTTCTGTGCATTGGACGGATGAGTCACGGCGTTCGTACGGTCGAGACATGCCTGCCGCTGATATCGGGGCGTCCACCACCACCGTGGGCGCCGACACCGTGACCGCCCCCGTCGACACCTCCCGGCTGACCCCGGGCGGCCCCGGCTACCGCAGGATGAGCCTCGCCCTCTTCCTCGCCGGGGTCGCGACCTTCGCTCTCCTCTACTCCACGCAGGCCCTGCTGCCGCTCGTCTCCCGCGACTTCGGGGCGACGGCGAGCGCGGCGAGCTGGACGGTGTCCGGCGCCACCGGCGGACTGGCGCTGTTCGTCCTCCCCATGAGCGCGCTCTCCGAGCGCTTCGGACGGCGGACGCTGATGACGGCGTCGCTGGCGGTCGCGGTGGCGGTGGGGCTGCTGGTCCCGTTCGCCCCGTCGCTCGGCACGCTGATCGCGCTGCGCGCGGTCCAGGGCGCGGCCCTGGCCGGACTGCCCGCGTCGGCGACCGCGTACCTCGCCGAGGAGGTCACCCCCAAAGCGCTGATCACGGCGATCGGCCTGTTCGTGGCCGGCAACAGCGTCGGCGGGATGAGCGGCCGGGTCATCACGGGCTGGGTCGCGCAGGAATGGGGCTGGCGGGTCTCCGTCGGCACGATCGGGGTGATCGCGGTGGGGTGCGCGGTGGCCTTCCGGCTGCTGCTGCCGGAGCCGAAGCACTTCACGCCGGGGTCGCTGCGCCCGCGGGTGCTGGCCCGCACGGTCCGCGACCACCTGGCCAACCCGCTGCTGTGCCGGCTCTACGCGATCGGCGCGCTGTTCATGATGGTGTTCGGCGGTGTCTACACCGTGATCGGCTACCGCCTGACGGAGCAGCCGTTCGGGCTGCCGCAGGGCCTCATCGGCTCGATCTTCCTGGTGTACCTGGTGGGCACGGTCGCGGCGTCGACGGCGGGCCGTCTGGTGAGCCGGCTGGGCCGCCGCGGGGCGCTCTATCTGGCGGGCGGCACCACGACGGCCGGCCTGCTGCTGTCCCTGACCTCCACCCTGGCGCTGGTCCTGCTGGGTCTGGTCCTGATCACGGCGGGCTTCTTCGCGGGCCACGCGGTGGCATCGTCGGCGGTCAGCCACACGGCGCAGCGGGGTCGTGCCCAGGCGTCGGCGCTGTATCAGTCGTCGTACTACCTCGGCTCCAGTACGGGCAGCACGGTCGGCGCGATGGCGTTCCACTCGGCCGGCTGGTCCGGGACGGTGGGCATGGGCGTGCTGGCGGTCCTCGGCGTCGTGACGATCACGGTGTTCGGATCCCGCGCGGCCCGCGCCGAACGGCGGCTCGCCACGGCCTGAGTCCGGGCCCGGCCCGGATGTGGGGCCGAACCCGTTCCGCATTCCCCCTGGTCGGCACCGGTTGTCAGCGGTCACCTATAGCGTCCGCTGATCGACTGGGCCGAGCAGGGGGTTTGTTCATGGAGTTCCGGATCGACCGCAGGGACCTCGCCGAGGCCGTGGCGTGGGCGGGCCGTGTGCTGCCCGCGCGGACGCCGGTGCCCGTGCTGGGCGGGCTGCTGCTGGAGGCGACGGCGGGGCGGCTGACCGTGTCGGGGTTCGACTTCGAGACGGCCGCGCGCATCGAGACCGGGGCGGAGACGGCGACGGACGGGCAGGTGCTCGTCCTGGGCCGTCGGCTGCTGGACATCTGCCGGGTGCTGCCGGACGGTCCGGTGAGCTGTGGGCTGGAGGGGACACGGTTCACGGTCGAGGCGGGCGGTACGCGCTTCGGGCTGTCGACGCTGCCGCGCGAGGAGTACCCCCCGCTGCCGGTCCCTCCCGAACCGTACGGAAGCGTGGACGCCGCCGCCTTCGCGACCGCCGTGGGCCAGGTCGCCGTGGCCGCGGGCCGCGACGACACCCTTCCCGCGCTCACGGGTGTGCAACTGCGGCTGGACGGCGACACGATGACGCTGTCCTCCTCCGACCGGTACCGGTATGCCGTACGACGGCTGGGGTGGAAACCGGAGGCCGTGGCGTCCGGCGGCACGGCGGAGGCGCTGCTGTCCGCCCGCCGGCTGCTCGACGTCGCGCGGTCGCTGGCCCGTACGGGCCGGGTGCGGATCGGCCTGGCCCCGTCGGGCGGGGGGCTGATCGGCTTCGAGGGCGGCGGCATGCGCACGGCGGTACGGCTGTTGGACGGCCGGCTGCCGGGGTACGGATCGCTGTTCGCCATGGCGGGGGCCGCGGTCGCCGAGGTGGAGTGCGGGGCGCTGGCGGAGGCGGTGCGGCGGGTCGCGGTGGTGGCGGAGGCGAACAGTCCGGTGCGGCTGGACTTCGCGGCCGGCGGATCCGTGCTGCTGAGAGCCGGATACGGGGACGACGTCGCCGCGCAGCAGCTGCCGGCCGGGCTGCACGGGGCCGCCGAGATGTCCGTGGCCTTCAACCCGGTGTATCTGCTGGACGCGCTGGCGTCCTTCGAGTCGCCGCGCGTACGGATGGAGCTGCTGGGGCCGGGACAGCGTGCGCTGCTCACGGGGGTGACGGCCGAGGGCTCCGCCGCCGCGGAGGGACCGGAGGCGGACCACCGCCATCTGCTCATGTCCGTCAAGCAGCTGGTCTGACCTGGGCCTTCGCCCGCTCCGGGGGCCGTTGTCAGTGGGCTGGGGTAGCTTCCGAAGGGCTGGGGCGCAAGGGTGCGCCCCAGGTACGGCCACGTGGGGTGGGTGGACCATGAGTGACAGTACGGCGCCGGTTGACGACCTCGACGTCCGGCTGGAGAAGCACAGGACCGAGCTGACGGGGTACTGCTATCGGATGCTCGGCTCGTCCTTCGAGGCCGAGGACGCGGTGCAGGACACGATGGTCCGCGCCTGGCGGAGCCACGAGAAGTTCGAGGGCCGCTCCTCGCTCCGCTCCTGGCTGTACCGGATCGCGACGAACGTCTGCCTGGACATGCTGAGCGCGGGCAACCGACGTGCCCGTCCGATGGATCTGACCGAGTCCACGCCCCTCGCCCGGGCCGCCCTCTCCCCGCGCCCGGACAGCATCTGGCTGGAGCCGATGCCCGACGCGCGCGTCCTGCCGACGACCGGCGACCCGGCGGAGGCGGCGGTCGCCAAGGAGTCCGTCCGGCTGGCCTTCATGGCAGCCCTCCAGCAGCTGCCCGCCAAGCAGCGCGCGGTGCTCATCCTGCGCGAGGTGCTGGCCTGGCGGGCGAGCGAGGTGGCCGAACTGCTCGACACCTCGGTCGCCTCGGTCAACAGCGCGCTCCAGCGGGCGCGGGCGACGCTGGCGGAGCGCGCGGGCGAGGGCGCGGACGCCGCCGTCTCGGACCCCCTGGACGCGGAGCAGCAGCAGCTCCTGGAGCGCTATGTGGCGGCCTTCGAGGGGTACGACATGGCGGCGCTGACGGCCCTGCTGCACGAGGACGCGGTGATGACGATGCCGCCGTTCGACCTGTGGCTGCGCGGCACGCGGGACATCACCCGTTTCATGACCACGCTCGGCTCCGCCTGCGCGGGCTCCCGTCTGGTGCCGGTGGCGGTCAACGGCCTGCCGGGCTTCGCCCAGTACAAGCCGGACCCGGACACCGGCGCCTTCTCGGCGTGGGCGGTCCAGGTCC
Source organism: Streptomyces sp. NPDC052036 (assembly GCF_040680495.1). Taxonomy (NCBI): domain Bacteria; kingdom Bacillati; phylum Actinomycetota; class Actinomycetes; order Kitasatosporales; family Streptomycetaceae; genus Streptomyces; species Streptomyces sp. NPDC052036. Next base: position 44,227 of record NZ_JBFAWW010000050.1, on the reverse strand, counting down.
TGGAGACATCACAGGGCAGGATCTCCGGGTTCCACTGCTTCCTCGACACGAAGCGCTGGTTCCCGCTGTTCGACCTGCCCCTCCAGCTCGATGGGGAGGCCGGAGAGGTCGAGTAGCGCACGGAGAGCGGGCGCCGGATCTCGCAGCCGGATCCGGCCCCCGGCCCGCCGGGCGGCGAGCTGCAACCGGGCGAGCGCGTCAACGGTCGTGAGTGCCGGTGGGCCCAGCCCGGACGCATCGCACACCACGACCTCGGCCCTGTCGGACACCAGCCGCACGCGCACGTCCTCGCACAGCGCCACCACCTCGTGACGGCCGAGGGAGGCGGGCAGATGCAGCACCGCTGGTGTTGTCGCGTCCACGCTCGGTAGACGGCCGCAGCACGCGGAAGTCATCGGCGGACGGACTCGGCGGCGTGGCTAGACCTCCCACTCCTCAGGAATCACGGAAATCAGGCGGCGGTGGATTCGCGCGGCAATGACGTTGCGGCCGTACGCGGGAGCGGTGACACGGTGACGACCCCTTCGATGATCTCCACCTTGCTGCCCTCGGGCCATTCCATCTCCTCCCAGAACCGGACGAGGTCGTCCCAGCTCTGATCGGGGTCCTGGCTCACGGTGAGTGCGCTCATGGCGGTGTCTCCTATCGGTGCGTCACCGAACCCAGCGTGCCGAACGGGACCGGTGCAGGTCCACCGGTCCCGTTCACCCGAACGATAAAAGCCCAGGTCAGGCGATGCGTTCCAGCACCACCGGCGAGGCGGTGAAGTCCGTGCCCGGGGCCGCCACGTCGTACGAGCCCTCGATCGCCTGAAGGGCGTACTCGAAGCGCTCGGGGGTGTCCGTGTGCAGGGTCAGCAGCGGCTGGCCCGCCGTCACCGTGTCGCCCGGCTTGGCGTGCATCTCGACGCCCGCCGCGGCCTGCACCGGGTCCTCCTTGCGGGCGCGGCCCGCGCCGAGGCGCCAGGCGGCGACACCGATGCCGTAGGCGTCGAGCCGGGTCAGGACGCCCGAGGACGGGGCCTTGATCACGTGCTGTTCCTTCGACGTCGGCAGCGTCGCGTCCGGGTCGCCGCCCTGGGCCGCGATCATCCGGCGCCAGACGTCCATCGCCGAACCGTCAGCCAGTGCCTTCGCCGGGTCCGCGTCCTTCACGCCGGCCGCGTCCAGCATCTCGCGCGCCAGGGCGATCGTGAGCTCCACGACGTCCGCCGGACCGCCGCCCGCCAGGACCTCGACCGACTCACGGACCTCCAGCGCGTTGCCCGCCGTCAGGCCCAGCGGCGTGGACATGTCGGTGAGCAGCGCCACCGTCTTCACGCCGTGGTCCGTTCCGAGGCCCACCATCGTGGAGGCCAGCTCCCGGGCGTCCTCGATCGTCTTCATGAAGGCGCCCGAGCCGACCTTGACGTCCAGGACCAGCGAGCCCGTGCCCTCCGCGATCTTCTTCGACATGATCGAGGAGGCGATCAGCGGGATCGCCTCGACCGTGCCGGTGACGTCGCGCAGCGCGTAGAGCTTCTTGTCGGCGGGGGCCAGACCATCGCCCGCCGCGCAGATCACCGCGCCCGTCGTGTCGAGGACGTGCAGCATCTCCTCGTTCGACAGCAGGGCGCGCCAGCCGGGGATCGACTCCAGCTTGTCCAGGGTGCCGCCGGTGTGGCCGAGGCCGCGGCCGGACAGCTGCGGGACGGCCGCGCCGCAGGCGGCGACGAGCGGCGCCAGCGGAAGGGTGATCTTGTCGCCGACGCCGCCGGTCGAGTGCTTGTCGGCCGTCGGGCGGGACAGCGACGAGAAGTCCATCCGCTCGCCGGAGGCGATCATCGCGGCGGTCCAGCGGGCGATCTCACGGCGGTTCATGCCGTTGAGCAGGATGGCCATCGCGAGCGCGGACATCTGCTCGTCGGCGACCTCGCCCCGCGTGTACGCGTCGATGACCCAGTCGATCTGCTCGTCGCTGAGTTCACCGCGGTCCCGCTTGGTGCGGATGACGGAGATGGCGTCCATGGCCATGGTTTCCTTCCGAAGGTCCGAAGGTGTGCGGCCCCCTGAGCCAGGAGGTTCGACTCGGGGGGCCGCACGGGAGTTACTTGGTGAGATGGTCCGGGCCGAACGCCTGGGGAAGCATCTCCGACAGCGGCAGGATGCCCGCCGGGGTCTCCAGGAGCAGATCCGGGCCGCCGAACTCGTACAGCAGCTGGCGGCAGCGGCCGCACGGCACGAGGATGTCGCCCTTGCCGTCGACACACGTGAAGTGCGTCAGCCGGCCGCCCCCGGTGTTCTGCAACTGGGAGACGAGTCCGCACTCCGCGCACAGGCCGAGACCGTAGGAGGCGTTCTCGACATTACAGCCGGTGACGACACGTCCGTCGTCGACCAGCGCCGCGACACCGACCGGGTAGCCCGAGTAGGGGGCGTACGCGCGGGCCATCGCCGTGCGCGCCTGCTCCCGCAGGGCTTCCCAGTCGACCGTGGCGGGCGGGGTCACTTGCCCTGTCCCTTCCGGTACGGCAGACCGTCCGCCTTCGGCATCCGCAGGCTCTGCGCGGACAGCGACAGGACCAGCAGGGTGACGAGGTACGGGGTCGCCGTCACGAGCTGCGCGGGGACGTCGTTCGTGGTGGAGTACCAGACGAAGAGCAGCGCCGCGGCCACGGCGGTGACCACCGCGGGGACGTACCGCTTCTTCCAGGCGAGGTAGGCCGCGCCGAACACCACCAGGATCCCGAGCAGCAGGATCAGGGCGTGCACGTTGGTGGTGCCGCCGCGCAGGTTCAGGCTGTCGGTGTAGCCGAACAGGCCCGCGCCGAGGGCGAGTCCGCCCGGCATCCAGTTACCGAAGATCATCGCGGCGAGACCGATGTAGCCGCGGCCGGCGGTCTGGCCGTCCAGGTACACGTTGGACGCCACGATCGACAGGAACGCGCCGCCGAGGCCCGCGAAGCCACCGGAGATGATCACGGCGATGTACTTGTACTTGTACACGTTGACGCCGAGGGACTCCGCCGCCACCGGGTTCTCGCCGCAGGAGCGCAGCCGCAGACCGAAGGCCGTGCGCCACAGCACCCACCAGCTGAGGGGGACCAGCGCCACCGCGATCACGGTGAGCGGGGACAGGTCGGTGACCAGACCGCCGATCAGGCCGGCGATGTCGGAGACCAGGAACCAGTGCTTCTGGTTGAGCGTGTCCAGGGCGCTGGACAGGCCCGGGATGTCGAAGGTGCCGAGCGAGTCGATCGGCGGGGACTGCTTGGAGGAGCCCTGGGGCGCGTTCTCGAAGGTGAACTTCGACAGATAGCGGGTGGTGCCGAGGGCCAGGATGTTGATCGCCACACCGGAGACGATGTGGTTCACGTTGAAGGTGACGGTGGCGATGGCGTGCAGGACGGCGCCGAGCGCACCGCCGATGATGCCGAAGACGACACCGGTCCACGGGCCCCACTGGTAGCCGGCCCAGGCACCGAACCAGGTGCCGAGGATCATCATGCCTTCGAGGCCGATGTTCACGACGCCGGAGCGCTCGGCCCACAGGCCGCCGAGGCCCGCGAGACCGATCGGGACGGCCAGGCGCAGCGCCGTGGACATCTGGCCGGTCGAGGTGATGCCGTCCGCGCCGGTGATCAGGCGGACGATCGAGGTCAGGATCAGTACACCGGCGATGATCAGCAGGAGTACCGGGAGCGACATGCGGCGGCTGCCCTTGCCGGGCTGCTGCGCCTTCGGTTTGGCGACGGTCGCGGTGGTCATCAGGCAGCCACCTCCTTCTTGTGCGAGTTGTTGAGGGCCCGGGCGGCCAGCTCCGCGCCGACGCGCTTCTGCTGGCGGCGCAGGCCCCACTGGCGTACGGCCTCGTACGAGATGACGACCGCGAAGACGATCAGGCCCTGCATGATCGTGGCGATCTCCTTCTCGTACGCCACCGGGGTCGCGTAGTCGAGGGCGGGAGACGCCTTGTCCAGGAAGGCGATCAGCAGCGCGGCGAAGGCGATGCCGACCGGGTTGTTGCGGCCGAGCAGGGCGATGGTGATGCCGGTGAAGCCGAGGCCCGTCGGGAAGCTCAGGCTGTAGGTGTGGGCGTCGCCGAGCAGCAGCGGCAGGCCGGACAGGCCCGCGACCGCGCCGGAGATCAGCATCGCGGTGAGGACCATCCTCTTGGCGTCGACACCGGAGGCCGCGGCGGCGGTCTCGGAGGCGCCGGTGGCGCGCAGGTCGAAGCCGAAGCGGGTGCGGTTGAGGACGAGCCAGTACAGGACGCCCGCGACGACCGCGAGGAAGACCAGGCCGTAGATCTCGCCGACGTCGGAGCCCAGGTTGATGCCCGGGAACCAGCCGGACTTCTTCATGATGCCGGTCGTCATGTTGTTGCCGACCTGCACGCCCCAGACGTTGGAAAGGGTGAGGTAGCCGATGACGCTGGTGGCGATGGCGTTGAGCATGATCGTCGCGACGACCTCGCTCACACCCCGGGTGGTCTTCAGCAGGCCCGCGATACCGGACCAGAAGGCGCCGGTGAGCATGGCGACCAGCATGAGCACCGGGATCTGCAGGAAGGACGGCAGCGCGAGGTGGGCGCCGACGACGGCGGTCATCATCGCGGCGAGGCGGTACTGGCCGTCGACGCCGATGTTGAACAGGTTCATGCGGAAGCCGATGGCCACCGCGAGCGCCGCCAGGTAGTACATCGATGCCTGGTTGACGATCAGCACCTGGACGTCGGAGTACGTCGCCTGCTCGATCATCAGCCGGTACGGCTCGAACGGGTTCTTGCCGGAGGCGATCAGCACGACCGAGGTGAGCAGGATCGCCGAGACGAGCGCGATGACCGGGCCGGCCACCGCGAGGAGCACCCGCTCCTTGTCGAACTTCTTCATCGGGCGTCGTCCTCCGGGCCGGCGTCTGCGTCGCCTTCAGTGGCGTTTTCTACGTGTTCCAGGTGACCGGTGGCGGCACCCGTCATGGCCGAGCCCAGTTCCTCCGGGGTGATGGTGGCGGGGTCGGCGTCGGCGACGAGGCGGCCGTTGTAGATCACCCGCAGGGTGTCGGAGAGACCGATCAGCTCGTCCAGGTCGGCGGAGATCAGCAGCACGGCCAGGCCCTCGCGGCGGGCCGCGCGGATGTGGTCCCAGATCGCGGCCTGCGCACCGACGTCCACACCGCGGGTGGGGTGGGCGGCGATCAGGAACTTCGGCGCGTGGCTCATCTCGCGGCCGACGATCAGCTTCTGCTGGTTGCCGCCGGAGAGGGAGGCGGCGGTGACGTCGATGCCGGGCGTGCGGACGTCGTACTCCTTGACGATCCGCCGGGTGTCCTCCTGGGCGCCCTTCGGGTCGAGCCAGAAGCCCCTGGCGTTGGGGCGCTCGGTGACATGGCCGAGGATGCGGTTCTCCCACAGCGGGGCCTCGAGGAGGAGGCCGTGGCGGTGGCGGTCCTCGGGGATGTAGCCGACGCCCTGTTCGCGACGCTTGCGGGTGGGCCAGGAGGTGATGTCGTCGCCGAGGAAGGCGATGGAACCGGAGTCGGCGTTCTTCAGGCCGATCAGGGCCTCGATCAGCTCGGTCTGGCCGTTGCCCTCGACACCGGCGATGCCCATGACCTCACCGGCGTGGATGGTGAAAGTGACGTCGTCGAGGACGCGGCGCACAGCCGCCGCGCTCTCGGCGGTCGTCTCGGTGAGCAGGCCGGTGGAGGCGGGTTCGTCGAGGTCGCCGAGCGAGGAGCCGCCGGTGGCGCGGATGGTGAGGTTCGTGACTTCGATCACCGGCCGGTCCGTCACGGTCGACTCCGCGGTCTCCGGGGTGGGCAGCTCGCTGCCGACCATCAGCTCGGCGAGCTGGCGCGGAGTCGTCTCGGAGGGCACGGCGGTACCGACCGTCGTGCCGCGCCTTATGACGGTGATGTCATCGGCGACCGACAGGACCTCACCCAGCTTGTGGGAGATGAAGATGACGGACAGGCCCTCGGACTTCAGCTCGCGCAGGTTGTCGAAGAGTGCGTCGACCTCCTGCGGCACGAGCACGGCGGTCGGCTCGTCGAGGATGAGGGTCTTGGCGCCGCGGTAGAGGACCTTGAGGATCTCGACACGCTGGCGGTCGGCGACGCCGAGGTCCTCGACCAGGACGTCGGGGCGTACGCCGAGGCCGTAGCGCTCGGAGATCTCCTTGATCTTCTTGCGGGCGCCGCTGCCGATGCCGTACAGCTTCTCGCTGCCGAGGACCACGTTCTCCAGGACCGTGAGGTTGTCGGCGAGCATGAAGTGCTGGTGGACCATGCCGATGCCGCGCGCGATGGCGTCGCCGGGGCTGTTGAAGGTCACCTGCTCGCCGTCGATGGTGATGGTGCCCTCGTCCGGCTTCTGCATGCCGTAGAGGATCTTCATCAGCGTCGACTTGCCGGCGCCGTTCTCGCCGACGAGGGCGTGCACGGTGCCCTTTCGGACAGTCAGGTGGATGTCGTGGTTGGCGACGACACCGGGGAATCGTTTGGTGATCCCCGCCAGCTCGACCGCGGTCGTCGACGGTGCGGTGAGCGGAGGGCTGCTGGACGCGTCGATGGCGCACTCTCCTTGGGAAAGGGGCCATCTACGCGCGTAGCGCCCCTGCTTTAAATAGTGCTCGGATCTGATCACTTTCGATCCGTTCCGAGCATTCTGCCGCGCGAACGGGGCGCGAGTGGGTCATCCTTCCCGCGCCCCGTTCCGCGACCGTAACGCTGTCATTACAGCGTCCTTTTGGCCATGCTTGCGGCCGACCGAGACCGTTCGGTCAGTTGGTCTTGACCTTGATCGAGCCGTCCTTGATGCCCTGCTCGGCCTTCTTCAGGGCGGCCTGGAGGTCGGCGTTGTTCTTGAAGACCGGGTTGGAGTCGGCCAGGCTGACGCCACCGTTGGAGAGGCTGCCGCGGATCTCGCCGGACAGCGGCTTCTTGTCCTGGATGACCGACTTGGCCAGGTCGTACACCGCACCCGAGACGTTCTTCATGGCGGAGGTGAGGATGTAGTTCTTGTACGACGCCAGGGCGCTCTGGGTGTACTGGTCGGAGTCGACACCGATCGCCCACACCTTGTGCGTGGCGGCGGCCTTGATGACACCCTGGCCGGACAGGCCCGCGGCGTGGTAGATCACGTCGGCGCCGGCGTCGATCTGGCCGTTCGCGGCGTTCTCGCCCTTGTCGGGGCTGGCGAAGCCGCCTTCCTGGGCGGTCTGCGTCAGGAACTGGGTCTCGATCTTGATCTTCGGGTTGACCGACTGGGCACCCTGGACGAAGCCCGCCTCGAACTTGTGGATCAGCGGGATGTCCACGCCGCCGATGAAGCCGATGTGGTTCTTCTTGGTGGTCTTGGCGGCGGTGACACCGGCGAGGTAGGAGGACTCCTCCTCGTGGAAGACCATGTCGGTGACGTTCTTCGCGTGGATCTCGTTGTCGTCGATGATGCCGAAGGTCACCTTCGGGAACTTCGCCGCGACCTCCTTGACGGCCGGCGCGTAGACGAAGCCGACGCCGATGACGGGGTTGTAACCCGCCTTGGCGAGCGTCTCCAGGCGCTGGGCCTTGTCGGCGTCCGTCTCGCCGTCCTGCGGCTCGACGTCCCGGCCGCTGACGCCGAAGTCCTTCTCGGCCTTCTGGAAACCGGCGTACGCGGCGTCGTTGAAGGACTGGTCCCCCTTGCCGCCGATGTCGTAGGCGAGGCCTATGCCCTTGGACTTGCCACTGCCCCCCGCGGACGAGGTGGAAGAGCTGCCACAGGCGGATACGGTGATGGCGAGAGCTGCGGTCGCAACCCCCGCGGCGGCAATACGGGACACCCGGCGCATGGAACGTGACTCCTTTGTGCAAGCGCCCATACCAGGCGCTGGTTCCGCGGCAGCGTAACGCGCGTAGACCGGACGGAAAACCCCTTCTGTCCGGTCCGTTATCGAGATGTGGCCACGGTCTCAGGGACAGGTTACGGAGAGCGCCGGGGCCCTTGCGTGAGGCGAGGAAGCCGGCGGGGGTGGGGCCGGGGAGCCCTGCGGGGCTGGGGACGGCCCTGAGGTGCAAGGGGTGTTTCTGGCCACTGATGCCGACGTGCCCAGTGTGCCGCACGGGAACGCACGGAACCCACCCCGCACGCGGGGTGGGTTCGGTGTCCGAGCGTCAGGCCGTCGGCCCAACCGCCGGTGTCACTGCGTGGCGACGGTGACCTTGCCGTCGATGATGTCCTGCTTGGCCTTGTCGACCGCCGCGACGACGTCCTTCAGCGCCTTGTACTTCGGGTTGGAGTCGGCGAAGCCGACGCCGCCCGTCTTGAGGTCGCCGCGCTGTTCGCCGTTCAGCGGCTTGCCGTCGACGACCGACTTGGTCAGGTCGTAGACCGCGCCGCCGACGTTCTTGAGGGCCGAGCCGAGGATGTAGTCCTTGTACTTGGCCAGGGCGCTCTGCTGGTACTGGTCGGAGTCGACGCCGATCGCCCACACCTTGTGCGCGGCGGCGGCCTGGATCACGCCCTGGCCCGAGAGACCCGCCGCCTGGTAGAGCACGTCGGCGCCCGCCTCGATCTGACCGTTCGCCGCGTCCTTGCCCTTGTCGGGGCTGGCGAAGCCGCCCTCCTGGGGCGTCTGGGTCAGATACTGCGACTCGATCTTGATCTTCGGGTTGACGGACTTGGCGCCCTCGACGAAGCCCGCCCTGAACTTGTGGATGAGAGGGATGTCCACGCCGCCGATGAACCCGATGTGGTTCTTCTTGGTGGCCTTCGCCGCGGCGACACCGGCCAGGTACGAGGACTGCTCCTCGTGGAAGACCATGTCGGCGACGTTGCTCGCCTTGACCGTGTCGTCGTCGATGATGCCGAAGGTGATCTTCGGGTACTTGGCCGCGACCTCCTTGACGGCGGGCGCGTAGACGAAACCGACCCCGATGATCGGGTTGTAGCCGGCCTTCGCGAGCTGCTCCAGACGCTGCACCTTGTCGGCGTCGGTCTCGTTGTCACTCGGCTCGACGTCCCGGCCGCCGATCTTGAGTTCCTTCTCGGCCTTCTGGAAACCGGCGTACGCGGCGTCGTTGAAGGACTGGTCGCCCTTGCCGCCGATGTCGTAGGCCAGGCCTATGCCCTTGCCCGAGTAGCCGGACGAGTTCTTGCCACCCGAGGTGCCCGTGGACTCGCTGCTGGACTTGCCGCATCCGGCGGCGGCGAGAGCGATGACCGCGACGGCCACCGCAGCTTGGGAGAACCTCGTCCTCCGAGAGATCAGACGCACAACAAGCACCCCTTCATCCCCACGGCACCGTCACCGGTCCGCTTCCCCAATGCGCCGCCACCGCAGCGATTTCGGCGCACAGTAACGCGCGTAGAAGGGGAGGGGAACGGGGTTCCTCCTGGCCGTTATCGATTCGTGCCGACATCCGGGCGCAATTCCGCGTCGCCTGTTACGGGCGGGTCACGCAGGCGGACGAAGGGGGTGAAGGGGACGGCTGCTTCGGCCGTCGGGGAGGATGGGGGCGAGCGAGGCCCCGGCAGGTGAGCTGGGCGCTCCCACGGGCGAGGCTGAGCGCTCCCACGGGCGTGGTCGGGCACCCCGCGGGAGCGCGGGGCGCCCGGCGCCGCATCCGGTGCTGCGACCGCGCCCTAGCGTTCCGCGTCCAGCAGCGCCGCCGCCGTGAACAGCTCCACCCCGACCGTGATCGCGTGCTCGTCCACGTCGAAGTCGCCCTGGTGGAGGTCGCGGACGGTGCGCTCGCCCGGCCGGCGGACGCCGAGGCGGGCCATGGCGCCGGGCACCTGCTCCAGATACCAGGAGAAGTCCTCGCCGCCGAGGCTCTGCTGGGTGTCCTCGATGGAGTGGACACCGCGGCGTGCGGCCATGGCGTCGTGGAGGAGTTCGGTGACGGCCATGTCGTTGACGACGGGCGGCACTCCGCGCACGTAGTTGATCTCGGACTTGGCCTTGTAGAGGTTCGCGATCTCGTCGATCGCCGCATGGACGACGTCGGGCGCGTGCCGCCAGGTGTCCAGATCCAGGCAGCGCACGGTCCCGGCCAGCTCGGCGTGTTGCGGGATGACGTTGCACGCGTGCCCGGACTCGATGCGCCCCCAGGTGACCGAGAGCCCGCTGCGCGCGTCGACGCGGCGTGCGACCAGGCCCGGCACGTCCGCCGCGACCCGCGCGACGGCCGTGACCAGGTCGGTGGTGAGGTGCGGGCGCGCGGTGTGGCCGCCCGCGCCGGCGAGCGTGACCTCCAGCCGGTCGCACGCGGAGGTGATGGGGCCGTGGCGCAGCCCGATGCGTCCCGCGTCGACCCTCGGGTCGCAGTGCACGGCGATGATCTGTCCGACCCCGTCGAGCGCACCGGTCGCGATCACGTCGGTGGCCCCGCCGGGCAGGACCTCCTCGGCGGGCTGGAAGATCAGCCGGACCGGCCGTGGCAGCCTGCCCTCGCGGTGCAGCTCGGCGAGGACGAGTCCGGCCCCGAGAACGACCGTGGTGTGCACATCGTGTCCGCAGGCATGGGCGCGGTCGGGCACGGTGGAGCGGTAGGCACAGTCGGTCTTGGTGTCGGGGATCGGGAGCGCGTCGATGTCGCCGCGCAGCGCGAGGATCGGGCGTACGCCGTCCGGCTCGCCGATGTCACAGATGAGCCCGGTGCCGGCAGGAAGCACACGCGGCGCGAGTCCCGCCTGTTCCAGGCGGGCCTTGATCGCGGCGGTCGTGCGGAACTCCTGGTTGCCCAGTTCCGGATGCATGTGCAGGTCGCGGCGGAAGGCCACGAGTTCGGCACGCAGCGGCTCGGGCAGGGAACCGGGGAGCAGGCTGTCCCCGGGGTGATCGGCCTCGGACTCTCGGGACATCAATTGGTTCACCCTTTGAAGGGTAGGGCGATCGGGCGGTCGTTCTCCCCACGATCAACAAAACTTCATACCGTCAGGGGAAGAAAAACCGGCCGCGCGTCGCATAGCCGACGGTGACGATGGGTACACTCGCCCGTCTTTCCGGACGATGGGATCCTTGGAAGGCCGTGAGCGGGTCCGCCGGGGTGACCGCGGAGCCGTCCCGGCGCCGCCGACGGCGCCCGGTGATCCCTGCCCGGGACCGCTCCCGTGTCCGAGCGTCCCGCCGGGGCAACGCTCGGAGAGCCCGATCCGTTCCCCTCCGCCAGGGGTGTCACGCCGGCCTCTCCTCTCCCCGGTGCCTCCGGCACACCGCCGGGCCTACCGTCTCCTCCGGGTACCCCGCCACGCCGCCGTCTCCCGCCCCGCCTTCTCCTCCTCCGGGGATTCGCGAAGCCCTCCCCCTGCCCCGGTGACAAGCGGATGAACCCTCGGAAGCAGCCCCCGGCGCGCCCGCCCCAGTCAGTAGCGTGCGTCAGTGTGAACGCCGAGGAACCGGACTTCCTGCGCACCGCCCGGGCGTCGTACGACGCCATGGCCCCCGACTACGCCACCCACGTGCCCGACGGCCTGGTCACCCGCCCCCTGGACCGGGCCCTGGTGACCGCCTTCGCGGACCTCGTACGGGAGAACGGACCCGCACCCGTCGCCGACCTCGGCTGCGGACTGGGCCATGTCACGGCGCGGCTGGACGCCCTCGGCGTCCCCGTGTTCGGCGTCGATCTGTCCCCGCGCATGGTGCACCTGGCCCGCCGCGCCCACCCGGGGCTGCGGTTCCATGTGGGCACCGCGACGGCCCTGGATCTGCCGCCGGAGACGCTGGGCGGCATCGCCGCGCTCGACGTGGTCGGCCATGTGCCGACCGGGCATCTGGCGACGGTGTTCACCGAGTTCCGGCGGATCCTGGTGCCCGGCGGCCAGGTCCTGCTGGGATTCCGGGCGGGCACGGACGACCGCACCCGCCTCACCGAGCGCTTCGGGCACGGCGTCGAGCTGGACCACTACTGGCATGCCCCGGACACGATCACCGGGCAGCTCGCGGAGGCCGGTCTGCTCGTCCACGCGCGTACGCTGCTCGACCCGGACGAGGACGGGAAGCGGGACCGAGTGTTCCTGCTGGCGCGCAAGCCGTCGGCCGGGCGGCCCCAGCGGCCCATCGCGTAGTCGGCGGCCCGCCGGGCGGCCGACGCCACCCGCCGCGTAGTCGGCGGCCCGCCGGGGCGGCCGCCCGCCACATCCACGCCGCCCGCCGGGCAACCGAAACCGCCCGCGACACAGCGGTCATCTCAGGCCTCGCTCTGTGCACCGGACCGGGAGCGGGCAACGACGGAGGCGGTGAAGTTGACCGCCAGGGTGAACAGGAACAGCGCCAGGCCCGCTGCCATCAGCGCCGACATGCCGAAGGTGGAGGCGGCTCCGTAGTGCAGGGCGATCAGCGAGAAGACCGAGTTCGAGCCGGTCTGGAGGATGTGCGGCCGGATGACGAAGACCGGCGAGATGATCAGGTAGACCGCGATGGTCTCGCCGAGCGCCCGCCCGAGACGGAGCATCGTGCCGCCGATGATGCCGCCCTTGCCGTAGGGCAGGACGACCGAAAGGGCAGGCCCCGTGCCGTCAGCCGACGGTCGCGGTCCTGCCCCGCAGTCCCGCGCCGGACCAGCCGGCCCCTACGCCGAACTCGCAGAGCGCGGGGAGTCCGCCGGGATCGTCGAGGACAGCCGGTCCACGTCCCGGGCCGTCCCGGTCACTCCCGACAGGAAGCCCTGGGCACGGGGTGAGGCCCCGTCCGTCAGCCAGGCCGGGTCGATGTCGCACACCGCCACCCGCACCTCCGTGCCGACCAGGGCCAGGGGAAGGGTGTGGACGACCGTGGACGGGAAGCTCAGAATCGTACGGCCGATGGGGCCGCGACGGGCGATCAGTTCCAGGGGGAGGTCCGGACGGACCACCTCCAGGCCCACCTCGACCGCCAGCCGGTGCAACTTCTCGGGGCTCTCGCGGCGGTGGGCGAAGTAGCGCCGTGCGCCGTGCGCCGCGGCGAGGCCGCGGACCGCCTCCATATAGCGCTCCCCGTCCACCACACCCGTCTCCACGAGCGAAGTGCCCACCAGGTCCGCGCCCTTGGTGAGACGCGGCGGGCCGAAGCGGGACCGGGTCCAGGAGAAGTCGTTCGCGGTGACCGTGACCCCGGCCGGGGTCTCGTCGATCGGCATCGACGAGAACACCTCCACGGCGCGCCGCGCGCGCGGCGTCAGCCTGCGCCGCGCCACCGCCGAGACCGGCGCGAAGAGGAGGTCACGGGCGCCGGGACGGCCGCCCTTGCGGTGCCAGCGCACCAGACGTTCGCCGCGGGCGAGCTGGGCGACGAACTCCATGGTCGCCGTGCCGTCGTCCACCACCACCAGCTCGCGGGCCCGGGTGATGGTCAGCAGCAGTTGGACGTAGCGGGAGAAAGGGTCCCCCATCACCACCCGGCGGGCCCGGCGCAGCAGGGGGGTGAGGCCGCCGATCGTCCGGAAGGGCGCCGTCGCGCCGCCCCGGGCCTCCTCCCAGCGGACCTCGTGGCCCTCGTCGCGGGCCAGTTCCGCCATGCGGCGCAGCTGGCCGCGGGTCATCGGGTCGGTGGGCGCGAGCACCACGAGGACGAGCCCCTCGCGCTCCGGACCCGCCGAGACCGCCGAAGCCGCCGCGGCCGGCACCGCCGAAGGCCCCGTGCCGGTGGCCCCCGGGCCTATCGCCGCCGTGCTCCCCGCGCCGGACCGAGGTCCGCCCTGCGCGGGGATCGCCGCCCCGCGCTCGGACGCGCCGCTCCCCTGGGTGCGGAGCCTGTGCGCGTGCGCCCACTCCAGAACGTTCAGGAGCTGGACCGGGCTCTCCACGAAGGCGAGCGTGGGCTGGCCGGCGGATCCGGCGCGGGGGCTCATCGGCGTGTGACCGTCCCGTAAGGCGCTCAGACCGACACCGGCTCGCCGGCGGCCGCGGCGATCTCCGCCTCGGCGACCGCGCCGGCGACGCGGCGCAGCTTCTTCATCGGGCCGAGCTCGGAGTCGTAGACCTTCTTCACGCCGTCGCCGAGCGAGGCCTCGATGGTGCGGATGTCGCGGACCAGGCGCTGCAGGCCCTGCGGCTCCACGGAGGCGGCCTGGTCGGAGCCCCACATCGCGCGGTCGAGGGTGATGTGGCGCTCGACGAAGGTGGCGCCGAGGGCGACCGCCGCGAGGGTGGTCTGCAGGCCGGTCTCGTGGCCGGAGTAGCCGATCGGGACGTTCGGGTACTCCTTCTCCAGCGTGTTGATCACGCGGAGGTTGAGCTCCTCGGCCTTGGCCGGGTAGGTCGAGGTGGCGTGGCACATGAGGATGTTGTCCGAGCCGAGGACCTCGACCGCGTGGCGGATCTGCTTCGGGGTCGACATGCCGGTGGAGAGGATGACCGTGCGGCCGGTGGCGCGCAGCGCCTTCAGCAGCTCGTCGTCGGTCAGGGACGCCGAGGCGACCTTGTGGGCGGGAACGTTGAACTTCTCCAGGAACGCGACGGCCTCGGTGTCCCACGGGGACGCGAACCAGTCGATGCCCTTCTCCTTGCAGTACTCGTCGATCTGACGGTACTCGTCCTCACCGAACTCCACGCGGTGGCGGTAGTCGATGTAGGTCATCCGGCCCCAGGGGGTGTCGCGCTCGATGTCCCACTGGTCGCGGGGGGTGCAGATCTCGGGGGTGCGCTTCTGGAACTTGACGGCGTCGCAGCCGGCCTCGACGGCCACGTCGATCAGCTTGAAGGCGTTCTCCAGCTCACCGTTGTGGTTGATGCCGATCTCGCCGCAGACGTAGACGGGCTTGCCCGGGCCGACCTCACGCGTACCGAACGTGCGCAGACGGGAGTTGGTGGTCATGGCAGAAGATGTCCTTACTTGGTGAGGGAATCGAGAGAGGGGCCGAGGATCCAGCTGGCGATCTCTCGGATCGCGCCGTCGCCGCCGGGAACGGTGGTGACCGCGCGTGCGGCGCCGCGCACGACGTCGTGGGCGCTCGCGACCGCCACGGGCCAGCCGACGAGGGCGAAGCACGGGAGGTCATTGACGTCGTTGCCGACGTAGAGCACGCGCTCAGGCGCGATGCCCTGCTCCTCGCACCACTGCTTCAGTGCGAGGTCCTTGCGGTCGATGCCGTGCAGGACCGGGATCTTGAGCTTCCGGGCCCGTGCGGCGACGACCGGGTTCTGCTCCGTGGACAGGATGAGCATCGTCAGGCCGTTGTTGCGCAGCGCGGCGATGCCGAGGCCGTCCCCGCGGTGAACGGAGACGAACTCGTGTCCCTCGGAGTCGATCAGCACCCTGTCGTCGGTCTGGGTGCCGTCGAAGTCGAGTACGACCGCGTCGATGTCGTCGCGGGTCGGGAGGGCGCCGGGCCGCGCGCCGTCGAAGTGCGGCGCGAGGGCGCGGGCGCGGGCCAGGTCGTGCGGGTCGTCGATCTCCAGCACGCGGGCCGGGTCGGTGCGCACGAGTTCGGTGCGGCCGAAGAAGCGGTGCCGGTGCTCGCGCAGTCCGGCGGCGTCCATCGCGTACGCGGCGCCGGTCTCCAGCAGGTCCTGGGGGCGGTCCTGACGGCGCGGCCGGAAGGACTTGTCGTGGTTGACGCCGTACCCGCCGTCGGTGGCCGTGGCGTTGGCGACCCGGGTGGCGCCTCCGACCTCGCCGGTGCGCTGGGAGCCGATGACGGGGGCGGGCTCGTCGGCCGCGTCGCGCCAGATGAAGCCGTGGAAGGGCGCCACCGTCAGGGCCGTGTCCGCGCCGTTCTCGACGACCGCGGCGGCCACCCCGTCGACGTCCTCGCGGACGAGGAAGGGGCTGGTGCACTGGACCAGCAGCACCACGTCCACGGACGAGCCGTGCAACGTCTCGTGGGCGTCCATGGCGTGCAGGACGGCGTCCTCGGAGGTGGCCGTGTCGCCGGCGATGGCGGCGGGGCGCAGCACGACCTCGGCGCCCGCCTCGCGGGCGGCGGCGGCGATCGCCTGGTCGTCGGTGGAGACCACGACGTCGGTGACGAGCCGGGCGGCCAGGCACTCGCGCACGGCGCGGGCGACCAGCGGGATCCCGCCGACCGGGGCGAGGTTCTTCGCGGGCACACCCTTGGAGCCGCCGCGCGCGGGGATCACCGCGAGCACACGGCGCACCGGCGCCGCCTGTCCCGCTTCCGGGTTGGACATGGGTTCAGCTCCTTGGGGTCCTTGGCGTGGGAACCGCTCGTTCACAGCTCCCCCATCCGTCGGATCACGGGCGCCACGCGCTGCACACCGTGGCGGTAGGCGCCTCGCGCGGCGCGGCGGACGATCTGGCGTACGGGGCTCGGCGCCTTGTCGGCGGCGGGCGCGCCGGGCAGCGGGCTGCCGTCCGGGGCGAGGTGGTGGCGGGCGAGGACGCCGGGCAGATAGCCCGGCGCGGTCACGGGGGTGTAGTAGGGCGCGAGGGGCGGGAGTTCGCCGGCGGCGAGCAGCCCGGTGATGCGCTCGCGCGCCTCGTCGAAGGCGGTCGCGTACTCGCCCTCGGCCGCGACGCCCTGCCGGGACACCCACTCCGCGTCCGGCACGGGCTCGTGCCCGGCGTCGAGCTGGTCCCAGGAGGCGAGGCAGCCGGAACCCACGAAGTGGTGGTTGCCGAGCGCCTCCCGCACCCCGAGGTCGGTGAGCACGACGGTGGGGATACGGCGGTGCAGCGACTCCAGGGCGGCCGTCGAGCTGACGGTGACCAGCAGGTCGGTGCGGTCGAGGACCTCGCCCATGTTTCCGTACACCAGACGGAAGTTGGCCGGCAGGTCTTCCTTCTGGGCCAGCTTCTGGTACGGCAGTTCCTCGATGTGCGTGGTGTGCTCGCCCGGCTTGGAGCGGAGCTTGAGGAGCACCTCGCGCTCGGGGTGCTTGCGGGCGTGCCGGATCAACCGCTCCAGCAGGTACGCCCGGTCCTTGCGGCTCTCGGGCACGGAGGGCTGCGCGGCGAAGACGACCGTGTACGGGTCGCTCTTCTCGTAGGCGGCACCCCCGAGGAAGGGCAGCGCCACCTCGGTCACCGACGAGGCGTCGGCGCCCACTCCCTCGTACACCGCACGGAAACGCTCGGCGTCCTGGCGGGAGTTGGCGAGCACGAGGTCCGCGCCGTGGCGCAGCAGCAGGCCGTCGGCGAGCTTCTCGTAGACAACGCCGACATAGCCGGTGACGACCACGGGACGCTGTGCGCGTCCCTGCCAGGCGTGGGCGAGTCCGTGCAGCATCGCCTGGACACCGCCGCCGACGAGGGCGAGCACAAGGATGTCGTAGCTCTCCTTCGTCATCTCGCGCAGGAACTCGACGGCGGTCACCTCGCGGAGGGAGTCCGCGCGGACGCCGACCTCTTCGAGCTGGCGGGCGGTGGGGGTGGCACGGCCCCTCAGGAGGAAGCCGTCAAGCCGTATGTCCGAATCAACTGATTTGCGAGATTCGGCGGGTTCGGCCGATTCGCTGGATTCGGTGAATTCCGACGGCTTGATGCGGTTCGCGGTGAGCGCACCCCATTTCCACCGGGTGTCGGAATCGGCTAGGACGGCGACCCGAAGGGACTTCGCGGTACTGGCTGGCACATCGAAGACGCTAGGAAGCGATTCCGATGCGCAGCCCAACCGAAATACAACAAAGGGTTAACAGCACATCGCCGAACGGCGAATCAGGCCGCGAAACTCCGGGGAAACAGCTTGGTTCACTGTTCCGCCACGCGTCGTTCACCTGACATCAAGCCGACGGTCAAGACGAATGCCGGGCCGCCGCCTAACGTCACAGGGGTGGTCAAGCTCTCCGTCATCGTGCCGTTCTACAACGTGCAGCAATACGCGCCAGACACCCTGAAGAGCCTGCGTGCGAACGCACGTCAGGACTTCGAATTCATTCTCGTCGACGACTGCTCGCGCGACGAGACCCCGGACATCCTCGCGCGCGCCGAGCGCGAGCTGCCGGGCGCGGTGTACGTCCGCCACGAGAAGAACGGAGGGCTGGCGACCGCACGCAACACGGGAATCGACAAGGCGCGCGGCGAGTACCTCACGTTCCTCGACGGGGACGACTGGCTCGCTCCCGGCTACTACCCCCAACTCCTCGCTGCTATCGAGGAGTTGGGCTGCGACTTCATCCGCACCGACCATGTCCAGTCCACCGCCCGGGCGCGCACCATCCAGCGGGTGCCGCAGGGCCGGCGCGGGGTCGTGATGAACCCGCGCGACGCGATCCTGCCCGCCGACCGCTCCACCTCCGTCGACTACGCGTACGCCTGGGCGGGCATCTACCACCGCCGGCTCGTCGACCGCGGTCTGCTGCACTTCACCGACGGACTGCGCACGGCCGAGGACCGGCCGTGGATCTGGAAGCTGCACCGGGAGGCGGAATCCTTCGCCACAGTGGGGCTTCTCGGTGTCTTCTACCGGCGTGGTGTCGCCTCCTCACTCACCCAGATCGGCGACGTACGCCAGCTGGACTTTATTCGTGCGTTCGACCAAGTGGTGGCCGAAACAGCCAAGGACCCGGACGCGGATAAACTGCTCCCCAAGGCTGTTCGCACATATTGCGCAATCATTTCCCATCATCTGGGATCCATCGAAAGGTTCGAGCCGGCGGTGGCACGGAAACTGAAGTCGATGAGCGCTGCCGCGCTACGGCGCATGCCGCAGGACGTACTCGACGAGGCCCTCGACTCCATGGACATCCAGCGGGCCTCGCGCCTGCGCCGGCTGCGCCGCCGTCCCGCCTCCGCGGGGGTGGCCGCGTGACGACGCAGATCTTCCTGGCGTCGACGCTCTACGGCACGGCGACCCTGGCCGCGGCGCTGGACAGCGACTGCTTCGCGCCCGCCGACCGGCGCATACTCCTCGTCTGCAACAACGCGGCGACACCCGAGACGACGCCCGGCCTGAACGAGATGCCCGGCTTCGAGCAGTTGCGCCGCCGCTTCGACGACGTCATCTCCTGGAACGAGACCATCTCCCCGTTCCACCCCGGCGGCTGGGCCCCGCGGCTGGACGATGTCCCGCTCTGGGAGCGGTATCTGCGGATGCTCTGGAACCTCGGCGACGACGAGATCGAGCTGGTCGTCGAGTCGATCCAGGTCAACCCGGCACTCGGGTTCTGCCAGCTCTTCACCGGCGCGCCCGTCACGGTGTACGCGGACGGCCTGATGAGCTACGGCCCCACCCGCAACAAGATCGACCCGCTGGTCGGCACCCGTATCGACCGCCTGCTCCACCTGGACCTGGTGCCCGGTCTGAAGCCGCTGCTGCTCACCGAGTTCGGGGTCGAGCCGGAGATCGTGCCGACCGAGGCGTTCGCCAAGGTCCTCACCGAACTGGAGAACACCGGCGACGCGCTGCCGTCCCTCGACGCTCCGGCGCTGCTGCTCGGCCAGTACCTCTCCGCGCTCGGCATCCTCACCGCCGAGGAGGAGGAGGACCTCCACGTACGGATGCTGAAGGGCGCGGTCGCGCTCGGGCACACCCGGGTGGTGTTCAAGCCGCACCCGACGGCCCCGGCACGCTGGTCGCGCATCCTGGAGAAGGAGGCGGAGAAGCTCGGCGCCGATCTGACGGTGCTCGACACCCCCGTCCTCGCCGAGGTCCTCTACCAGCGCATGCGTCCGGCGCTGGTCGTGGGCTGCTTCTCCACCGCCCTGCTCACCGCCTCCGCGCTCTACGGCCTCCCGGTTGCCCGTATCGGCACCGAGACCCTCCTGGAGCGTCTGACGCCGTACGAGAACAGCAACCGCGTTCCCGTCACGATCGTCGACGCGCTGCTGCCCGAGCTGACCAACCGCAAGGCTGTCACGAGCCAGCGCCAGGGCATGGAGGTCGACTCCCTGAACGCGCTCGTGCGCGCCGTGGGCTTCGCGATGCAGCCCAAGATCTACCCGGGGCTGCGCACCGAGACCGAGAGGTACCTGACCAAGCATCTCGGTCCGCACACCTGGCGCTACTTCAAGCGGCGCCGGCTCACCTCGCTGGTGCTGCCCGGCGGGATCCCCGTCCAGCTCGCGTTCATCCCGCGCAACGCGACCGTCCGCAAGGTGGCCCGCCGGGCCCGCGAGCTGCGCCGCGGCGCCAAGGGCTGACGCCCGTCGCCACGACCGTGCCCATCGACGCCCCTGTCCCGGTCGCCGGGGCGGGGGCGTCGTGCCGCCCCGCGGTGACGGCCTGCGAGGCGCGGGCGCCCCGGCTCCGCCCCCATGGGGCCCCTGTCACAGCCCGGTTCGGGCAGCGGGTGTCATGGATCGGCGGTCACCGGGCAGGCGCACCGCGCTCGTCGTACGTCGCACACCGCGACAGCGCCACCTCCCATCTGCTGCCTCCCCGAGAGAGTCCGGCATGACCACGTCCGAGCAGACCATGGCCGCCCCTCACCCGGGCCCCGACCCGACCCCGACCGCGGTGGCCCCGCAGCCACCTCCGTCCCCGGCCGCCGGCCCGTCCCCCGCTCCCGCCCCCGTCCGCCCCCGCGGCGGATCCCGGCTGCGCGCCCTCGACGGGCTGCGGCTGGTGGCGGCGCTGATGGTGGCCGCCTATCACTACGGCGGGCGCGACGGGGAGGTCGCCCAGGCCTGGGGCAGCTCGCCCCGGCACCAGTTCCCCACCCTGCACTCCTTTTTCGCCTACGGCTGTCTGGGAGTGCAGATATTCTTCGTGATCAGCGGCTTCGTCATATGCATGAGCGGGTGGGGCCGTCCCCTGCGCTCGTTCTTCGCCTCCCGCGCCGCCCGGCTGCTGCCCGCGTACTGGGCCGCGATCGTCCTGGTGACAGCGGTGTTCGCACTGCCGGTGGTGGCGTACAAGGCGGTCTCGCCGAGCGACGCCCTGGTGAATCTGACGCTGATGCAGCAGCCGCTCGGCGTGGACCGCGTCCTCGGCGTCTGCTGGACCCTGTGGGCGGAGATACGGTTCTACGCCCTGTTCGCCCTGTGCATCGTGCTGCCAGGAGCGAACCGGCAGCGGGTGATCCTCTTCTGCGCCTGCTGGACTCTGGCGGCGGCGGTCGCGCAGGGCGCCCACCAGCCACTGCTGGACATCGTCCTGATGCCCGAGTACGCGCCGTTCTTCATCGGCGGCATCGGGCTCTATCTCGTGCACCGCGACCGGCGCGACGCGTACGCGTGGGGCATCGTGGCCGTGAGCTGGCTCATAGGTCAGCACTACGCGGTGCGGGGCCTGTGGCACGCCGAGAACGCGCCCGGCTTCTCCTACCGCACCGCCTCCGGCATCATCCTGGTCGTCACCCTGGGCTTCCTCGCCGTCGCCGTGATCGCGCTGGGCCTGCTCGGCTGGGCGAACTGGCGCTGGCTGACCGTCGCGGGCGCGCTGACGTACCCCTTCTACCTCGTCCACGAACACCTGGGCTGGGTCGTCATACACGCCCTGCACAAGGGACTGGGCATACCGTCCTACGGCACGTTCCTGCTGACGGTCGCCGCCATGCTGCTGCTGGCCTGGCTGCTCAACCGGTTCGTGGAGGATCAGCTCACACCGAGGATCCGCAGGGTCCTGACCCGGCCGGGGCCCGCCTGATCGCGTACCGGAACGGTGCTATGCGCTCGCCAGCGACAGCTTCACCGCGAAACCCAGGAAGAGGGCGCCCGCGGCCGAGGTGGCGCCCGCCGACAGACGCTTGCGTCGGCGGAAGGCCGCGGCCAGGCGCGTACCGCTGAATATCAGCGCGGTGAGGTAGAGGAAGCTGGCGAGCTGGGCGAAGGCGCCGAGGACCACGAAGGAGAGCGCCGGGTAGGCGTACGCCGGGTCGACGAACTGCACGAAGAAGGCGACGAAGAACAGGATCGCCTTGGGGTTGAACAGGCTGACCACCAGCGCGCGGCGGAAGGGCCGCTCCACTGCGGCGGTGGCGGCCGGGGCCTCCTCCTCCACGGCCTTCTCCCGACGGGTCCGCCACATCCCCCACGCGGCGCGCAGCATCCCGATGGCGAGCCACGTCAGATAGCCGGCCCCGGCGTACTTCACGATCCCGAACAGCACGGCGTTCGCCTGGAGCAGCGAGGCGACGCCGGCCGCGGACAGCGTCATCAGCACGGTGTCCCCGCACCACACTCCGGCCGCCGCAGTGTAGCCGGCGCGCACACCACGCCGGGCCGCGACGGAGAGGACGTACAGGGAGTTGGGGCCGGGCAGGAGGACGATCAGGACGAGTCCTGCCAGGTAGGTGGGGAGATCGATGACACCGAACATGGATAGGAGTGTCGCACGGGGGTACGACAGGGCGGTCCTGGGTTTCGGAGTCCGGACAGGTGTGATCAGCCGTCCAGAAGAGAGTCCGCCAAGAGTTCGACGCTGATACCGATCGTCTTCGGCAGGGCTACGCTCTGGCCCCGCTCGAAGCGCTGCGGGTCCGGGTACTTGCCGTCGGCCGGGTCGGTGGAGAGGAGCGCCTCGTCGTGCTTGCGGTCGGCGATGAGGCAGCCGGGGATGCCGGCCTCTGCATAGCACTCGACCTTGGGGCCCAGGTCGTCCGCCCAGTTCGACGACGTCACCTCGACGACCAGACGGAAGACGTCGGGCGCGTAGTAGTTCTTCCTGACGTGGGCATCACGGAAGTCCTCGTCGAGGATCGAGAGATCGGGAATCGCGAAGTCCTCGGGCAGTGTGGGCAACCATAGGCCGACGCCCCAGGCAGTGCACGGGAGGGCAGGTCGGCGGCCTCGCCCAACGTCAGCCCGTGTTGCAGTACAGCCACGGCATCCTCCATTTCGGGGCTCACTCTTCACGAGCGTAACCGGGAGTGCATGAATCCCGCCCCCGATCACCCATACGGACGAACCGCCCAGGTCAGAACGCATCCGACGGTACGTACGTCCCCCAGACCTCCCGCAACGCGTTGCACACCTCGCCCACCGTCGCGCGGGCCTTGAGGGCGTCCTTCATCGGGTACAGGACGTTGTCCTCGCCCGCGGCGGCCTTCCTCAGGGCGGCCAAGGCCGTGTCCACGGCCTGCTGGTCGCGTTCCGCGCGGAGCTTGGCGAGGCGTTCGGCCTGCCGGGCCTCGATCGCGGGGTCCACCCGCAGCGGCTCGTAGGGCTCCTCCTCGTCGAGCTGGAAGCGGTTGACGCCCACCACGACCCGCTCACCGGAATCGGTCTCCTGCGCGATGCGGTATGCGTTGTGCTCGATCTCCCGCTTCTGGAAGCCGTGCTCGATCGCCGACACCGCGCCGCCGAGGTCCTCGACCTTCCGCATCAGCTCCAGCGTCGCGGCCTCCACGTCGTCCGTCATCTTCTCGATCACGTAGCTGCCCGCGAAGGGGTCGACCGTCGCCGTCACGTCCGTCTCGTACGCCAGCACCTGCTGCGTACGCAGCGCCAGCCGTGCGGACTTGTCCGTCGGCAGCGCGATCGCCTCGTCGAAGGAGTTCGTGTGCAGCGACTGCGTCCCGCCCAGCACCGCGCCCAGGCCCTGCACCGCCACCCGCACGAGGTTCACCTCCGGCTGCTGCGCCGTCAGCTGCACCCCCGCCGTCTGCGTGTGGAACCGCAGCATCATCGACTTCGGGTTCCGCGCCCCGAACTCCTCCCGCATCACCCGCGCCCAGATCCGGCGCGCCGCCCGGAACTTGGCGACCTCCTCCAGGATCGTCGTCCGCGCCACGAAGAAGAACGACAGGCGCGGCGCGAAGTCGTCCACGTCCATCCCGGCCGCGACCGCGGTCCGCACGTACTCGATGCCGTCCGCGAGCGTGAAGGCGATCTCCTGCGCGGGCGAGGCGCCCGCCTCCGCCATGTGGTAGCCGGAGATCGAAATGGTGTTCCATTTCGGGATCTCGGCCCGGCAGTACTTGAAGATGTCCGCGATCAGCCGCAGCGACGGCTTGGGCGGGAAGATGTACGTCCCGCGGGCGATGTACTCCTTCAGCACATCGTTCTGGATGGTGCCCGTCAGCTTCTCGGCCGGCACCCCCTGCTCCTCGGCCACCAGTTGGTACAGCAGGAGCAGCAGTGCCGCCGGAGCGTTGATCGTCATCGACGTCGACACCTTGTCCAGCGGGATCCCGCCGAACAGCACCCGCATGTCGTCGACCGAGTCGACGGCCACTCCCACCTTGCCGACCTCACCGTGCGCGATCGGCGCGTCGGAGTCGTGGCCCATCTGGGTGGGCAGGTCGAAGGCCACCGACAGACCCATCGTGCCGTTCGCGATCAGCTGCTTGTACCGGGCGTTGGACTCCGTCGCCGTACCGAACCCGGCGTACTGCCGCATCGTCCACGGCCGGCCCGTGTACATGCTCGGATACACACCTCGCGTGAACGGGTACGCGCCGGGCTCGCCGAGCTTCTCCGCCGCGTCCCAGCCCTTGAGGGCGTCCGGCCCGTACACCGGCTCGATGGGCAGCCCCGACTCCGACTCGCGCGCCATGGTGTGTGCCTCCGCGTTGCTTCGTGACCCGGCTTGGTGACCCGGCTTGGTGACCCGGCATTTGGTTACTCGCCAGTAGACATCTCTCGCGACGGACTGTAGCGGCGGCCGTGCGCCGCGTGGAGATCCGTCGGCTGGGACCTTGCTCACAACCATGCTCCTTGGTTCGGCGGCGGTCACGCAGGGGGAACATCTCGGAGACACGGCGGGATGCCGGAGAGCGGTGGTCGCGGTGGGGCCGACAGGGCGGGCACGGACAGGGGGCGCGGCATGCGTACGGAGCGCTGGGGACGATCGCTCGCCGCGGCGGCCGGTGCCGTGGCGCTCGCCGCGGTCGTCGGCTGCACGGCACAGCCCCTGGACGCCCAAGGGGGTGACGGCAAGGGCCGTTCGCCGGTGCACATCGAGGTCCCGCACACCCCCTCCGGCGTCGGCACCCGGAGTGCCGCGCCCGCCCCGAGGCCCCCGTCCGCCGCCGTGCTGGAACGCGGGGACTCGGGTCTTCAGGTGCGCGAACTACAGGCCCGGCTGCGCCAGGTCGACTGGCTGTTCGACGGGCCGACGGGGACGTACGACGACCTCACCGAGAACGCCGTCAGAGGCTTCCAGGGCAAGCGGGGGCTGGCACGGACGGGCGAGGTCGACCCGGTCACCTGGCAGCGGCTGCTGAGCATGACGCACGAGCCGGGGACGTGGGAGCTGTATCTGATGGGCGGGCAGCCGGCCGCCGCGCCGGACCCGCGCTGTCTGACGGGCCGGGTGCTGTGCATCAGCAAGAGGACCCGGACGCTGCGCTGGATGATCGACGGACAGACGCTGTCGACGATGGCGGTCCGGTTCGGCACGCAGTACACCCCCACCCGCGAAGGTGTGTTCCGGATCTACTGGAAGTCACGCCACCATGTGTCCACGCTCTACGACGCTCCGATGCCGTACGCGATGTTCTTCAGCGGTGGTGAGGCGGTGCACTACTCGTACGACTTCGCGGCGCGCGGATACGCCGGGGGCTCCCACGGCTGCGTGAACGTACGGGACGAGGCCGCGATCGCGGCGCTGTTCTCCCAGGTGAGGACGGGCGACAAGGTCGTCGTCGGCTGGTGAGACAGGCCGACGGGGAAGCGTGTGGGGCGCGGGCGGGACCGGGGGAACGTGTCCCGCCCGCGCCGGGGCACAGAGCCGTGGGTACGGGGGGAACCCCGGCTCTGTGCGACGGCCGATGACCAGTCGGCTCACTCAGTACTGCGTTGCGGGGCCCGAAAGTGTCACACCCCTATGGAAGAAAATTCAAAAAACACGAAACCGCAGGTCAGACGGGGTTTGGTGTCGACAGGGCCGAGATCGGGGCAGGCGAAGCGCCCGACGGGACGCCGAACAGACCGCTCCCACCGGGGCGTATGTGACCCTCGTCGCCGCCGCTGCCGCCGTGGTCGTCGCCGCCGTCACCCTGGCCGTGGCCGCCCTCGCCGCCCCGGCCGTTCCCGTCCTGGCCGGAGCCCAGGCCGTCGCCGTCGCCGGAGCGGCCCTCGCCGTCGCCCAGCACGCCCTTGCAGAAGGTCTTCACCCGTCCGCTGCCGCCCGCCGCGTCCTGCAGATCGCGCAACCGGTCGGCGCGCAGCTCCCGGCCGACGGTCATGTCACGGCAGGACGAGCGCAGGGCGAGCCACCAGGTCCCGGTGTGCCGGCGCCGATGGTCGTCTCCGCCGGGGCTCGCCGAGCCGGTCGCGCCGGGACCGGCGCCGGCCTCGTCGTGTGAGGAACCGTCCGGCGCGGACCCGCCCGCGTCCGGCGTCGACGACAGGGGCGTACCGGTCTCCGTGGCGCCGGGCGTGGGCGTGAGCGGCGGCTGCGACGGCGACACCGCCGCCGACACGGACGCCTCGGGTCCCGGCTCCTTGCGGAAGGGCGTCGGCAGGGCTCCGGTTCCGGCCGCGACCGCGACTCCGCCGATCATCCCGGCGGCCAGCGCGGCGGCCAGGCCGAACCGCAGGGGACGCCCCCAGCGGCTGCCTCGACCGTTTGCGGCGGGACGCCCGAGGCGCACCAGACCGGCGTCGGCGGCCCGGTGGGCGGCATACGCGGGATCGGGCCTGCCGGACGTCGCCCAGGCCTGGTCCGCGCCGGTGCGCGCGGCCCGGAACGCGGCCAGCGCGGCGGCCTCGCCCGGCAGTTCCTCGCTGGTCGACGGGGGTGTGACGGCGAGTGCGGCAAGGGTTTCGGCAAGCCTTGCGGCCTGGTCCCGGGCGTCGTCGTCGATGGCGTCCAGCGGCTCTCCGCGCAGCAGACGCTCCGCCGCGTCGCCGTCCAGCCACCTGTACTGCTCGTCGGCCATCACATGTCCCTCTGCGTACGCGAACGCATATGCGTCACACCGGCAGACGTCACCGCGCGCCCAGGGGTTCCGCGTTGGGGAGGCATGGCGCCGAGCACGCCGGCCGATTCCGGATCCGCGTCCGGGCCGGCGATCAGCTCCGCGAGCCGTTTGAGACCACGGTGGGCCGCCGTGCGGACGGCCCCGGGGCGCTTGCCGAGCGTCTCGGCCGCGGACTTGGCGTCGAGGCCCACGACCACGCGCAGCACCACGGCCTCCGCCTGGTCCTGCGGGAGCTGGGCGATGAGGGAGAGGGTGCGGCCGGTGGCCAGCGCCTCCATGGCCTCGCCCGCCGTGTCGGACTCGGCCGCCTTGCCGGTCAGCTCCGTCTCGTCGCCGCCGATCGCGGGGCGGCGCCCGCGCATCCGTATGTGGTCGAGCGCGCGGTTGCGGGCTATCCGGGCCGCCCAGCCGCGGAACCGGTCGGCGTCTCCGCTGAACCGCTCCAGGTCACGGGCGATCTGCAGCCATGCCTCGGAGGTGACGTCCTCCGCGTCCGGATCCCCGACCAGCGTCCGCACATATCCGAGCAGCCGTGGGTGCACGGCGCGGTACACGGTACGGAACGCGGTCTCGTCCCCGGCCTGGGCCGCAAGTACCGCGGCCGTCAACTCCGCGTCGTCCCCCAGCACCCGAACTGCCCCTCTGTGCGCCTCAGCCCGCACGCTTCCGCGGACCGGGTTCTCGCTGTCGTGATTCCTCATCGTTCGTTGCGGTCTGCGGCCGCTCGTGATGTGCGGCGGATCCTCTCACCAGATCTACTGATCATCCGCGGTCGGCGCGAAAGGCACGTTACGACTTGAAACCGGTCCACGTCCATGTCCGCACGCCGCGCAACCGACCTGTGACGCGGCGAGGTGTGACAGAAAACGCATCCACGGCGCTGTAGAGAGTACGGGCCGCCGCGCGGCCCGTACCGCGCGACGGTCGGGGCCTCTCCTGTGGGGGGTGGCGGCCCCGGCCGTTGCCATCGGTACGCCGGGGTCAGTGGCACGCGTTTTCTGTACCTCTTCTCACCCGCGTCCCCACCCGTGCTCTCACCCGCGGGCAGAGTTCCCGGCGGCCTCGTCCCCCGTCCCGGTGCCGTCTTCCGGCGCACCCGGGACGGCGAGTTCGCGCGCGAGTCGCTTCAGGCCCCGGTGGGCGGCGGTTCGGACCGCGCCGGGGCGCTTGCCGAGCACCCGGGCGGCGGCGGGCGCGTCTAGGCCGACGACCACGCGCAGCAGCACCGCCTCCGCCTGGTCGCGCGGCAGCCGCGCGACCAGGGCCAGGGCGTGCTCGGTGGACAGGGACTCCAGAGCCTGGTCCTGGGTGTCGTGACGGCCGGGCAGCTGGAGGACATCGGCGTCCAGGGCGGTGGGGCGGGGGCGGACCTTCTGGCGGCGCAGATGGTCGAGGGCGCGGTGCCGGGCGATGGTCGCGGTCCAGCCGCGGAAGCCGGCGCCGTCGCCCCTGAACCGGCCGAGGTCACGGACTATCTCCAGCCAGGCGTCGGACGCCACGTCCTCCGCGTCGTCGCCGACCAGAGCGCGCAGATAGCCGAGTAGCCCCGGCTGCACGATCCGGTACGCCGCCGCGAAGGCGGCCTCGTCCCCCCGCTGGGCCCGTGCGACGGCCGCGCCCAGCTCCCCGTCGTACGCCTGCGTGCGGCGGGGTTCCCCTCCCTGGCCCAACGCTGTCCTCGTTCGTGGCGAGTGGTCTCGCGTCCCCACACGTGGGGCACTCCGGTCGTGCCCACGCCCCTGAGGTCATCAGCGTCCGTCGCCACATAAACGTCACTGGCCGTCAGGCACCGGGGCCGGCGCCTGCTGCGGATGTGCCGGTCCGGTGCGGGTCTGTCGGGCGGGACGCGCCGGGGCCCTGCCGGCCGGGGGTCCCGGGGTCAGCGGGTGCCGTGCCCCGTCGCGTCCCGGCACAGCAGCCGCAGCGAGCCGTCGCCCCGGTAGCAGCGACGGGCCTCTTCGATCGGGTCCCACAGCCGACCGTCGGGGGTGCGCACCCAGTGGTCGCTGCCGCTCGCCCACCACTCGCCGCCGGTCAGCCGTACGACCACCTCGCCCGCGTACGCGCCGAAGCCGCGCAGCGCCGTCCGCACTGCGTCATAGGGCGCGCCCTGACTGCGTATCTCGTCGATCGTCCGGTCCAGCCGCCACAAGCTCTGTGCCGAGTAGTCGAGCCGCAGCCGGGCGCCCTCGCGCAGGGCCGTGACGGCGTCGGCCGCCCAGCGCGCGGGCTTGGCGGCGGCGGGGGGCCTGGTCACCTCAGTTGCGTTCACAAACGGAAGAGCGCGGTGCCGCCGCGAAATGTCACGCCCCCCGGACGGGCTCCCCGACACCGGCGCAGGACCGACCCACCGCCGTACCGGACGGACACAGGATCCTTGCACGCAAGGAGGTTTACGCAGGCGGGGCCCGCTGCGGCTACGAGGCGCCCATTGTGTTCGGAGCTCTTAAGAACGGCCGCGGGCGCGGCGCGAGACCACCGCCTGCAGCACCCGCCGGCCCTCGGTCGCCACGTCGCGGGCCTGGCGCAGTCCGGTCGCGCCGTGGTCGCCGACCAGTTCCAGGACGGCGCTCTGGCGCCGCAGTTCGGCGGCCACCAGGGGCGACATGCCGTCCGTACGGCCCTCGCGGTGGGCCGCCACGGAGGACTCCCCGTCGCCGTCGGCGGGGTCCAGCAGCTGGTGGATCCGCAGCGCGTCGACCGAGCAGGCGTCGGCCCACCGGCGCAGGGCGTCGGCGGTCGGCTCGGCGGGGATGCCTTCCAGCATCCGGCGGGCGAGTCCCGCGGCCTCGGCCTCGAAGGCGCAGTCCGCGGCGGAGTCGTCCTCCGGCGGCAGCTGAGTCCCCAGTGCGGCCTGCGCCTTGGCGAGCCGCTCCTCCCACTCGCGGCCCTCGACCAGGCTCGCCCACAGCGGACGCAGGGTGTCGTCGTCGCCTCCGAGGAGCGGGACGCACCGATCCAAACAAGCCAGTCCGCTTGCCGCGAGCCCCCGCTCGTCGGCCTGTCCGATCAGGTCCACCAGGCTCATGACGCCTCCTCGAAACCCTCGACTGGGCGCCTCGTGTCTACGGAGCCCGCACTTCCCCTTACTGCGTGCAACGGTCCCGGAGTGTCACAGACGCGCACCCCACCGTGCCGGTCGGGTGCCGGCCGAGATTCCGAACGGAGCGAAGAGCTGATTTCAGCCATCTGCGCCCCGGTTCCGTCGCCGGGTTCCGAATAGACCACAGCAACACCGGGCGCGCGCCCGGAATGCAGCATTCCGGGCGACCGGGGTGTCCGTCCTCCGAGCCGGACACCCCGGTCCGCCCTCATCCCAGACGGTCCGCCAGCTGACGGAACTGCGTCCAGGACAGCGTCGGTGTGCGCGGGTCCCACAGCTTCTGGATCGTCGCCCGCAGCGGCATCCGGATGCCGGCCGCCACCTGGTCCTGCGTCTGTGCGCTCGGCCGGTCGCCCCACACCGCGAACACTCCGCCGAGGATCTGCCCGTCGTACTGCGCGGGCACCGCCGTCGTGCCCCGGACCACCCGTGGTGTCCACTGTTCGTAGATCCGCTGACCGGTGGGGTAGACGAAGGTCTGCGGCTGGCCGAGCACGTAGTAGAGGAGGTCGTCGTTGTAGACGATCAGCTGCCGGCCCGCGCTCAGATAAGAGGTCGGCGGCCGGGCGCCGGCCTCCTTGCCGGTCCAGTACGCGACCTGGAGGTCCTTGGCCGGCGACACCGCGCTCGCCTGGTAGAAGCCGTCGTTCCAGGCGCGCATCGTGCGACCGTGGCCGCGCATCACGTTCGCCCGGTCGTTGAGCCAGCCGGTCGCGAGGTCCGCCACGCCCGCCTGCGGGCCGTACTTCGCCCGCGCGGCGGCGACGAGCTGCGGGAAGGACGCGGTCGGGTTCGCCACCGTGAGCGCCAGGTACTCGTCGCCGCCCAGGTGCCAGAAGGGAGCCGGGAACACGCCCGCGTACTCGTTCAGGAGGTCGTCCACGATCTTCGCGGCGGCGGGCTTGGAGATGTCGAGCGACCCCTGGAACGGCACGCCGTTGGCGTTGCGCAGCTGGAGGTCGGGATGCGCGGCGATCACGGCGCCCAGGTGGCCGGGCGAGTCGATCTCGGGGACGACGGCTATGTGCCGGCTCGCGGCGAGGTCGACGATCGTCTTGACCTCCGCCTTGCTCAGGTGCTGCGCGGACACGATCTCCGGATGCGAGGAGGACTCGATCCGAAAGCCCTGATCGTCGGAGAAGTGCAGCCCGATCTCGTTGTACTTCAGGTCGCCCAGTTCCTTGATGCGGTCCTCGATCCAGCCGGCCGTGTAGTACTTGCGGGCTATGTCGAGCATCAGGCCGCGCCGGGACTTGGCCGGGGTGTCGTGGACGACGCCCTCGGGCGCGGTGCCGCCGCCGTGCACCTCCTGCTTGAGCGTGCGGGTGCCGTAGAAGACCCCGGCCTCGCCCGGACCGGTGATCCGGACCTTCCCGTTCTGGACGGACAGGACGTACGACTCCTGGTCGCCGCTCCCGGTCACGGCCAGCTCCACGTCACCGGCGCGCGCGCCGGTCCGCCCCCCGTACGCCATCCCCAGTTCCCCGGCCAGCAGCTGCCCCTCGTCGGCGAGGGAGGCGTCGTCCACGACCACCCGGTTCCCGGAGGCGGGCCGCCAGCCCGGACCACGGGCGGGGGCGAACTCCCGGACGGCCGGAATGGTGCGGGGCGCCTGGGAGAGGGGGTAGGTCGGGGACGGGGTCGCGGCGGGGGTGCCCCCCGTGACCCTGGAGCCGGGAGGCGTGCCGCCGCCCGACGGCCACAGCGCCACGGCCGCCGCGACCGCGCCGGCGGTGACGACTGCGGCTCCCAGCAGCAACCGGTTGCGCCGCGTGTGCGTCTCCCTCTCGGGAACCCGCCGCCTCTGGCCGGTCACCGCGCCGCACCCCGCACCGCACCCGCGTACGGACACACCGTGCCCGTAGGCCTCGGCTCGACGTCACGCACCACACCCGTACGTATTCGCTGTCGCTCCACTTTCGCCCACACGCTACCCACCTCCAGGCATTCGACCTTCTTATCCTCTTTTGTCCCCTTCGAACCTACGACCCCGACGCCCTCCGATCGTCCACAGAAGGCCCCACAGCTCTCCCGTTCGGGTGAAATCGGGACAGGCGCCGGACGCCCGCCCGACCGCCGTCGATAGCGTGACGGCGCGTTTCGCCCACCCTCCCTGCCGTCCCGCACGTGACGTCCGCGCGACGCCACGCCGCCATCGCCGAGGACCCACGCTGCCCCCGCACCGTCTCCCCCGCCTCCCCGGCCCCACCGCCCTGCCGGCGCAACACCGCCCCCCGGCCCCCACCGGCCTGGAGAGGTTCAACTCCGCGCCCGCAGACGAGGTCCGGCACGCCCTGCTGGCCTGCTGCCACAGTCTGCGCTGGGTCCATCGCGTCGCCGAGCACCGCCCCTACCCGGACGTGGACTCCCTGCTGGCCGCGGCCGACGAGGCGGCGTACGACCTGTCGCCCGCGGACCTCGCCGAAGCCCTGGCGGGCGAGAACCTCACCCAGCTGCCCGACGGCGCCTACTCCGCGGCCCACACCGCGCTGAGCGCCGCGCACGCGGCCTACGAGAGCCGATTCGGGCATGTGTTCGTCATCTGCCTGGACGACGTGACCCCGGACGAATCCGCCGACCTGATACTGGCGGCCATCCGATCACGATTGGCGAACGATCCGGAGGAGGAACGCCTGCTCGCGGCCGAGGAGCTGCGCCGCCTGGCGAGGGGCAGACTGACCCGACTCGTCCGGGATCCGTCGGGACGGCCGGTGGCGGAGCACGCCCAATAGGCCGTCCGTGCTCGTTTGATTGCCGGTTCGATCACTTCGGTAGGGGCGCCGTAAGCGTTCTGACAACACGTCGCTACGATGCTGGGGGCCGGTGGACCGTACCCGGCCGGGCCCGACCGACACAGAAGCCGGCGCGGCCCTAGTCCCCGCTCCCGGAGGGTTCTTCCGTGCCGGCTGGAACGCTGTACCGCGGCCGGGAAGGAATGTGGTCCTGGGTGGCTCACCGAGTCACCGGCGTCCTCATTTTCTTCTTCCTGTTCGTACACGTGCTGGACACCGCTCTCGTGCGTGTCTCTCCCGAGGCCTACGACAAGGTCGTGGCCACGTACAAGTCGCCGATCGTCGCCGTGCTGGAGTACGGCCTGGTCGCCGCCATCCTCTTCCACGCGCTGAACGGCTTGCGTGTCATCGCCGTCGACTTCTGGTCGAAGGGCCCGCGCTACCAGAAGCAGATGCTCTGGACCGTCGCCGGCATCTGGGTCGTGCTGATGCTCGGGGCCATCTACCCCGTCCTCGGCCACGCCGCTCGTGAAGTGTTCGGGAGCTGACGCGTATGTCCACGACTGAAACCACCGCCTCCGGCATCGGCCCCGTCGAGGGTGCCCCGCTGTACGACGTCGACAACCCGGCGCCGGTCATCGAGGCGCCCCGCAAGCGGACGAAGAAGACCCCGAAGTCGACCCGCGGCAACTTCGAGATGTACGGCTGGCTGTTCATGCGCCTGTCCGGCATCGTCCTCGTCGTCCTGGTCCTCGGCCACCTGCTGATCCAGCTGGTCCTCGACGGCGGCGTGACCAAGGTCGGCTTCGCCTTCGTGGCGGGCCGCTGGGCCTCCCCGTGGTGGCAGGTCTGGGACCTCGCCATGCTGTGGCTTGCCATGCTGCACGGCGCCAACGGTCTGCGTACGGTCATCAACGACTACGCCGAGCAGGCGAACACCCGTCTGTGGCTGAAGGGCCTGCTGTACACCGCCACGGTGTTCACCATCCTGCTGGGCACGCTGGTGATCTTCACCTTCGACCCGAACATCCGCTAGGCACGGGGCTGCGAGAATCATGAAGATCCACAAGTACGACACCGTCATCGTCGGCGCGGGCGGCGCCGGCATGCGCGCGGCCATCGAGTCGACGAAGCGCAGCCGCACCGCCGTGCTCACGAAGCTCTACCCGACCCGCTCCCACACGGGCGCCGCGCAGGGCGGCATGGCCGCCGCGCTGGCCAACGTGGAGGAGGACAACTGGGAGTGGCACACCTTCGACACGATCAAGGGCGGTGACTACCTGGTCGACCAGGACGCCGCCGAGATCCTGGCGAAGGAGGCCATCGACTCCGTCCTCGACCTGGAGAAGATGGGCCTGCCGTTCAACCGGACGCCCGAGGGGAAGATCGACCAGCGCCGCTTCGGCGGTCACTCCCGCAACCACGGCGAGGCCCCGGTCCGCCGCTCCTGCTACGCGGCCGACCGCACCGGCCACATGATCCTCCAGACGCTGTACCAGAACTGCGTCAAGGAGGGCGTGGAGTTCTTCAACGAGTTCTACGTCCTGGACCAGCTGATCACCGAGGTCGACGGCGTCAAGAAGTCGGCCGGTGTGGTGGCGTACGAGCTGGCGACCGGCGAGATCCACGTCTTCCAGGCGAAGGCCGTGATCTACGCCTCCGGCGGCACCGGCAAGTTCTTCAAGGTGACGTCGAACGCGCACACGCTGACCGGTGACGGCCAGGCCGCGGTGTACCGCCGTGGTCTGCCGCTGGAGGACATGGAGTTCTTCCAGTTCCACCCGACCGGCATCTGGCGCATGGGCATCCTCCTCACCGAGGGTGCGCGCGGCGAGGGCGGCATCCTCCGCAACAAGGACGGCGAGCGCTTCATGGAGAAGTACGCGCCCGTCATGAAGGACCTGGCGTCGCGTGACGTCGTCTCCCGCTCCATCTACACGGAGATCCGCGAGGGCCGGGGCTGCGGTCCCGAGGGCGACCACGTCTACCTGGACCTCACCCACCTCCCGCCGGAGCAGCTGGACGCCAAGCTGCCCGACATCACCGAGTTCGCCCGTACCTACCTCGGCATCGAGCCCTACACGGACCCGATCCCGATCCAGCCGACCGCGCACTACGCGATGGGCGGCATCCCGACGAACGTCCAGGGCGAGGTCCTGGCGGACAACATCACGGTGGTCCCGGGCCTGTACGCGGCCGGCGAGGTCGCCTGTGTGTCCGTCCACGGCGCGAACCGCCTCGGCACCAACTCGCTGCTGGACATCAACGTCTTCGGGCGTCGCGCGGGTATCGCCGCCGCGGAGTACTCGCAGCGGGCGGAGTTCGTCGAGCTGCCCGAGAACCCGACGGACCTGGTGGTCTCGCAGATCGAGCGGCTGCGGTCGTCGACGGGCACCGAGCGCGTGGCGGAACTGCGCCGCGAGCTGCAGGAGACCATGGACGCCAACGTCATGGTGTTCCGCACCGAGCAGACGATCAAGACGGCCGTCGAGAAGATCGCCGAGCTCAGGGAGCGCTACAAGAACGTCGCGATCCAGGACAAGGGCAGGCGGTACAACACGGACCTGCTGGAGGCCGTCGAGCTGGGCAACCTGCTCGACCTGGCCGAGGTCATGGCGGTGTCCGCCCTGGCCCGCAAGGAGTCCCGCGGCGGCCACTACCGCGAGGACTACCCCAACCGCGACGACGTCAACTTCATGCGCCACACCATGGCGTACCGCGAGGTGGGCGACGACGGCACCGAGTCCATCCGTCTCGACTACAAGCCGGTCGTCCAGACCCGCTACCAGCCGATGGAGCGTAAGTACTGATGGCTACCCCTGTTCTGGACAAGGTCGAGGCGGAGTCCGCGGCCTCTCCGTACATCACCGTCACCTTCCGGGTCCGCCGCTTCAACCCGGAGGTCTCGGCGGAGGCGACCTGGGAAGACTTCCAGCTGGAGATCGACCCGAAGGAGCGCGTCCTCGACGGTCTGCACAAGATCAAGTGGGACGTGGACGGCACGCTGACGTTCCGTCGCTCCTGCGCGCACGGCATCTGCGGCTCCGACGCCATGCGGATCAACGGCAAGAACCGTCTGGCCTGCAAGACGCTCATCAAGGACATCAACCCCGAGAAGCCGATCACGGTCGAGCCCATCAAGGGCCTCACGGTCCTCAAGGACCTGGTCGTGGACATGGAGCCGTTCTTCCAGGCGTACCGGGACGTGATGCCCTTCCTGATCACGAAGGACACCAACGAGCCGACGCATGAGCGTCTGCAGTCGGCGGAGGACCGCGAGCGCTTCGACGACACCACGAAGTGCATCCTGTGCGCCGCGTGCACGTCCTCGTGCCCGGTGTTCTGGAACGACGGGCAGTACTTCGGCCCGGCAGCCATCGTCAACGCGCACCGCTTCATCTTCGACTCGCGTGACGAGGCCGGCGAGCAGCGCCTGGAGATCCTCAACGACAAGGACGGCGTGTGGCGCTGCCGCACCACGTTCAACTGCACGGACGCCTGCCCGCGCGGTATCGAGGTGACCAAGGCGATCCAGGAGGTGAAGCGAGCGCTGATCACGCGCCGCTTCTGAGGTCTTCCTGCACGACGGCTGAGGGCCCCTGTTTCCGCTGGAAACGGGGGCCCTCGGTCGTGAGAGCCACGATCGGGCGAAGCGCCATGATCGGGACGAATCCGGGCTCCCCTGTCTACGATGATGCTCTCGACACCAGCCCCCAGGAGGCACCCGATGTCAGCAGCAGCTGTCGAGCGGCCCCGTGGCGAGCGCTCGCTGATCGAGGAGGCGAAGCGGATCACGGACCGCCTGCCGGGCTACCGAGTCGAGATCATCGGAGACCAGATCATCGCGTCCCCGCCCCCGGACGCCCCCCACTCTCGCTCCCTGACCAAGCTCATGCGCCCGTTCATCGAGGCAGGTCTCGACGACGGCGAATCGGCGGTGCTCCAGGGCATCGGCTTGTGGTTCCACGCAGGCGAGGACTACGCCATCCCAGACCTGGCGATCGTCGACTCCGACATCGATGAACACATTGTCAAGGACAACTGCTACGACCCGGTGGCCTTCCGGCTCGTCCTGGAGGTCATCTCCGGCAACTGGAAGACCGACCTGCGCACCAAGGTGTCCGCATACGCCGCCGCCCGCGTCCCCGTGTACGTGGTCGTCGACCGCAAGCACCAGCGCATCCACGTGCTCACGGACCCGAGTGGGGACGACTACGCCACCCACCGCGTCCACGCCCCCGGCGAACTGATCACCCTCCCCGACTCCCTCGGCGCCAAGGTCACGCTGGACGTCACGGAGATCCTCGAAGCGGGGCAGCGCACACAGGGGGACTAGGCTCTCTCCTCGTGCCCACCAAGTCCGAGCAGACCCGCGCCCTGATCATCGAGACGGCGATGCGGCTGTTCCAGGAGCGCGGCTACGACAGAACGACCATGCGGGCGATCGCCCAGGAGGCCGGAGTCTCCGTGGGCAACGCCTACTACTACTTCGCCGGCAAGGAACACCTCATCCAGGGTTTCTACGACCGGATCGCCGCCGAGCACCAGGAAGCCGTCCGGGAGATCCTGGCCGAGGAGACCGACCTGGAGACGCGGCTCGCGGGGGTGCTGAAGGCATGGCTGGACATCGCCGCGCCGTACCACGAGTTCGCGGTGCAGTTCTTCAAGAACGCCGCCGACCCGGACAGTCCGCTCAGCCCCTTCTCCCCCGAGTCGGAGCACGCGCGCGTGGAGGCCATCAGCGTCCACAAGGAGGTGCTCCGCGGTGCGAGGACCAAGGTGGCGGAGGAACTGCGGGACGTACTGCCCGAGTTGATGTGGCTCGCTCAGATGGGGCTCGTCCTGTACTGGGTCTTCGACCGGACCGAGGGACGCGAGCGCAGCTACCGGCTGGCCGAACGCGGTGCCCGGCTCACCGCCCGGGGCGTCTCGCTGGCCCGGTTCCGGGTGCTCAGGCCGCTCGTCCACGAGGTGCACGAGCTGTTCACGGACTTCCTGCCGGGGATGACGAAGGCGCTTCCGGATCCCGCCGCGCGGAGGGGGGCGCCCGCCGCGGACGGGCGCCCCTGAACGCTCAGATCCAGCCCAGCCGCCACAGCCGGAAGACACCGGTACCGTCCGACAGATACTGTCCGCCGCCGACGTCCTCGCTGCTGACCACGTACTCCTTGCGCTGCCACAGGGGGATCAGCGGCACCTCCTCGGCCACGATCTTCTGCATCTGCCGGAAGTCGTCGGCGGTACGGCTGCGGTCCGAGTAGCGCTGGCTGTCCAGGATGAGGCGGTCGACGTCCTTGCTGCTGTACCCGTTCTTCATGCTGCTGCCGGTGCCGACCAGCGGGGCGCCGAAGGTGTCCGGGTCGGGGAAGTCGGCGACCCAGCCGACGGCGTACGCGTCGAGCTTGCCGCTCGCGTACCGCTTCTGGAAGTCGGTCCACTCATAGCCCTTGGTGTCCACCGTGAACAGACCGCTCGCCTCCAGCTGCCGCTTGAGCTCGGCGGCCTCCTCGGCGGCGGCACCGCTGCCCTCGGCATAGCCGTAGGTGAAGTGGACGGGCAGATGCACGCCCGCGGCGACGAGCAGGGCGCGGGCCTTGTGCGCGTCCGGCTTGTCGTAGGCGTCGAAGAAGGACGTGGTGTGCCCGGTGATGCCCGCCGGGATCAGCGAGTACAGCGGGTCGGTGGTGCCTTCGTACACCTTGCTGACCAGTTCCTCACGGTTGACCAGCAGGGCGAGGGCCTGGCGGACGCTGCGGTCGTGCAACGGTGATCCGGCGGCGGTGTCGAGCACCAGATTGCGGATCTCGGCGCTGTCGGTCTCACTGACACGCTCGTTGGGGTCGCTGGGCGAGAGCCCGGCGAGCACAGAGGGCGGCAGCTGACGCGTGGCCACATCGATCTG
Source organism: Streptomyces sp. NPDC052036 (assembly GCF_040680495.1). Classification (NCBI taxonomy): domain Bacteria; kingdom Bacillati; phylum Actinomycetota; class Actinomycetes; order Kitasatosporales; family Streptomycetaceae; genus Streptomyces; species Streptomyces sp. NPDC052036. The sequence goes on along the minus strand of NZ_JBFAWW010000050.1, from coordinate 5,844 downwards.
CTTCGCCTTCCACGCCTTCGCCAGGGCGTTCGGGTCGGCGTAGTAGCGCAGCACCACGGGTCGGCCGGTGCCCTTCACATCGCCCTGGTAGTGCGCGTTGGGCGCGAGGACGGCCTCCTTGTCCTTGGTGTACGAGGTCAGGGTGTACGGGCCGGTCCCGTCGGCGCCGTTGTCCTTGCGCAGCGCGTCGCTCGGGTACGTGCTGCGGTCGACGATCGAACCGGCGCCGGTGGCCACCTTGAACGGGAACGTCGCGTCGGGCGACGACAGATGGAACGTGACCGTGAGCCCGTCGGCGTCGACCGAGTGGAGCGTCTCCAGCAGACTCGCTGGACCGACGTCGGAGTTGATGCGCTTGACCCGGTCGAAGGAGTACTTGACGTCCTCGGCGGTCACGGTGCGTCCGCCGGGGAACTTCAGCCCCTTGCGCAGGGTGCAGCGGTACGTCGTGAGGTCCGTCCCCTCGAAGGCGCAGCTCTGGGCGGCGTCCGGCACGGGGGCCACGCCGTCGGGTTCGAAGGTCAGCAGCGACTGGAAGACATTGCTGTACAGCGCCCAGGACCCGGCGTCGTACGCACCTGCCGGATCGAGTGACGTGACGGCGTCCGCCGTGCCGACCGTGATGGTCTTGCCAGTGTTCTCCTCGGCCGGCAGCAACTGCCACCCGCCCACTCCCACTCCCGCCAGTACCAGCACGGTCGCGAGAATCCGCATGCGAACCGATCGCATCGGCGCCCCTCCCCAGGCCCTCAGCGCATGCCACTCCCCTGTGGCGCGGATCACCTAATCACAGGTGTTTCACCTGGGGGAAGAGGGATCTTTCAAGATGAGAAAGAAGTTACCGAGGGAATGTTTCAAGCCGATGTCACCGCTGGTGAAGCGCTTGCCCTCCGCGCCGGGGCATTCACGCCCTCGCCGTCCCTCACGCCCGGCGCGAGGCCAGTTCCACCACCGTGATGTCCGACGGCGCCCCCACCCGCGTCGGCGGGCCCCAGGCGCCCGCTCCCCGGGTCACATACAGCTGGGTGTCGCCGTAGCGGTCCAGGCCCGCGACGGTCGGGTTGGCGGCGGCCGCGACGAAGTTGCCGGGCCAGAGCTGGCCGCCGTGGGTGTGGCCGGAGAGCTGGAGGTCCACGTGGTGCCGTACGGCCTCGTGGATCTGGACGGGCTGGTGGGCCAGGAGCACGACGGCGCGCGCGGGGTCACGGTCGCCGAGCGCCTTGGCGAAATCGGGCCCCTTACCCTCGCTCTCGCCCGCCAGGTCGTTGACACCGGCCAGATCGAAGGCGGGCAGTTCCGTGCGCGCGTTCTCCAGCGGACGCAGACCGAGCCTGCGCACCTCTTCGACCCACTGGTCGGCGCCGGAGAAGTACTCGTGGTTCCCGGTGACGAAGTAGCTGCCGTGACGGGCCCGCAGCTGCGACAGCGGTGCCGCCGCCGGGCCCAGGTCGGGCACGCTGCCGTCGACCAGGTCGCCGACGACGGCGATCAGGTCCGGCTGGGTCGAGTTGACCGTGTCGACCACGCGTTGGGCGAAGTCCCGGCCGAGTACCGGGCCGAGGTGGATGTCGCTCACGACGGCGATGCGGAAGCCGTGCGCGGAGCGCGGGAGTTTGGCCAGCGGGACGGTGACGTGCTTCACGGCGGGGCCGCGCAGCACGCCGTAGGTGCCGTAGCCCACGGTGCCGACCGCGGCGGCGGCCACGGCCCCGCCCACGACACGCGAGACGAAGAGACGGCGGGAGGGGTCGGTGACCGGGGTCACGGCAGCCGGATTGGGGTCCGGGGCCGCGTTCGAGGCGGACTCGGGAGTCAGGGTCACCAGCTCGGTGTGCGGGGCCGTGGAGGCTGTTTCCGCCGGTACCTGGGCCGGGCTCGACGTGGTGTTCCGCGTTGGTGCGGCACGGTCCACCAGACGGCGCACCAGCGGCCGTAGGACCTCGCCCGCCACCAGTGCCAGCAGCAGATACAGCGACAGCGCCAGCCACAGGAAGCCCGGCCAGCCCAGGACGCGTTGGATCCGGAAAGGGGCTCCGGAGCGCTCGGTGACCAGGGCCGCGACCGTCAGCACCGGTCCGGCGACGAACACGGCCGCGCCGGCGCGCCGGGCCGGGCCCGGGCCGCGGGTCGTGTCGCGGACCAGTCGGCGCCACGCCCACCAGTGCAGCGCCGCGAACGCGGCCAGGACGGCCACGGCGACCAGGACGAGGACGACGACCACCACCGTGTTCCCGTTCTCCGCTATGGCGTTCGTCGCAACGCGCGCAGCCCGCGCAACCCGAGGATGCCGATGACTGTCCCCAAGACAAAGGAGACCACGGCGAGCGTCAGATGCACCCAGAAGTACGCCGTCGGGTTCCCCGCGTTGTCGAACGCGAGTCCACTGCCGTCCTTCCAGAGGTTCTTGACGAAAGTGATCCAGATGACCCAGCTCCACACCCCGAAGGCGAGCAGGAACCAGGAGATGGGGCGGCTGAGTTTCACGAGACCGGGCCTTTCCTCACTGCGCCGGGCACCCGAGGCCGAGCCGACCGGCCGGGGGTCCGGGGACTGTCCCCCGGTCAAGCACAGCATGAGCCAAGTATCTCTGTTCCCCGACGACCACTCGCCCGGGGGTGCGGAGCATCGGCCGGGACCGGCCGCGACTTCCCGTCGCGCACCCGGTACGTTCGCGACCGTGTCCGCCTTGAAGAAGATCGCCCGGCACCGCCTGCCGATCGCCTCCGCCGCCGTGTTGTCCCTCTCGCTCACCGCACCCGCGACCGCGTTCGCGGCCCCGCGCAGCCCTGCCGTGGCCCCCTCCGCCGCGCCTCCGGCGGCGATGTCCACGGTCGGCGGCCAACTGCTGGGCCGGCCCGGCACCCAGGTGAACCTGGGCGACGGCGCCCCGGTGCTCCCGAAGGACCTCACCGCGCGCTCCTGGGTCGTCGCCGACGCCGAGTCGGGTGACATCCTGGCCGCCCACAACGCGCACTGGCGGCTGCCCCCGGCGAGCACCCTGAAGATGCTGTTCGCGGACACCGTGCTGCCCAGGTTTCCCCGGACCGAGACGCACAAGGTGATCCCCTCCGACCTGGCGGGCATGGGCTCCGGTTCCAGCCTGGTAGGGATCAAGGAGGGCGAGACCTACACCGTCCGTGATCTGTGGCTCGGCGTGTTCCTGCGCTCCGGCAACGACGCCGTGCATGTGCTGTCCGCGATGAACCACGGGGTCGCGCAGACGGTCCGCGACATGCAGGCGCACGCGGACGAGCTGCAGGCCCTCGACACGCATGTGGTCAGCCCGGACGGCTACGACGAGCCCGGGCAGGTCTCGTCGGCGTACGACCTGACGCTGTTCGCCCGGTCCGGGCTGCAGAAGAAGGACTTCCGGGAGTACTGCTCGACGGTGCGCACCCAGTTCCCGGGCGAGACCACGAAGAAGAAGGGCAGGACGACCCGCGGGACCTTCGAGATACAGAACACCAACCGGCTGCTGGCGGGGGACTTCGACATCAGCACCTACCGGGGTATAGCGGGCGTGAAGAACGGCAACACCACCAACGCGGGCGCCACCTTCACCGGGGTCGCCGAACGGAACGGCAGGGTGTTGCTCGTCACGGTGATGAACCCCGAGAAGAAGGAGCACAACGAGGTCTACCGGGAGGCCGCCCGGCTGCTGGACTGGGGTTTCAGCGCGGCGGGGAAGGCCAGGCCGGTGGGCGAGCTGGTCGCCCCCAAGGGCGTCGGCACAAGCCCCCAGGGCGGCGGCGGAGCCACCCCGAACGGGGGCAACTCCGGGGGGAGCGCCAAGCCGGTGGCCGCCTCGGCGAAGAGCGGCGGCTCCGGGGGGGCCGGGGTGGCGCTCGGCATCTCCGCCGGCGTGCTCGCCCTGCTCGCCGCGGGTGCCTTCCTGGTCAACCGCCGCTGGCCGCTGCCCGATCTGGTGCGTCGCCGGACGCGCCCCTGACCTCCTCGGCCCCGCTGTTCCGCGTCGCCGTCCAGGCGGCGCAGAACAGCACCAGTTTCGCGGTGAAGTTGATCCACAGCAGCAGCGCGACCGGCACCCCGAAGGCGCCGTACATGCTCTTCGAGGCGACGCCCTGGATATAGCCGCTGAGCAGGAGTTTGAGCAGCTCGAAGCCGACGGCGCCGATCAGCGCGGCGACCAGCAGCCGGTGCCGTGGGGGCTCGACGCCGGGCAGCAGGGTGAGGGCGTAGAGCAGGACCAGGAAGTCGGCGAGGACGGCCACGGCGAAGGCGACGATCCGCAGCAGCACACTCCCCCAGCCGCCCTTGTCGAGGCCCAGCTCCCCGGCCATCCAGTCGACGAGGGCGGTGGCGAGGGTGGAGATGGCGATGGTCACCAGGATCGCGCCGCCCAGGCCGATGAGCACCCCGCCGTCCTTGAGCTTGGCCAGTATCGGGTTCTCGTCGCTGTCGGGCAGCTCCCACACCGCGCGCAGACAGTCCCGTATCTGGGCGACCCAGCCGATGCCGACGAGGAACAGGGCGGCGCCGGCGATGATGCCGACGGTGCCTGCGCTCTGGACCAGACCGTGGATGTCGAGCTGGCCGGAGATGCCGGGGAACTGTTCGGCGACCTTGCTCTGCAGCTTGTTCTGCCGGTCCACGCTGAGCGTCGCCGCGGCGATCGCGGCGGCGACGGTGAGCAGCGGGAAGAGCGCCACGAAGCTGACGAACGTCATGGCGGCCGCGAGCCGGGTCCACTTCACACGGGCGAGGCGTTCGTAGGAGCGCCAGGCGTGCGTGGCCATCAACCAGACGACCAGCGGCCCGATGCCGGGGAGTCTCTTCAGCCAGTCCATGATCAGACTCTCCCCTCGTGCCTTCGCCGGCTCTCGGCGTACTCAGCGTTCCCCGTATCACCCATTTCAGTGAGCAGCACCGCTGAGTGGGGATATTGAGAGGGTATGCCCCTTTTGCAGAGCTACGGTCATGGCCATGCCTGCCCACAAGGACGCTTTCAGCACTCCTCGCTCCCTGCTGATCCTCGGCGGCACGTCCGAGATCGCGCTGGCGACCGCCCGCCGCCTCATCGTCCGCGGCACCCGGACCGTCGGGCTGGCCGGCCGCCCCTGCCCCGAGCTGGAGAGGGCCGCCGGGCATCTGCGCGGGCTCGGCGCCCACACCTTCACCGTCGCCTTCGACGCGCTGGACGTCGAGTCGCACGAGAACGCGCTCGGCAAGGTGTTCGCGGAAGGGGCCGTCGATCTGGTGCTGCTCGCGTTCGGCGTGCTCGGCGACCAGGCGAACGACGAGCGCGACCCCTCGGCCGCGGCGCGCGTCGCGCAGACCAACTACACGGGCGCGGTCTCGGCGGGCCTGGTGTGCGCCCGGGCCCTCCAGAACCAGGGCCGTGGCTCGCTGGTGGTGCTGTCCTCGGCCGCCGGTGAGCGCGCCCGCCGCTCGGACTTCATCTACGGCTCCAGCAAGGCGGGGCTCGACACCTTCGCACAGGGTCTCGGCGACGCCCTGCACGGCACCGGCGTACACGTCATGGTCGTACGCCCCGCGTCCCTGCGGCGGCCCGGCACGGCCGCGCGCGACCAGGAGCCGCTGGCCACGACCCCGGAGGAGGTCGCCACGGCGATCGAGCTGGGGCTGCGGAGGCGGTCGGAGGCGGTGTGGGTGCCGGGGGTCCTGCGCGTGGTGATGTCGGCCCTGCGGCATCTGCCGAGGGCGCTGTTCCGGCGTCTGCCGCTCTAGGTTCAGGCCGCCCGGTCGCGGCGGGCGCTCCAGGTCGGCACTAGGGCGTGTTTCGAAAGTAGCGTCGCCCGCCCGAAGGGCGGGGCCCGCGGCGTCTGGTGCGGTGCATCGCAAGGCGGAGGGTCGTCCGCGTAC
>NZ_JBFAWW010000049.1:18345-59011 GCF_040680495.1 Streptomyces sp. NPDC052036 | reverse complement strand
GCGGTCAGGCCCCCACCCTCCGGATACCGCATCCCACCGGCATACCGCAGGGATCATGAACCGTCACCACCCCCGACGACAACCCGAAAACCTCAGTAACAACCCATATATCACCACAGGTCCGCTTGGATGCAGTCGGCAATGAACAAGTTGCGGTAATTGGCGCGGTCGACGACGGTCTGTGCGGCCGAGCGCCTGGTTCCGTGGCTCTGGTGGCCGACGACGGGTCCGTGCTCGTCGAGCACGGGTCAGCACCAGCAGCATGCTCAAAGGACGGCGCAGACGTCGCCGATCGCCTTGTCCAGAATCGTCAAGCCGAGCGACAACTCGTCTTCGGTGGCGGTCAGCGGCGGCGCTATCCGCAGGACTCCGCCCATGCCGGGGAGCTGGAGGATGTTCATGTGCAGACCGAGTTCGAGGCAGCGCCGGGTGACCCGCGCGCCCAGCTCGTTCGAGATCCGCTTCGTCTCGCGGTCGATGACGAGTTCGAGTCCGGCCAGCAGGCCGCGGCCGCGGATGTCGCCGACGATTGCGTGGCGCCTGGCGATGTCCGCCAGGCCGTTGCGGAGGAACGCGCCGAGCAACCGCGCGCGCTCGTCGAGCTGGTCGCCGATCAGGACGTCGAGGACGGTGTTGCCGACCGCGGCCACCAGAGGGTCGGCGACGTGGGTGGTGAAGAACAGGAACCCACGCTCGTGCGCCTCCTGCTCAATCTCGGCGCTGGTGACCACAGCCGCGAGGGGGAGTCCGGCACCGAGCGTCTTGGACAGCGTGAGGATGTCCGGGACGACGCCGTCGCGCTCGAACGCGTACCAGGTCCCGGTGCGGCACAGGCCGGTCTGGGCCTCGTCAAGGATCAACAGCATGCCGCGTTCCCGGCATTTTGCCTGCAGGGCCGCGAAATATCCGGTCGGCGGTTCGATGATTCCGCCTGAGCTGAGAATCGGTTCGACGAGACACGCGGCCAGGCTGCCGGTCGACTGAGCGTCGATCAGATCGAAGGCGAAGTCCAGCTGGCGGCGCCAGTCCAGCGAGCCGTCGGCCGTGGTGAAGTCCGGCCGGTACGCATTCGGCACGGGGATGGCGAAGTTGCCGGGCGCGGTCGGGCCGTAACCCTTGCGCCCCGCGCTGTAGGTGGCGGACGCGGCGGCCTGCGTCATGCCGTGCCACGACCGCGCGAACGAGACGATCTCGTGCCTGCCGGTGACGAGCTTGGCCATCCGGATCGCTGCTTCGTTCGACTCGGCGCCGGTCGTCAGCAGCAGCACCTTCTCCAGCGGCGCGGGCAACGTGTCGGCAAGGCGTCGGGCGAGGTCGACCACCGGGCGGCTGAGCATGCCGCTGAAGAGGTGGTCGAGGGTCGCGACCTGCCGCTGGACGGTCGCGACGATCGCCGCGTGCGAGTGGCCGAGGATCGCGCTCATCTGGCCGGAGGTGAAGTCGAGGATCTTCCGACCGTCCGCGGTGAACAGGAAACTCCCGGCGGCGCGGTCGATGATCTCGCGGGTGAACTCGCCGCCGTAGCGGACGAGGTGCCTCTCGGCATCGGCCCAGAAGGCTTCGGTAGACGACGGGGCGGTAGTCGAAGCAGCCATATCGCCGACGGTAAGCCGTACTCGAGCGACACGTCCATCTCACAATCCCGGATGTCCTGATCGGCAAAACCGCACAATAATGAGGGCGTGATGAACCCTTGGAGGTTGCGGCTGCTGAGCCAGCTGGACACGCTGGGCACCGTCCGGGCGGTCGCCCAGGCCGCCAACCTGAGCCCGTCAAGCGTGTCTCAGCAGCTCGCCGTGCTCGAGGCCGAGACGCGCACGCACCTGCTGGAACGAACCGGCCGCCGGGTGCGGCTGACCCCGGCCGGGCTGATCCTCGCGCGGCGGGCGCGGGCGATCCTCGATCACATGGACGGCGTCGAGGCGGAGCTGCGCGGGTTCGGCGAAGAACCTGCCGGGCTGGTTCGGCTGGGGGCGTTCCAGAGCGCGATCCACACCATGGCCGTGCCGACGGTGAGCCGTCTGGCGCGCGAATATCCCCACCTCGACGTCGAGCTGTTGCAGCTGGAGCCGCACGAGAGTCTGCCCGCGCTGCGGGGTGGCGAGGCGGACGTCATCATCACGACCACCGACTTCGACGAGCTGCCGTTGGGACCGGACCTCGACCTCGTGCCGCTGGCCACGGACTCGATCTTGCTGGTGGTCCCGTCCGACCATCCCGCGGCCGGACGCGGCGCCGTGGACCTCGCGGCCTGCGCGGACGAGCCGTGGGCGTTCGACATGCCACAGTCGTACATGGCGAATCTCGTGCTACGACTGTGCCGTCAATCGAGGTTCGAGCCACGGGTGGTGTGCCGGTTCAGCAACTACATGATGACCCTGCAGCACGTTGAGGCCGGGCTGTCGATCGCGCTGCTGCCCGGCCTGGCGGTCGACCGCCGCTATCGCGTCGCCACCAGGGAACTCAACCCCCCTGTGACGCGCACCGTCACGGCAGCGACCCGCCGCGGCGTACCACTGCGCGCGGCGGTACGCGTTGTGCTTGACACGCTGCGTCACAATCGTGCCCTTGGTGCTCAATAGCTCGACGAACGGCTGGGCGGCTTCGATGACTTTGAAGCGCCCGGCGACTCTGCTGCGCAATTTCGCCGCGGGGAGTGGTGTGATGACGAGGTGATCATTTGCGTGGTCGCTTTCCTGTCGTGCGACTGCAGGGGAGATGACGCGGATGTCGTTGCAGCCGAAGGGGCTGCCGGAGGTCCCGGAGCAGACCGTGGCGGTGGCCCGGGCGGCTTTCCCCAAGGGGAGCTTGCCGATGCGGGTGCGGGACCGCCTGGCGGAGGTCTTCGCCGATGAGCCGTTCACCGGCGCTTTCGGGGTCCGTGACGCTCCGGGGATGGCACCGCGGTGCTGTCGCTGGTCACGGTTTTGCAGTTCGCCGAGAACCTGACTGACCGGCAGGCTGCCGCGATGGCCGTCCGGGCGATCGATTGGAAGTACGCGATCGGGGCGGAGCTGACGGATACCGGCTTCGATCCCAGCGTGCTGGCCCGCTTCCGCGCCCGGTTGGCCGAGCATGGCCTGGAGCGGGTGGTCCTCGACCGGCTGGTCGGCCACTGTCCCGGCGCCGGGCTGGTCGGCGCCGACGGTAAACAGCGTACCGATGCCACCCACGTCATCTCCGCGCTGCGGGGCCTGAACCGTCTGGAGCTGGCTGGAAAGAGCGTACGCGCGGCACTGGAGCCCCTCGCGGTGGCCGCCCCGGGGCTGGCCGACCGGATCGACGTCGCGGAGTTCGCCCACCGCTATGGACCGAGGGTGAACGGCTGGACCTTGCCGTCGTCCAAAACCAAGAGGGACCGGCTGGCGCAGGTGTTCGCGCAGGACGGCTATGCGATCGTGCGGGCCGCCTACGATGCAGCCGCTCCGATGTGGATCCGCGATGTCAAGGCCGTGCAGATCCTGCGGCAGGTGCTGGTGCAGACCTACTACGTGCGTACCGGTACCCGGGGGCGGGAGGTGATCGTGAAGCGGGCCGACGACGACGAGGGCCCCGCCTGGCAGACGCTGTCTGGCCTCCCCGTACGACACAGACGCACGCTGGGCGGCCAAGGGCGGGGACCTGGTCTGGTGCGGATACAAGATCCACCTCACCGAGAGCTGCGATACCCCCGCCGAAGCCGAAGCCGAAGCCGAAGCCGAAGCCGAAGCCGAAGCCGAAGCCGAAGCCGAAGCCGAAGCCGAAGCCGAAGCCGACCGGTGGGCCGGCCCGCGGCCGAATCTGATCACCGACGTGCACACCACCGACGCCACCGTGTCGGATGTGAAGGCCATGGCCGGTATCCAGCGGCGGCTTGCCGGACGCGACCTCGCTCCGGGCGAGCACTACCTCGACTCCGGCTACCCCTCGGCCGACCCGGTCACCGCCGCCACGAAGAACGGCATCGCCATGGTCACTCCGCTGCTGGCCGACCACTCCCCGCAGGCCAGGGCCGCCGCGGGGTTCGCCAAGAGCGCCTTGCGTATCGACTGGGCGACCCGGACCGTCCGCTGCCCCGAAGAACACGCCGGCCCCGGCTGGCACCCCGTCACCCAGCACGGACGCGACGCCATCGTCATCGAGTTCGCCAAGGCCGACTGCGGCAGCTGCCCCGTCAAGGACCAGTGCACCAACGCCGCCCGCGGCAATCGCATGCTCACCCTGCGACCCAAAGAGATCCACGAGGCCACCGCCAAGGCCCGCACCGAGCAGGACACCCCGGCCTGGCGGACCAAGTACACCCTGCGCGCCGGCATCGAGGGCACCGTCAACCAGGCCCTGGACGTCACCGGCCTGCGCCGGGCCCGCTACCGGGGGCTGCCCAAGGTCCGCCTCCAGCACGCCTTCTCCGCGGCCGCGGTCACCGTGGTGCAACTGGACGCCCACTGGAGCGACCAGCCCTTGCGCCGGGTCCGCACCAGCCGCCTCGAACGCCTTGCCTACCGGCTCACCGCGTAGACCCATCAATTGCGCAGCAGAGTTGCCACCGACCGCAAAGCCATCACAGAACTCATCGCCGCAGGCGTGACGCACATCGTGCTGAGCCTACGGAGCCCCTACCCCCGACAGGTCGCGCGATGGCTCGCCGACGAGATCATCACGCCCGTACGCAGCGCAACAGCAGAATTCCGCTGGCGGGACCGTCCGCCACACCGGGAAGACGACATCGTCCAGCTCTCCTTCGTGCTGCGCAAACTCCGCCCTCACCCACGCTGGTTCCAAGCCTGAAACACACTGTCCGGCTTGGGTTCCATCAGCGTCGGCCTCTCCCTCGGCGTCATCCTCGCCACCCTGTCCTTCGCCGCCGCCGCACGTACCCGCAGACTCTTCGCGCCGCACGACAAGTGCAAGGCCCACTACGACCTGGTTCACGTTCAGGCTCCTCATCGAAGGACGGCAAGGCTGTGCTCGACGAGCCCGTTCGCGAACTCCCCGGCCGTTCCGACCTTCTGAACGCGTTGGCCCCCGGCGTACCCGAGAGCCCCATGAGCAGGCGTAGCACGAAGGCTACGTTGAGCCGACGGCTCATCCCGGAAGGAGGCGTGTCACCATGGCGTCGATCAGGGCGTCGAGCCGGTGTGTCGTGAGGAGTTCCGGGACGGTCAGGTCATCGACGATCAACCCCAGCATGGCCAGGTACAGCAGGACCACCCCGGTGCGATCGCCGGGCAGTCCGTCCCCCACGTGGAACTCGATGTTGGCGTCGAGCTCGGCGGTGAAGAAACTCGCCAGCTCCGCATGGAGTTCGGGCCGCCGGGTGGCTTCCAGGCGCAGTTCGAGCATGGCCAGATGGCTGCTGCGTTCGCGGCGCATGCGCTCGACGCGTTGCAGCATCAGGGTTCTGACCGGTTCGTGTGACGGTTTGGCGTTCGTGGTGTCGGCCAACTCGGACGGATCGGGAGTCAGGCGCTCGCGAGTGCGTCCCATGACCTGGGCCAGCAGGTCGGCGCGGTTGGCGAAGTAGTTGGACGCTGTCCCGGTGGGGACGGCCGCCTCCTTGTCGACGGCGCGCAGCGTCAGACCCCGGGAGCCCTCGCGAGCGAGGACTTCGATGGCGGCGTCGAGCAAGGCGGTACGGCGGGCCGGGTTCTGACGCATCGACAGCTCCTCAGACGATTCCCACTGACATCACTGCAAGTGCAGTACTACGTTCAACGCGGACGATCCCGACAACGCGGCGAGGTGCCGTGCCTGGAGGCACCGCCCAGCCGCCAGGCTGGGGGAGTCGCGGGCCAGACGGGACTTTCGAAACACGCCCTAGTGGGATGTATCCCGCTCAGTACTTACGGCGCCGGGCGTCCTGCGCCTCGCGCGCCCGCCCGCACTGGTTCAGCCCGCCTCGTTCAGGGAGAGCAGTGGCCGGCGGTGGGTCACAGGGTCAGCATCTGGAGGGGTCCGGTGTGCGTGATCTCCGTGATCCGTTCCGGGGTCAGCCCGGACTCCTGGAACCGTCTCCGGCTCCACTCCAGCCATGGCTCGATGTCCATCTGGGAGGTCTGGCCGAGGTCGGAGCTGTAGACGACCCTTGGGAGGAGAGACAGTACGTCGGCGAAGTCGGACCGGTCCTGGTATTCGAGGAGGCGGGTGAGCGCGGTCTGCTCGGTCCAGACCTGCTCGGCAGCGGCCACCTCTGTGAGGTCCCTGCAGGTCAGGCCGGTCATCGGGTTGGCGGGCTGATTGAGCATCAGTCGGGGCAGGTCGAGTCGTACCGCCTCGTCGACCAGCAGCCGCACCTCCTGGCCGTCGGCGTGGCCGGTGGAGATCACCACCGGCAAGTCCCTTGCCGCACGGAGGAGTTCGCGTACGTCCCGGCGCAGCACGCCGTCGGAGCCGGTGACGGTCAGCGGGCGCTGGCCGTCGGCGAGCAGCGGGTGGGAGGGGGTGCGGGCCAGGCGGCTGCGGTGGGAGCGGCCGGTGACCGTGGGCAGGTGGACGATCAGCCGCAGGCCGCTGTCGTCCCCGTGCTGGATGACGGCCTGCTCCACGGCGCGTAGGTCGAAGCCGCCGGCCATGTCGTTGAGGACGATCGAGCCGGACACCGGCAGGCCCTGCCGACGGGCCTCCCATGCCTGGGCCGCGGTCGAGCCCAGGTGGTTCTTGAGGACGACCCAGCCGCCGTGGGTGACGTAGATCGCTCCCGCGGTGGTCGCGGTGTGGCGGCGCACATACGCGTCCGGGCCGACGTGGTAGTGGACATCGATGAAGCGGGCGTCCTGCGGGGAGGGAGCGGTAGGCCGTTCGGCGGCCGGGGCGGACGCCGGTCCGGTGGCCCGCCCGGAGCCAATCGCCCTTGCAGGATCAGCGTTCGTCACCATTGCCCCTGTCCTCCCACGGACGGGCATATCCGAAGCGTGCCCGGGACTCGTCGAGGCGGTTGCCGTTGAGGGCGGATTCGCGGATGCGGGACTCGGTGCGTTCCACGGCCTCGGCGCGGCGGACGACCTCCTCGACGAGGTCGGCCGGGATGCGCAGCGCGCCATTGTCGTCGGCGACGATCCAGTCGCCCGGGGCGACGCGCGTGCCGGCGATGTCGACCTCGACGCCGGTGCGGTCCAGCACCACCCGGTTCTTGCCGCTGACCATCGTCACGTCGGTGCTGAACAGGGGATAGCCGGCAGTGCGGCTCTCGTTCACATCGCGTACCGAGCCGTGTACGACGGTGCCGGAGATGCCGCGGTGCAGGGCGACGGAGCTGAGCAGGGAGCCCCAGTTGGTGCAGGTGTGGCTGCCGCCGTTGTCCACGACGACGACCGAGCCGGCCGGTACGTCGTCGATGTAGTTGGCGGCGTTGTGGAACGTGGTGTCGTCGTCGACGGCGCGGTAGCGGACGGTGAAGGCGGGTCCGCAGGCGACGGTGCCGGGAGTGCGGGCGTTGATGCCGGGGAGCACGCAGGGCGGGGTGCGCAGGCTGTCCATGGCGTCGGAGAGGGCGGCGGTGTCCAGGCGGGACAGGCGCTCGCGCAGCGCCTCGGCTGCCTCGGGGGCGGCGGCGGTGGTCATGCGGGTTCCTCCGTGCGGGTGTGGTGGCGGCCGGTGAGGTGCCGGGCGACGGACCAGGCTGCGAACTGGGTGAAGCACGTGGTTACTTCGGGGCCGCGGTTGGGGACGGTCAGGCGGTAGGTGCGCTCGTCGGTCTTGTCGCGAACTGTGCAGGTCAGGGCTACCGTGCCGGTGTAGGTGGTGCGGTCCCCGGTCTGCCAGGTCCCGGACACGGTGGCGTGGAGCGTGGCCGTGCCGTCGGTGATGTCGCGTTCGCGTGCCAGCTCGGTGGCGAAGACGTCGCCGGTGAGCCGGTCGTCAAGGTCCAGGACGAGGCCGTGCTGGTCGAGCAGTGTCGCCAGTTCCTGGACGGCGGTGCGGTCCCGGCCGGTGACGATGTGGTCCGCGAGTGCGGTGTCCAGGCGCTTGGCCAGTTCGTCGGCGGCCTCGGGCGGGCAGCCGAGCCGGATGTCGACGTACGGGTAGTGCCAGCGGTAGGCGGGTCTGACCGGCGCACCGCTGTCCGCCACGAGTTGGTCGACCAGGGCTGCCGCGTCCGCCTCGATGATGCCGAGGGTGCGGCGGAAGACGGTGGTCACCTCGGGCCGCTTCGGCAGGTGCGGCAGGCCGTCGCGCAGGACCATCTCCAGCATCGGCAGGCATTCCCGCGGCGGGCCGGGGAGCATGATCACCGTGCTGCCCTGGGCCTCGGTGCGGCAGCCCCAGGCGGTGCCGTGGGGGTTCGGCAGCAGGTCGGCGCCCTCGGCGAACAGCGCCTGGCGGCGGTTGTCGTCGTGGATGGCGACGCCGAAGCGGGTGAGGCGTTCCACGACCCCTTGCCACGCCTCCTCCCAGTGCTCCAGCGGGCGGCCGAGGGCGCGGGCCACGGCGCTGCGGGTCACGTCGTCGGAGGTGGGTCCGAGTCCGCCCATCACCACGACGACGTCGTCGCGGCCGATGCAGGCGCGCACGGCGTCGGCGATGGTGGCCTCGTCGTCGCCGATGGTGTGGCGGACGCGCACCGGGATGCCCCGTTCGCCGAGCATCCGGGAGGCGTTGCCGGCGTTGGAGTCCTCGAGGTCGCCGCGGAGCAGTTCGTCGCCGATGGTGATGACGGCGGCCGTGGGGGTGTGCGGGACCTCGCGGCAGGCGTCGATGACTGCTTGCGCGGCTTCGCCGGTGGTGGCGGTGCCGCCCAGGTCGTAGGTGACCCGGTCGCGTCGGCGGGTGACGTGGCGTACGGCGTCCTGGATGCTGCCCGCCTCGTCCGCGAAGCCGAGGTGTTCCAGCATCAGGCCGATGGTGAGGAACGCCGCGGCGGGGTTGGCGCGCCCGCGCCCGGCCATCGAGGGGGCGCTGCCGTGCACCGGCTCGAAGTAGTTGCCGTGCTCGCCGATGTTGGCGCTGGGGGCCAGGCCGAGGCCGCCCATCACGCCGCCGCCGAGGTCGGAGAGGATGTCGCCGAACATGTTCTCGGCGACGATCACGCCGAACTGCTCCGGGCGGCGCGCCATCCACAGGGCGACGGCGTCGACGTTCAGGACCTCGAAGGGGATCTCCGGGTAGTCGGCGGCGATCGCCTCCAACCGACCCAGGACGTACGCGCTGCTCTGCCGCAGGACGTTCGGCTTGTCGGCGAGGGTGACTCGCCCGTAGCCGTGGTCGCGGGCGGTGTCGAAGGCGAAGCGCAGGATGCGGTCCAGACCGTGCGCGGTCTGCAGCCGGATGCTCGCGGTGGAGCCGGGACGGCCGCTGCGGCAGGCGTTGGGGTGGTCGGCGACCAGCGGCCACATCCCGTCCGGTACGTGGTCCCAGTCCAGGCCGGCGTAGAGGCCCTCGGTGTTCTCCCGGACCACGCAGAAGCGGTACGGAGTGCCGCCGCCGAGGTAGTTCTCCACCGGGCGCAGGTTGGCGAACAGGTCCAGGCGCTGGCGGAGTTGGATGATGGGTGAGACGTACTGGGGGGCCTGTCCGCGTAGTTCGGGTGCCAGCTCCGCCAGCGCTTCCCGGCGTGGCTTGGTGGTGGTGGCGCCGAGCAGCACGGCGTCGCTGCGGCCGATCAGGTCCCAGGTACGGTCCGGGACCGGAGTACCCTCAGTGCGCCAGCACTCCCAGCCGATGTCACCGAATTCCAGGTCGACAGGCAGGCCGAGGGCCTCGATCACCGGCAGCGCGGCGTCGAGTACCTCCGGCCCGATTCCGTCGCCGGGGAGGACTGCGACGGTCTTGAGGTTCATTGCTCTTCAGCTCCCAGGAAGCGGGCGATGGCGTCTCGGGTGAGGGACGGTCGGTCGACGTGCGGGCGCATTCCGGCCTGCGGGATGCCCACGATGCGGTGCTGCGGGCCGGGGCCGGTGGCCAGGTGCCGGCGCCGGACGAGCAGCGACTGCTCGCCGTAGAGGTGCAGCAGCGGTCCGGGGAAGTCCCGTACGGGCCCGCTCGCGTCGGCGTCGCGCAGCAGCCGCAGACCGGCGGAGAGCCGCCGTCCCGCCGCCTCCTCGTCGGCAGCGGGCGGCTGGACGGTCGGCGGCTGGGTGCTCCGCCGCGCCCCGGGGCCCCGTACGACGTCTTCGAGGAGGTGCAGCGCGGCGGGCAGGCCCTGGTCGCCGACGGCGGCGGCGATGCGCTCCAGCTCGGCGTTCAGCTCCTCGTCGGCAACGGTGGGGCCGGACAGCAACAGCACCTTTGCCCGGTGGGTCCACTCGTAGGCGAGGAGGGCCTGGACGACGGCGCCGCCCAGCGCGTTGCCAGCCAGTACGTCGGGGGTGTCGTCGCGGCTTCCCAGGTGGTCCGCCCAGCGGCCGACGAGCGCCTTGAGGTCGTCGCCCGGGCGCAGCAGCGACAGGGTGTCGTAGACGGTGATCCGGTGCCCGGACGCGAGCAGCGGCTCGGCGACCTGCCGGAAGCACGCGCCGTGGTCCCAGCGGGGCATGACGGGGGCGAGGACGGCCGCGTGGCGCGGTGCGCCGGTGTCGCCCAGAGCGGCGAGGGCCGGGTCCGGCGCGCAGGTGCGCGCCGGACCCTGGGGACGCGAGGTCACCGGGCGGCCGCCGCGGTCAGCTCGCGGGCCGCCGAGAAGGCGTCGCCGATCCGGTCCACGGGGAGCTTGGCGCGCTCCTCGACGGACAGGTCGAAGTGCCCGAGGACCAGGTCGGGCAGCGGCAGGGACGGCTTGGCCTCCGCGAGCTCGGACTCCATGCGGTGCGCGAGGCTGAGGATCCGGCCGAGGTCGTGGCCGTCGGCCGCGGTGTGCCGGCCGAGGTAGGCCAGCCACTGCTCGGTGACCAGGTTGCCCGGGCCCTTGCCCATGCCCAGGACGGAGGAGTCGATCCAGGTGGCGCCCGTGTCCACGGCCGCGATCGCGTTGGCCAGCGCCAGGCCGAGGTTGTTGTGGGCGTGCAGGCCGACCGCCGCGTCCGTCACCGACCGGACCAGGGTGACCAGTTGGGCCACCTCGCTCGGCAGCATGCTGCCGTTGGAGTCGGCCAGGTAGACCACGTCGGCGCCGGCGTCGCCGGACATCGCGGCGAGTTCGACGAGGCGGCGCCGGTCCAGCTGGCTGACCCGGGTGATGTTGACGGTCGTGGTGAAGCCGAGCCCGGCGGCCTGGGTGAGCAGGGCGAGCCCGGGCTCGGGCGCCCCGGAGGGCAGGCAGAACCGTACGAGGCGGACGCCGGCCTCGTACATGCGGGGGAGGTCGTCCTCGGTGATGTTCTTCGGGTGCAGGATCACGCAGATGCGGTCGGGGGAGATGACCTCGGCGACCGCGCGTATGTAGTCGTCGGCGCCGACGCCGGTGCGGCCGATGCCGGGCTTGGGCTTGAACGAGCCGTTGCGGTAGGCGATCTCGACCCACTCCATGCCCGCCGCGACGCTCTCCCGGGCGTGGTGCAGTGCGTACTCAAGGGGGAAGCCGAAGTTGTTGCGGTAACCCCCGTCACGCAGCGTCACGTCAAGGTTGACGATCATTTCCCCTCCATGTATGACAGACACAGTTGACGGGGTGAGAGCAGAGCGCGAGATCCGCCATTATGCGGCGAAGTGATTGCGACTTAAAGTGCTTTTAACCGGCGGGAATTCTTCTTCGGCATCCCGCACCACCCCGTTGACGACTCCCCGGTTCGGCAGTCCATGCCCTCGGGCCCGACGTGCATATCGGCCCGGCGAAACCGGAAGATCATTGCTTCAAAACTATCGCACGACACCCGCACGGCCCGCAAAAACCTGCAAGGGGAAGGTAAAAAATCGGTCATGTCCGATGGCTTTGATTCTCTTCGTCAACCATCCGGCGAACCTCCGTACTTGCTGCAGTAAGCAGCTCGAGACGGCCCGGGTCGGCATTCTCCCGAAGGGCTAGAAACATGCGCATGGTGATGGGATCCCCATTCAGCGGGAGCAGCACGACGCGGCGGGAGGAGACCATGGGGGCCGCCGTCGGGTACATCAGCGTCCAGCAGGCGGCACCCGCGCCGATCTCGGCGAGCGTGTCCTGGAGCCCGGTGGAGGGCGGGCCGAGGACCGGCTCGAAGCCGGCCTTCCGGCAGGCGGCGACGACAGCGTCGAAGAGCACCGGGTTCTCGGTGCGGGCGGCGATGCGCAACGGCAGCTCCGCCAGGTCGGCCAGGTCCAGCCGGTCGCGCCCGGCCAGCGGGTGCGCGGCGGGCAGCGCGACCACCAGAGGGTCGTGCCAGAGGGTGAGAAGCCGCAGGCCGGGGGCGCTTTCGACACCGCGGACGAAGGCCGCGTCCAACCGCCCGGCACGCACCCCCTCCAGGCGGGCGTGGGCGTCCAGGGTCTGGAACTCGAAGCGGGTGCCGTCGCCGCGGCCGGGCAGCGCGTCCAGGAAGTCGTCGAGGCGCTCACCCAGGGCGGAGCTGATGCCGACCCGGAACGTGGCCTCGCTCCGCGTGGCGAGGCGCTCGGCCTTGGCCGCGAAGGAGTCCATGGCCCGCAGCAGTTCGCGCGCCTCGGGCAGCAGGGCCTGGCCGACGGGGGTGAGGGTGACGGTGCGGCCGGAGCGGTCGAAGAGCTGCGTGCGCAGTTCACGCTCCAGGCGGCGCACCTGCTGGCTGACCGCGGGCTGGCCTATGTGCAGCCGCCCGGCCGCCCTGCCGAAATGCAACTCCTCCGCGACGGCGACGAAGTACTGAATCTGACGCAGTTCCACGGAATCCCCCTGTCTCTCCAGGCGACTCCATTCGTTGAATTTGAAATCTTTCAATCTCTGGGATCGCCGCAGGGGAATCTAAGCACACCGAGAAGCGACACCCGCCACCGGGCGGGGTCGCTATCCCGATTCGTGCATTCCTATCTACTCGGCCGCGGTTCCTTGCAATTCCCTGGACCGGTTCCCCGCGCCACGGGTATCGTCGCCCGCCTCGCGCGCACCGGCAGCCTGGCGGGCCGCCAGCGAAAGGAACAGAGCGAAGGCGCAGATCCCCACCACCGCAGCAGCCACGACGAACCAGCCGAGCGCGAACAGATCACCCGACGGCAGCCGGCTGGAGAGGAAGATACCCAGCGAGGCGGCGAGCAGCTGAAGCGCACCCATCAGGCCGGAGGCCGAGCCAGCGGTCGAGCGGAACGTCGTCACGCCCGCGCTCATCGACAGCGGCAGCAGGAAGCCGTTGCCGAAGGTCATCACCGGCATGAAGACGAGCACCAGCAGACCCCAGGGCGCGCCGGCCCCGCTGAGGCCCAGGCCCAGCATCATCAGCGCCCCGACGAGGAAGAACCCGTGGCCCGTCCAGAGCAGCTGGTTGACGTGCCGCTTGCGGACCAGGGAGCGCGAGGTCAGGTTACCCGCGACGTAGGCGAGCGAGACGGTGATGTAGCAGTAGCTGGTGGTCTCGGTGGCCAGGCCCATCTTCTGGAAGACCAGCGGGGAGGCCGCCAGATAGCCGAAGTAACCCCCGTACGCCACCGCCAGGTTGACGGTGTAGGCCCAGAACAACGGGCGGGTCAGCAGCTTCGGGTAGCCCTGGAGCGTGGCACCCAGATGCTTG
The DNA here is from genome assembly GCF_040680495.1 of Streptomyces sp. NPDC052036. Taxonomy (NCBI): domain Bacteria; kingdom Bacillati; phylum Actinomycetota; class Actinomycetes; order Kitasatosporales; family Streptomycetaceae; genus Streptomyces; species Streptomyces sp. NPDC052036. The sequence goes on along the minus strand of NZ_JBFAWW010000049.1, from coordinate 45,488 downwards.
CTGCGCCGCTCCGGCGGCAAGCTCTCGGGGATGGAGGTGACCATGACGACCAGCGTCACCAGACCGATCAGGGCGGTGACCACGAACGGGGCGCGCCAGGAGACGTACGTGGTCAGATAGCCGCCGACCAGCGGGGCGACGGACGGGGAGACACCGACGATCGGCATGACCGTGGCGAACATCCGCGCCGCGTCCTTCTCCTCGTACAGGTCGCTGATCACGGCCCGGCCGAGCACCATGCCCGATCCGGCACCCAGCGCCTGGAGCAGCCGGCCGGCGCCGAACACCTCCACCGTGGGCGCCACCGCGCACACCAGGGAGGCGACGATGAACAGGGCGAGCCCGGAGACGATGACGCGCTTACGGCCGTACGCATCCGAGATCGGCCCGTACACGGCCTGCGAGACCGCAATACCGATCATGAACGCGCTGAACGTCCACTGAACCGACGCGACCGGGGTGTCGAAGGCGTGCGCGGTGGCCGGCACGCCGGGCAGGTTGATGTCGGAGGCGAACAGGCCGCCGGCGTTCAGTGAGCACAGCACGGCGAGCAACAGCCCGTACGGCGTGCGTGACGATGCGCTCTTCATTGCACGTGGCAACTTCCTTGGATCGAGGGATTCCGGGCAGCGGACGCAGCAGAGCCCGGCAGTCCCGCCGACGGCGTACAGGCGCTCGATGGGTGCGCCCTGCTCCGTCAGGGAACTGCCGGGATGCGGGGGGCTGGGATGCGGGACCGCCGGTATGCGGGCAGGAGCCGTTTCCGGGCCGAGTACGGGGGATGAATCGACCCGGACACGGCGGCTGAGGGGAGCGGCCGACCGGCGCCAGCCGCGGCTCTGGCGGCCCGCGGGGTCAGCGCCTGGCGGCGCGGGCCGCCAGCGTCTCGCCGGCGATCGACCAGCTGTCCGGGGCGATCTCCTGCACGGTCACCCACACGCTCTCCGGCTTGCTGCCGGTGGCCTTCACATAGGCGTCGGTCAGCTCGCGGACCAGTTCGGCCTTCTGCTCGGCGGTCTTGCCGGGGGTCTGCTGCACGTGGATGAGAGGCATAACGTTCTCCGGGGGTGAGGCTGGACTGGTCGCGCACGATCCCGGGCCACTGGGCCGGGGAGCCGTCCTGGACCAAGTCCAGCACCGGGCCGCAGGCCGTCCAAGACGCAATCCGATCTGGAACCGATCACGAATCGTGATGGGTCGCCGGGGTCGGAGGCCCGGGGCATGCTCGAATCCGCCGCACGGGGGCAGCCGGGCAGGGGCGCTCAGATCCTGCGTACGGCGATGAGTGCCGCCAGAGCCGTCGCGGCGAGGCACGCGACAACACCCTGTCCGGGCGACATGCGCAACAACAGTCCGCGTGCCGTCCGGCGCGTGACGCTCGGTGGATCCCGGTGCCCGACCGCCTTTGGACCCACCGGTGTTCACGGCGAGAACGCGTCAGTCACGCCATGGCCGTTTGCTGGGCGGCCTCCGTCCGGGCGGAAGGCTCGGTGCCGGCCTACCGACCCGCCTGCTCGGCTCGCTTCCGTGCCGCCTGCTCGCGGGTGATCACCTCGGTGGCGGCGCCGACTGCGACGGCGACCGGCCACTCCAGGGCTCCGGAGACGGCCACGCCGCCCAGGAGCCCGTAGCAGGTCATCTTGCGGAGCGAGGGCACCCGCGAGGTGGCCCCACTAGTGAAGCGCTCCGGCACCTCGCTGCTGCGGGCACCAGGCTGCCCGCAGCAGACATCGAAGTGTGAGGCCGTGGCTCCGGCGCTGCACGGTCAGCTGCCCTGCAACCGCGCGAGGTTGATCCGGCCACCCTGCAGCTGCGCGTGGTGCGGGGCGGCAAGCGAGGCGTCGGTGATGTACAGCTCGGTGCCGCGCACGGCGGTGGCGGTGGGGCTGGCCAGCCCGTCGGCCGCAGTGAGCACGGTGACCTTCGTGCCGTTCGGGTAGACCATGTCCACCTTGTTCTGCGTGTTCACCGCGGCGAACACAATGTCGGAGCGGGAGGACAGGAAGTTGAAGTCGTCAATGCCCACCTCACCATCGGTCACCTGGTGGATGCAGCCCGGCTTCCCGGCAGCGGTCACGGGAATCCGCAGCAGGGTGCCCGTGTCGAAGTTCGTGACCCACACCGCCCCGTTGTGGTAGCGCAGCCCGTTCACGCCGAACTTCAGCGAAGCCGTCGGGTCCGGCGCGAGAGCCTGGTCGGTCAGCCACGCCCTGGCTTGGCCCCCTGCGACCGGGACGGCCCAGATCGTGCCCTTGAGGCTGTCGGAGACGTAGAGCGTGTGTCCGGCAGGGTCGATCGCGAGCCCGTTCGGCAGGCCATCCGCGGGCAGGGCCGCGACGCGGCTGGGGTGGCCGCCCGGGGGCAGCTTCCACACTCCTGCGCGCGAGGCGTCCTTGGACCACACGTTGTAGTAGATGGTCCCGTCGCTGCCACGGGTGTTCCCGGTGAAGCCGTCACCGAGGACGCCGGTCACCAGCACAGTCTTGTGCTGCCCGTTGGCGCTCAGCCGGACCAGTTCCGGCCGCTTGCCGGCGTAGCTGCCCAGCATGGAGACAGTGAGCGTGCTGTCCGGGTTGACGGTGATGTTCTCCGGTACCTCCCCGGCGGACCAGTCGAACGGGGCGACGGTCTTGACGGCGGTGACTACCGGCTTGGGGTGTTCCCGCCCCCCGGCGGCCGACGCGTAGGGGGCCGACACGAAGACGGCCGCTGCGGCAGCTACGGCCGCAGCGAGGTTGAGTCTCTTGCTCATGGGCTGGGTTCTTTCTCTTCGCTGTTGTGCTGCGCTGTGCGGTGGCGGATGAAGCGGCCGTGAGCCGGGTCATCGCAGGGGTGAGGCCGGGGTGGGGAACACACGGGTGATGACGGACTTCTCGGGGATCAGCAGGTCGTAGACGACCGGACCGATCTCGTTCTTCCAGCGGTCGTGCTCGTACACGGCCGCGTACAGGGCCTCGCTCTGGGCCTCGTCCTCGAACCGGCGAATCCACGCGTAGCCGTCCTCGTCCTCGGCGTCGACGAAGGAGGCGGTTACGTCCATGCCCAGCGAGGCCTGGAACGGGATGACCACGTCCTCCATGTAGCGCACCCACTCCTCGCGGCGCCCGGGCTGCGCCCGGTAGCGGCGGATCTCGTAGTACACCGTGCTGCTCCTGACTGTTTGCAGGGTTGGTCAGTCGGTCACGGTGAGGACGACCTTGCCGCGGGTGCGGCCGGCCTGGACGTGGGCCTGGGCCGTGCCGGCCTGCTCCAGCGGGAAGGTCTCCTCCACCTCGACGGCGACCTGACCGGCGTCGATCAGGCCTGCGATCGCGGTCAGCGCGGGACCGTCCGGCTCGACCAGGTACGCAGTGAGGCGCACGTCGGCCGCCTCGGCGGCCCGGGTCAGGTCCGGGGAGACACCGGACGGTACGGCGACCAGCAGGCCGCCCGGGCGCAGGACCTTCAGCGAGCGGGTGCTCGTGTTGTCGTGGGCGTCGCCCACCAGGTCGATGACGACGTCGACGTCCTTGACGACGTCCTCGAAGCGCGTGGTGGTGTAGTCGATGGTCTCGTCGGCGCCGAGTTCCTTGAGCCAGGGGTGGCGGGCGGCGCTGGCGGTGGCGATCACGTGGGCGCCCAGGTGCCGGGCGAACTGGACCGCGAAGTGGCCCACTCCGCCGGCGGCGGCCGTGATCAGGACGCGCTGGCCGGCCTGGACGTGGGCGGTGTCGACCACGGTCTGCCAGGCGGTCAGCGCCGCCAGCGGCACGGCGGCCGCGTGCGCGTGGTCAAGGGTGGCCGGCTTGCGGGCCCACTGGCGGGCCGGTGCGGTCACGTACTCGGCGTAGCCGCCGGCGGCGCGCGGGAACCACGGCATGCCGTACACCTCGTCGCCGACCTTCAGGGTGGTGACGCCGAAGCCGACCTTCTCGACGGCACCGGACACGTCCCAGCCGAGGATCAGCGGGAGCGTCTGCAGCCCCGCCATTCCCTGACCCTCGCGGGTCTTCCAGTCCACCGGGTTGATCCCGGCGGCGTGCACCCGCACCAGCACCTCGGTCGGCAGCGGCTCGGGGCGCGCGACCTCCTCGACGGTCAGCACCTCCGCTCCGCCGAACTCGCTGATGGTGACTGCCCGCATGGTGTTCTCGCTCATGGTGTCCTCGCACATGTCTGTCTTGCTCTTCCTTCAGCGGGGACCGCATCCCCGCTTCACAAAGAGTGGCGTGTGCTTACCAAGGCGGGTGAGTGGCCGGAGGGCCACCTGTCGTACCATTCCAGCCATGTCGCATCGTGTCGCTGTTCTCGCCCTCGACGGAGTCCTGCCGCTGGATCTGGGCATCCCGGCCCGGGTGTTCAACGAGGCCCGTAAGCCGGACGGGACTCCTCTCTACTCCGTCGTCACCTTCTCCCTCGGCGGCCGGCCGGTGCGCACGCACGAGGACTACCGGATCGTCGTCGACCACGACGAGTCGGTGCTGGAGAGCGCGGACACCGTCGTCCTCGCCACTCAGGAGCCAGGCGAGGACCTGCTCGCGACCGGCGCGCTTCCCGGGGAACTCGCCGCGGCGCTGGACCGGATCGGGCCGCAAACTCGCATCGTCAGCCTGTGCACCTCGGCCTTCCTGCTCGCGGCGGCCGGTCTGCTGGACGGCGGCCGGGCCACCACACACTGGACGCTGTGCGACGAACTGGCGCGGCTGTTCCCCGACATCGAGGTCGATCCGGACGTGCTGTTCGTCGACAACGGACGCATCCTGACGTCCGCCGGCGGAGCCGCCGGCATCGACCTGTGCCTGCACCTGGTCCGTCTGGACCACGGAGCGGCGGTGGCCTCGGCCGCCGCGCGGCGCTGCGTGGTGGCGCCATGGCGCGAGGGCGGGCAGGCGCAGTTCATCGAGCACCCGGTACCGCAGGACACCGACCGCTCCACCTCGGCGACCCGCCAGTGGGCGCTGGACCGGCTGGCCGAGCCGATCACACTGGAGGACATGGCCCGGCACGCGCACATGAGCGTGCGCACCTTCACCCGGCGCTTCCGCAGCGAGGTGGGCAGCAGCCCACTGAAGTGGCTGGCACAACGACGGCTGGCGCACGCGCGCCTGCTGCTGGAATCCACCGATCTGACCGTCGCACGGATCGCCACCGCCTCCGGCTTCGGCGACCCCGTCGCCCTGCGCAAGCACTTCCACATGCACCTGGGCCTGTCACCACTGGCCTACCGTCGCGCCCACAACGCACCGGAGCCTATGACGGCGTCTGGGCCGGGATGTGAGCGGTCTGCGTGATCAGCGCGTTGCGGACCCGCGGGGCCTTCCATCCGTGTTGGTGATGCCCAGGATGGGGGGTGCTCGTTGGGGTTCGTCGCGGATCGCCCGGGTGGTCTTGGCGATGTTGTCGGCTCCGAGGGTTTTCAGCACGCCGATGGCGAGGTTGCGGAGGGTTGCCATGGCCCGTGGTGCGGTCCCGGCGTGGACGGTGGAGGTGTCCTCGGCGAAGGTGACATCCCTGATGTGGTGCGAGGAGTTCTCCACTCCCCAATGTCCGCGGATCGCGGCGGCCAGGTCGGCGGGGCCGGCTTGGTGGGCGTCGAGGCTGGTGACGGCGTAGACACTCTCACGGGTCTCGCGCCGGCCGGTCTGCTTGCGGCGGCGGTGGACGCGGATGGCCAGGCGGGCGTGGGGAAAGGCGATTCCGCCGAGTTCGTCGGCGATCCCGCAGGTCTTGATCGAGCGGGACTCGCGGCGTCCGTGTCCGGCCCCGGAGGCGGTGTGCTGGACTGCGATGGACTGCCAGGGCAGGGCGGCGAGTTGGGCGTGGGCAGTGGGCTGGTTGGTCTTGATCACGGCGATGTAGTGGGCCTTCTTGGCCTCGACCAGCCAGGAGATGTTCGCCTTGACCGAGTGCAGGGCGTCGAAGGTGACGACTGTGCCGGTCAGATCCAGCGGTGCCAGGAGCGGCCGGAAGTATGTGGTTTCGTTCGTCTTCGCGCCGACTTCCACCTGGGCGAGGGTCACGACGGTGCCGTGAGTGACCGCGGAGAGCAGATGCCTGCGCGTCGCGGTAAGACGGGCTGATCCCTTGAGTGCTTTGCCGTCGACAGCGATCACGCGCGACAGCCCGGACACGGAGGGCGACGGAGCCTGGGCGGGTTCGGTGGCGGCGCGGTACCGGTCGGCCAGGTAGGCGCCGACCGCCCGGTCCAGGGCGTCACCGTCAACAGCCCCCAGCACACGGCCGATCGTGGCCGACGCCGGAGTGCGCCGCCATCCGAGCAGGTGGCGGCGGATCCCGATCACTGTCAGGAGTGCGTTCGAAGCACGCTGACCCCACTCGGCGAGTTCATCGATGCTCCTCGCTCCCGAGACGACCGCGCAGGCGCACACCAGCAGGATCGCCGTGAGTGAGTACCACCGGCCCCGCCGCGCGCGCGGGTCGGGCACCGAGTCGAAGTAGGGGCGCAGGTCGGCGATCCGGACGGGGTCCAGCGGCTCCAGTTTCACCAGCACGGCAGGGATGGGAGAGGATGCAGCGGCAGGCACGGGCCACCTCATGATCATCGGGCTTAGACACCACAATGATCACGAAGCCCGTGCCTGCTCTGCTATGCGCCCCAACCGGTCACAACCCGACCAACCGCACGACCCCGGAACTTGCAACCGCCCTACCGACCTGCGCGTCCCTGACCACCCACGATCCGCAGGACCTCGGAGACCCCGGCCACCACGCCGGTCCTTCAGCACGCCCAGCTCACAAAACGCGGCTCAGGCACCCGTAAATTGACGATCAACACCGTCATCCCGCTCGAACCGAAAGAGCGAGGCTAAGTATGAATCCTGCCATAAATGCTGTTTATCGGATCCCGGTGAATGCTTATTGGACGTGCGGCCGGATAAACGGGAAGCTGATCCCGTGAGCGCTTCCTCGGACTCCGGTCCCATGCGGCGAAGTGATATCGCCACCTCTGATCAATGCGGTGAGAATTCTAGCGAGTGACAGCCTGTGGCTACCCAATTGATGATCCATCAAGTCGCGAACTTCGCCCGAGCGGGTCTGCATCCCTCCCTGCGCCTTTTCGTGGGTACATGGACACCACGAGAAGATTTTTCAGGTACTGCGAAGCCCCCCGGTTCAAGGACATTAAACATGTCCGAAGTCCGCGCAGACGCCGGCCACAGCCTTGGCCTCAAGACGACACGAAACGCATGGAAGGAGCGGGGGAGGACACCATTGGCCAGGTACGCTGGCCGCGTCGGCCGGCCCGGCCCACCCGCGGTTTCCGCCACCCCGGTGAGCAGCGCGCTCAGCCCACAGCCCGTGCTCGAGCTGAAGGAACCCACCTCGGCCCCTTGCCTGTCTGCTGACAGAGCGGCGACATGCCAACTCGCGGCCCAACTGCCGGATGACTGGTGACGCTGCGGGCTGGGCAGTCACCGCACGGTCGTTGATGCTGATCGCGGGTCGGGTGGACTGTGGCAGGACCGGCCCGTCCGTGCTTGGTGAGGTCCGCATGGCGGCGAACGCGATGAGACTTGACCGACGGAACGTGCAACTCCTCGAGTCGCTTGGCACCGTGGCGGCGTGCCGGCAGCCGCAGTCCCACGCCGCGCTGGCAGGCAGTCTGCCTGTTTGCCCCAACCTCCAGGGAGCCGTTTCCGGGATCACATCGCTGACTGCGGGGGACGCGGTCAGTGAGGCAGACGCGGGGTGAGACCGCAAGAAGACAACTACCCCAGCCATGGAATTCCGGTGCACTGTGGACCGACCTCAGGAAGGCCCACTGGCGGCTTGGTGATGGTCGACGCGACGCCAAACCCCCTTCGTCACGGCAGTTTGCTGGAAAACTGCGCGCCGTCCATGTCGCTCGTCGGCACACACGATCCACTAGACCCCTGCAGCAGTGGTCTGCTCTTCCCGCTTCGCGTCTTTCTGTAACGCAGCCTCTTTCTGTACCACCCACCTGTCTCAAGTGGAGAGAAGGTATCACTATGACGGATTCTCGCCGTTCCATCGGCCTACCAGCCCTGTTCATGACCGGGCTCGGTTCGATTATCGGATCCGGCTGGCTCTTCGGAGCGTGGAAAGCAGCGAAGGTGGCTGGTCCAGCCGCCATTGTGGCATGGCTCATCGGTGCCGTGGTCATTTTGCTGATCGCGTCCTCGTACATGGAGCTTGGTGCCATGTTCCCGCAGTCCGGCGGCATGGTGCGATATGCGCAGTATTCTCACGGCTCTCTGGCCGGCTTCATGGGCGGCTGGGCGAACTGGATCGCCATCGTGTCCGTCATCCCCATCGAGGCGCAAGCATCTGCCCAGTACATGGCTTCGTGGAAGTGGCACTGGGCGCACCAGATGTATGACGGACACACCCTACGGCCGACCGGCCTCGCCGTCGCAGCTGTTCTTGTCGTGTTCTTCTTCTTGATCAACTACTGGACGGTCAAGGCGTTTTCGCATGCCAACAGCTTCATTACGGTGTTCAAGTTCGTTATTCCTGCCGTCACTGTGGTGGCCTTGGTCGCTTCCGGGTTCCACGGCGGCAACTTCCACCAGCACGGGGGATTCGCTCCCAACGGCATTTCCGCAGTGCTTACCGCGGTGGCCACTTCCGGCATCGTCTTCGCGTTCAACGGCTTCCAGAGTCCCGTGAACATGGCAGGCGAAGCACGCAACCCCGGTCGTAACGTCCCTCTCGCCGTTATCGGTTCCGTCCTGGTCGCGGCCGTCATCTACATCGGCCTGCAGATCGCTTTCATCGGCGCGGTGCCGGGCCACGATCTGCTGGGTGGCTGGGAAGGGGTGGACTTCAGTTCGCCATTCGCGGACCTTGCCTTGGCCCTGAACCTGAACTGGCTGGCTGTGCTGCTTTACGGAGATGCCTTCGTCTCGCCCTCCGGCACCGGCATGACGTACACCGCCACAACCGCACGCATGATTCAGGGCATGAGCGAGAACGGACACCTTCCCAGGGTCTTCGGGCAGCTCCACCCCCGCTACGGGGTTCCCCGGCCGGCGATGTGGCTGAACCTGGTCGTTTCGTTCGTGTTCCTCTGCGTGTTCCGCGGTTGGGGCACGCTGTCGGCAGTGATCGGGGTAGCGACCGTAATCTCCTATGTGACCGGTCCGGTGTGCGTGGTGGTACTCCGCCGTACCGCCCCTGGTCTGGCCCGGCCTCTCAAGCTCAAGGCCCTTCCTGTGCTGGCCCCGGCTGCGTTTGTGCTCGCCTCCGAGGTGCTGTACTGGTCCCGTTGGCCGCTGACCGGCCAGGTGATCCTGATCATGGTGGTGGGGCTGCCGATCTACCTCTACTACCAGTTCAAGGGCGGATTCGCCGATTTTGGCCGGCATTTCCGCTCCGGAATCTGGCTCCCTGCATACCTGGTGTGGGAGGCACTGCTGTCAGCGACCGGCAGCAGTGAATTCGGTGGCCACGGCCTTGTGCCGTACGGCTGGGACATGGCACTGGTGGCGATCAGCTCCCTCGCCTTCTACTACTGGGGCACGCGTAGCGGCTCCTTCTCCGGGCCCAAGGCCCCGGAGCCCACGGTGGAAGCCGTCGAGAGCGATCTGGCGACCTACTGACCTGTCGCCCAGCGTGCCGGCCGCTACAACGGGCTCTGCTCCGGACTCACTTAAACGGCGTCTCATTTGGCGAGTCTGCGGTAGCAGATAAGGCTGCAGGCGATGGCAGTGAAGGCCAAGAGGTGCTCCACCTTCCACTCGTAGCCGCGATGGAGGCGGCGGCAGCCCGCCAGCCAGGACATGGTGCGTTCGATGGTCCAGCGGTGCCGGCCCAGCTGGGTGGAGGATTCGATGCCTTTGCCGGCGATGCGGTGCCGGATGCCGCGCTTGCGGAGCCATCTGTGCAGGTGGTCGTAGTCATAGCCCTTGTCCGCGTGGAGCTTGGCGGGGCGCCTCGAGAACCTCACGGTCGCCGTGCCGTCGTCGGCCCCCGCCCTGCGGCCGCGTTGGGGAGGGAGGCACCACCCGCTGGAAGAGGTCATACAACTCGTCCGGCACCGAGCGTTCCGCGATCAGCACCACCCCAGACTAGCGACCACGCCAAATGAGACAACGTCTTAGGAGAGCACAACCTGATGACCATCACATACCGTCGTGAACACGATCTCCTCGGGGACCGGGACATTCCCTCTGACGCGTACTGGGGCATCCACACCCTCCGCGCCTCCGAGAACTTCCCCATAACGGGGCAGACGATTGCGTCCTACCCGCACCTGGTCACTGCGCTGGCGGCGGTGAAGGAGGCGTCGGCCCGGGCAAATGAGGAACTCGGACTGATCACCAGAGAGAAGGCCAAGGCGATCGCCGTGGCCTGCCAGGACATCCGTGAGGGCCGACTTCACGATCAGTTCATTGTGGATGTAGTCCAGGGCGGGGCGGGCACCTCCACGAACATGAACGCAAACGAGGTGATCGCCAACCGTGCGCTGGAAATCCTGGGTGGCACGAAGGGGGACTACAAGTCTCTGCATCCGAACGAGGACGTGAACCTCAGCCAGTCCACCAACGATGTATACCCGACGGCCGTCAAAGTAGCCACAATCGTCGCAGCACAGGGACTGAATGACGCAATGTCGGTGCTGCGAGAATCATTTGCCGCCAAGTCTGCGGAGTTCCGCGACGTACTGAAAATGGGACGCACCCAACTACAAGACGCGGTACCCATGACGCTTGGCCAAGAATTCTCCACCTACGCAGTCATGTTGGCAGAGGACCAGAGTCGGCTCGCCGAGTCCGTCCAGCTCCTTCACGAGATCAACCTCGGGGCCACCGCGATCGGTACCGGGCTCAACGCTCCTGCCGGCTACGCCGAAGCAGCACGCCGCCACCTGGCGAGTATCACGGGGCTGCCCCTGGTCACTGCCGTGAACCTCATAGAGGCGACACAGGACTGCGGCGTGTTTGTCCATCTGTCAGGAGTGCTCAAGCGCATCGCGGTCAAGCTTTCCAAGATCTGCAACGACCTGAGACTGCTTTCCTCGGGGCCACGCGCCGGCCTGGGTGAGATCAACCTGCCCCCGATGCAGGCCGGATCAAGCATCATGCCTGGAAAAGTCAACCCGGTCATCCCCGAGGCCGTCAACCAAGTGGCCTTTGAGGTGATAGGAAATGACAGCGCCATCACCATGGCTGCTGAGGCAGGACAACTCCAGCTGAATGCGTTTGAGCCGATCATCTTGCACTCCCTCTCGGAGAGCATCACCCACCTACGGGCTGCCTGCCAGATTTTGGCCGAACGTTGTGTTCGTGGCATCACTGCCAACACGGAGACGTTGCGCAGGACCGTCGAGAACTCCATCGGACTTGCCACTGCACTCAACCCCGACATTGGCTACGGCGCTGCCACCAGCATCGCTCAGGAAGCTCTCGCCACTGGCCGAGGAGTCGCCGAACTGGTGTTGGAGAAGGGGCTGATTCCGGCCGAGCGTCTGGCCCTACTGTTGAGCCCGGAGAAGATTGCTCTACCCCGCGCCTGACTTTCGGCCGACCACCCCGAGGCCAGCCTTGAAATTCGCTACGTTCGCAAGGACTTGAATCGCCAGCAGGGGAAATACTCTGCGCCAACGGCCGTGTGAAGGGAGGCGGAGGGGCGGCGCGAAGTCTGCGGCGTCGCCGGTGGCCCGCCCGTGAGGGTGGGGACGGGTCCACTCCGGCTGGCTGGCGTTTATCAGAGAGGTGGCCTGGTGTGGGGTCGGGGACCCCAACTGTTCCAGCACCGGCCGAGCTGTTTCGCGGTGGCGTTCGCTGCGGTGACCGTCGCCGGTCTGCGCCTCCCACCCCTCGCTTGAAGACGTCGAATGCTCCAGGTGATGCGTCCGGCGTGATGGCGTTTAGGGAGAACAAACCACAGAACTCACTTCTCTGAGAATTGAATGTCGCCATGGTCAGTCGATCCACTTCGCATCCTTGTCCCTGGCGCCATGTATCACGTGACGCTCTTTTTCTCTGACCATGTCGCTCTGGTTCACCTCTCACCAACCGTGGCTATCTACGGTTTAAAGAGTCCCGGCGTACCAGGGGCTTCGTTTGAATCAGGGTGGAGCAGGGAGTGCAGTCCGGTGCCGTGGATCGCAAGGTGGAGGAGGAAGTCACTGCGGAGCATGCGCGACCGACGACAACGCTGCGTGGGGGCACCCCCGGCCGGAGGCTGGGGGAGCTGTACCGGACGCCGCGAGCCCACCGAGATCCAGACGAAAGACCCTGGGGCTTTTGGCGCCCGATACACAGGAAAGAAGCAGTGGTCGGGAGGCAACACCTGGCCTAAGGGCTATCCCGTAGGTCCTTGAAGCGGCGACCGGGTCGTTCTCGGGAGAGCGGCTCGTCTACTTCTGTCTCGATTGTCGACGGTGGACGAGACCGCACCGGACCAGGATGTTCCGGACGCCGCCGGACGCCTTCTCGAGTTACGGACAGCCCTTAACAGCGGCTAACAGAATGAGCCCTGCGGGCTGACCTACAGAGATCCCGGCTCGCCGTCGGCAATGAACCGCGTCAGGGATCCCTCCAGCAGTTCGTCGATGTTCGCGATGGTTCCATCGTGAGTGATCTTGATAACGGCGGTGGCAGTTCTTTCGGCGGCCAGCTCGGTGTATGCGCAGTCGGTGAGCGGCCTTCGCGACGGGAACTGGACGGCATGGGGCCGCCGGAACGTATCGATATGGTTATCTCAGGCGGGTGTGTCAACGTGAATGAAACAACAGGGCCACCACGCTTGCCGGTTGTTGGGTTTATAGGGCTCAGCGGTCCAGGTTTAAAGATGGCGCGTGCCATCAGCGAGGCGGGGTTTCCCCTGCGTCTCCTGGCTCGCCGCCCCGCTTCGCTGGAGCCTTTGGTGGGGGTGTTTTATGAGGCGTTGGACACGGTGGAGGACTTGGCCGCAGCATGCGATGTCGTCGCGCTGCGTGTGAGAACGGACGTGGGCGTTTTGAAGGTGGTCCAGCGGATGCTGCCCCGCCTGCGCCCGGGAACTGTAGTGGTCAACCACGGGTCAGGCTCGCCAGCCTGCGCGATGCTGCTCACCGAGTTGTGTGCAGGAAGGGGCGTGATGGTCGTCGACGCCCCAGTGAGCGGTGGACGCTCGGCGGCCGAGGAGAAGCGCCTGACCACCATGGTCGGCGGACCCCACGACGCTGTAGAGCGGTGCATACCCATCTTCCGGTCTTTCTCCGCCGATATCGCGCATCTTGGCGCCTCGGGCGCTGGGCAGGCGGGGAATATGTTCAAGGACGCGCTCGGCGTGCTCATGAACCAGGCAGCTATCGAGGACTCCTCTGTCGCCGCCGGCCAGGGCTTGGATATCGATCGGCTCCTGGCAGTGCTCAAGCTCGACCACGACTCTGGCGCCCTGTTACATCACCTGCTCAGTACCGCGCTCTCCACCGACAACACCGAGAAGCTCTCACGAAAGGCACTGGAAGCGGACAATTTCGAGGGTGCCGTGAGGTGTACCGGTGCCGTGGACAGCAAAGTCACTTCGCGTACGCTGACCGGTGCATGCAGCATTCCTGCACTCCTGTCCGGCAGCCTGGGACCACACGCTTGGGACGATGAGCACGCTGCCGTACGCAAAGCTATTGCAATCATGCAGGACCGCTTGGCCGAGACGCTCACTCTGGCCGACATCGCCGCTGAAGTGCACTTGAGCGTGTACCACTTCCTGCGCGTCTTCCGACTCGCCACGGGCGAGACACCGTATCGATATCTTACGCGCCTTCGCATCGCGCTGGCACAGCGACTACTGTCAGACACCACCCTCACCATCACCCAAATCGCTGAACGATGTGGCTTCTCCGGACCCGGGCCCCTGTCTGCCGCATTTCTGCGTCACCTTGGTATCCGGCCATCCGTCTACCGAAGAAACTCCGCATCAAACACGGCAGCTGTAGTTCCGGGAGCTGTGCTGGTCAGCTGCCTGGGGGGCGGGTTCGGGCATGGGAACGGCCATCGTGATCATGATCGTTTGTGACGACGTATCAGTACCAGGTGGCCGTGGAGGCCACGATCGCCCAGGCCGCCTGGGACCGGGTGTTCCGGGCAGCGATGGATGCGGTCGCGGGCTGCTTCGCGCGGCGTGAAACAAGGGCGACTGCGGCGGAGATGGCCACTGGGCTGCCGGCCGAAGTGGACACGCGCAACTGCTGGACGCTGGCCCGGACGTTGGGGCATCCGGGTCCGCACCGGCTGCAACATCTGCTGTCACGTGCGAGGTTCGACCATGACCGGGCCCGGGACGAGGCCGCCCGCCTCGTCGTGCCTGAACTCGTCGGCCAGGAGGTGGTGCTGGTCGCGGACGAGACCGGGGACGCGAAGTCCTCGACCGACTGCGTCGGCGCCGGCCGCCAGTACTCCGGCGCGATCAAAGGCGTCGGACTGTACCAGGTCGCCGTGCACCTGGCCGTGGTCACCGAGCCCGTGCGTGTGGTGATCGACCGGGCCCTGTATCTGCCCCGGGACTGGGTCGCGGACGAGGAACGCCGCGAGGTGGCCGGCGTCCCGGAGGAGATCAAGTTCGCGACCACACTGGAGCAGACCGCCGCCGTGGTCAAGAACACGCTCGACCTGGGAATCGGGCCCGCTGGTTCGTCGGCGACGACGTGTATTCCGACCAAGAACTCCGCAAGAACTTCCGGGAGTTCGGGCTCGGCTACGCGGTCGGCGTGTCCCGCAGGCACACGGTCACGGACGGAGCGGGCCGCAGGTGGAAGGCCCACCGGGTGATCAACAAGGTGCAGCCCCACCAATGGATGCGTATGCGGTCCGGACACGGGGCGAAGGGCACGCGTTGAGTACGACTGGGCCTGGCTCGACGTCCGCGCCGACGACACCCCCGACAGGCACAACGACCACGGCACCAGCGTCCTGGTCGCCCGTCGGCACCGCTACACCGGCGAGATCTCCTTCTTCCGCTGCTGGGCACCCGAGGATGTCACCCTCCCGGCGGGTAGTGCGCGACGGGGTCCGCGTAGGAGGAGCCTGCGCCGGGGAACATGAAGGCTGTGCCCATGGGAACCTTGCTCGGGCTCGATCGGTACGGTGAGCTGGCTCGGTCCGTCTGATGGGAGCGACGGACGGCGGTGTGCTGTGCTCGGCAGCATCGGGGTGACGCGCCCTCGGGCACGGGGTGCCTTGGCCGGTCGCCGTCCCAGACGAACTCGACCCGGTCGGCGACCCGGCCGTTGGTGTCCCGGCGCTCTTTGCCCACCCGTCGGCCCAGCGGGTCGTACAGGTAAATCCAGCGGTGTCCCTCCGGCGTGCTGATCCGGGTGAGCCGGTCGTCACTGTCCCAGTGGTACGTCCAGATGCGCCGACCACCCGACAGGGTCCGCCGCGTACGACTGGTGACGCCTCGTGCTCCGCACTTTTGAGTTGATCCGCAAGTGTGTGAACTGGCGTGGTGTAGCTGCTTGGGGTGATGGTGGCCGGTCTCAGCTTGACTCTGTCGGGGATCTCGGAGTCTCCCGGTGCGCCAGCGCGATCAGCGGGCATGCTCGGTGCTGAGTCAAAGATCGATGCAGTTGTCGAGGTGTCTGTTGTCGCTCCGCCCCTGTTCCGGTGAGCAAGGCCCGTCTCTGACCGCGCAGGTCGCGCGGGCGAGCAATCCGGGCGGGACGACGGCGATGTGGGTGAGAGACCGGCTGGACGCGCTGTGGCACGACGAGGACTTCGTCGGCTGGTACCCGCGCGACGGACGCCCCGGCATCTCGCCATCCCGATTGGCAACCATCTGTGTGCTGCAGTTTGTGCTCGGTCTGTCAGACCGTCAGGCAGCGGAAGCGGTGCACTGCCGAATCGCTTTCAAATACGCCCTGGCCATGGAGTTGGACGATCCCGGCTTCCACCACAGTGTGCTTGGCGACTTCCGCGAGCGCCTCGCCCAGGACGACCGCACCCCGTCTTCTCGGTCTGGCGCTCGCGCGCCTGAAGGAGGCCGGACTCGTGCGCGAGCGCACCACCCTGCGCACCGACTCCACCCACGTCCTGGCCGAGGAGCGGGACCTGACCCGGCTGGAACTGGTCACCGAGGCCTCCGTGCCACGTTGGAAGAGGTTGCCGGCTCGGTGCATACCCCTTCGAACCGCGGCGGCTTCTTCTGCTCGCGCTCCGTCACAGAGGTGCAGGAACAGCAGGGGCGGGCCGAGCGTTCGCCGCGTTTTCCGCGACTGGCGACCGGCGACCGGCCCAGTCCTCGAGGGGGTTACCGGGTCGTGCGGGCTCGCGGGCCCGGAGTTTCGCCGTGGGTTTTCTTGCACCCCATCGGGAGAATGGGCCAGGGGTCCACCGCAAGATCTAAGCGATGGATGGGCAATTTCAAGCATCGCCTAGTACAGACGGACACTTTACGTTTGGCGTGTGACATACGGCTGCACCGTGACGGCATCCCCACAGCTTGGCCTCGACATCCCCGACGCGCGGGAGACAGATGGCACCGCAGTGGCAGTCGAGGGTGCGGGCGTTCCCACCCGGAGCTTGGGGCGCCGATCACGTCCAGGACGGCACGGAGCCCGTGGCATCGGTATGTCGCATGAGTTCGGTCGCCCTCATGTGGTTCGAGCGGCTCGTGAGCGCAGCACGGTCCTGATCATTTCGTGAGCGCGGAGGATGTCGCCGGGCAGTCGTGGCGGGTGCGGGGCAGAGTGGGACAGCGGTGCTCCTGCCAGGAAGGTGAATCCGGAGCGGCGCCACGCTGAGAGGAGAGAATGTGAAGGGCCTTGCCGGTCGAGTGGCGCTCGTGACAGGGGCGACTCGCGGCATTGGCCGAACTACGGCCGTTGAGCTTGCCCTGCGGGGGGCTCATGTACTTGTCTCCGGACGCAGTGTCACGCGCGGGAACCGTGTGGTGCAGGGATTGCGGGAGGCGGGAGCGCAGGCCGACTTCCTTGTCGGCGAGTTGAAGGACGACGAGTCGATCAAGAGCTTGGGCAATAGGGCGCCGGCGATCGGCGGCGGCCGGATCGACATCCTCGTCAACTCTGCGGGCATCGGCCATGTGCCTGCCGCGGAGAACATGACAGCAGACGTGTACGACGCCGCGTTTCGGGTCAATGTGCGTGCCGCGTTTCTCCTGGTGGCGGAGATAGTACCCAGGATGGCGCTCGGCGGTGAAGGCACGATAGTCGATGTCACGAGTTCGGTGGGCATGCTCGGAATTCCAGGACAGGCAGTGTACGGGGCGAGCAAGGCGGCGCTGGGCTTTCTGGCCAAGGCCTGGGCTGTGGAGTACGGTCCACGCAGGGTGCGTGTCAACGCGGTCGCACCCGACGGTCCCGTGCAGACGACAGCCGTGAATCAGCGGTCGGCCGGTGGGCGTTCCGCCGCCCGGGCGGCGTTGGAGGCCCGTTATGCCGCAGCCCATCTGGATGGCAAGTCTCCCTTCCGGTGCGGTACCAGCGGGCCAGACGGTGTCCTCGACGCTGAAGCACCCTCCCGCAAGGACGATGAGAGGCTGTCACTGGCCTCCAGGACCGGTTTAAAGGCCGGACACGCAGAGCTCACCCCAGGTGGGCCACGCCTCCGAGATCAGAGCCCAGGCTGTGGACCCTCGCTCATGGTTTGGCGATGAACTTACAGAGACAGCCCCTTACTTTCCGCATCGAATGAACCGGCGTATGCGATCTGCGCGGCTCATATGAAGGAATGCGCCCGCGTAACCGCGCGTCCGCCATCCTGCGCCCCGTTCTTTCGCGGACTGATTTGGCTCCGAGTTGGCACAGACTGCGGTCAAGCGGATCGGTTGCCGCAATGCCGCTAGGCTCCGGCATCCGTGTCCTGCGCGGACGCGTGTGACTTTACGGAACAGCGACATGCAATCGCTAAAAAACTTAACGCGGCATTCACCTTGACGTTCCGAGGGACCCCGTTGAGTGATCAATATTTGCTGCTGTTGAACGCCAATACCGGCGCATTGACCAGTGGGCACATGGCTTACGACCGTGGAAGTTGGCTTCTCCTCATGAGAGTGCGCAGTTGGTCCGTCCGAAACAAGCTCGTTGCTCTGCTCGTACTCCCCTTGATGTCGCTTGCCATCCTCTGGGCCTACGCCGCCTATCTGTCCCTCGGTAACGCGCTGACGCTGGCGCATGAGAACACGCTGGGCAACCGCCTCGCCATCCCGATGATCGATGTGTTCAACGCCATTGGACACGAACGGCGGGACTCGGTTGTGGTGACCTTTGGGAAGAACAGAGGGCGTGCCACGCTCGACGCGGACCGGCAAGAGACCGACGCCGCCCTCAAGGCATACCTGGCCCAGTCCCACGACAGCGATGTCCGCGGCGCGGAGAACTCACTCGTCCGTCAGGCCGTCGACAGGGCCGACCGGTCCATGTCGGGCATCGACGGGATCAGGAAGGGTGTGGACGAGGGGACTCTGTCGTCCGACAAGGCGATGGCTTCCTACAACGGGGTCAGCAGTACGATCGAGCGGGCGCTGCACTCCATGGTGATCCTGCCCGACGAGAACGCGCAGGCCTACGGCGAGGCGCTGTACAACCTCGCGCCCGTCGGCGACCTCCGCTCTCAGGAGGACGCGCTGATCTCCGCGGCCGCCGCGAGCCCCTCGCACCGGTTGACCCCGGTCGCGTACGTCGCCCTCGTCCAGGACATTGGCTCCCAGCGGTACCTGATGGGCCAGGCACTGGAGGACCTGCCGGCGGCGCAGCGCTCCCAGTTCGAGAAGCTGGGCGCGCCGGACAGCACCGTCGGCAAGCTCAGGGCGCTGGAGCAGCAGGTTGTCGCCGCGGGTCCGGAGGCGAAGTCGTTGCCGTTCTCGGCCGCCACGTGGCGTGCCGTCTACGACGCCGAGGACCAGGCCGTCAGCGCGGCGTCCGTCGACGACATCTCCGCACTCTTCAGGCGCACCGGCCCGCCGGCCCATCGGGCGTTCGTGGAGCTGATCGTCTCCGGCGCGCTCGGTCTTGTGGCACTGGTGGTGTCCGTGGTGATCTCGACGAACATCGCCCGCTCGCTGGTCAACGACATGGTGAAGCTGCGTCGTTCGGCACGCAACCTCACGGATGACCGGCTGCGTGACGTGGTCGGTCGGCTACGCAGGGGTGAGAGCGTGGACGTGCGCGGCGACATGACCGAGCCGCGCTTCGTCAACCACGAGATGGCGCAGCTGGGTGAGGCCTTCCAGGCCCTTCAGCTGACGGCCGTGGAACTGGCCGAGGAGGACATCAGGCTGCACCGCGGTATCAGCGATGTCTTCCTCAATCTGGCGCGGCGCAGCCAGGTGCTGGTGCACCGCCAACTCGCCCTGATCGACACGATGGAGGCCCGTGAGGAGGACCCGAAGGTACTGGCGGACCTCTTCCTCCTGGATCAGCTCGCGACCCGCATGCGTCGGTATGCGGAGGGCCTGATCATCGTCTCCGGCGCGCCTCCCGGGCGGTTCTGGCGCCACCCGGTGCCGGTCGTCGACGTCATCCGCGGCGCGGTGTCGGAGACGGAGCAGTACGCCCGGGTGGTGGTCATGCCTGTGCCCACCGTCGGCGTGCTGGGCAGGGCCGCTGCGGATGTCATCCACCTGCTCGCCGAACTGGTCGAGAACGCCGAGGCGTTCTCGCCGGGCGACAGCCAGGTGCGGGTGAGCATCAGCAAGGCGTCAGGCGGCCTCGTCATCGAGATCGACGACCGGGGCCTCGGCATGCAGGAGGAGGAGATGGCCGTGGCCAACGCCCGCATCACTGCGGACTTCGACGTCAGCCTGCTGGACAGTACGCAGCTCGGCCTGGTGACGGTGGGCCGACTGGCCCAACGCCACGGCGTGAAGGTGTCGTTGCGCGACTCCCCGTACGGAGGCGTGTCGGCGGTCGTGCTGATCCCGCATGCGCTTCTGGAGTGGGACGCGAACGCCCTGCCCGGGCCCGGCGCGGCGACGGCCGGCCGACTCCAGCGCTCGGACGGCGCAGCCGCCCGGAGCGAGCTGAGTGACGCGAGCGGCACGCCGGTACCGGTCTATCAGCCGGGGCAGCCCTCCGCCCTGGTGCCCGCGTACGCCACGGAGACCGAGCAGGCCCCGGAGCCCAGCTACGCGCACGAGACGGCGCGGGCCACTGCTCACGGCTCGTACCCGAATCCGTCTGCGACGGCCGCCGTCAGGCAGCCGGAGCCGTCCGTGACGGCCCACGACCAGCAGGACACCGTCGACGGGTTGCCTCGCCGGGTGCCCCAGGCCAGTTTGGCGAGGGAACTGCGAGAGGAGGCCGAGGCGGTGCGCCGGCGGCCCGTGATGGACTGGGGCGGCGAGCCCGCGGCGCCCGGCGGGCCCGGCAGGGTGCCGGGCGATGCGGCCGGGCTGTCCGGTGCCGAGCGGTTCTCCCGGCTGCCCCGGGGACGGGCCGCGTACGCGGTGTCCGACCAGGGGTACGCGCCAGTCGCGCGCAATCAGCACGCGTGGGAGCGGGGGTCCGGCCCGGTGTCGCTGTTCGGCACCGAGACGCCCGGTCCGGGCGCGGGCGACGCCGCAGCGGTCGATCACGAGGACCGACCGGAACACGTCCGCTCTCTCATGTCGGCCCTGCAGGCCGGTGCGGCCCGGGCACGCGCGGACCACAGCGGCGACGGCTACTCGTAGGGCGCGGCACTCCGCAATTCGTCCGGTGCCGCGGACCGTCCAGTGACGCTCGCGACGCCCCAACAACCCACTTGTCCACGTCCCCGCGACCGTTTTTCGCGGAGCGACTCACCCACCATAAGCGCCCACGAAGGGAGCGGCGGTCAATGACGCTGCCACAAGCCTCCGAGTATTCCGAGTCCGGTGCGGACCTGGGATGGCTTCTGAACGACATGGTCCGGCGGGTGCCGGAGATCGGTCATGCGGTCCTGTTGTCGACGGACGGCCTGTTGCTGGGTACCTCCGAGGGGCTGGGCCGTGACCAGGCGGAGCGGCTGTCGGCCGTCGCGTCTGGTCTCCACAGCCTGGCCAAGGGGGCCGGGCGGCACTTCGGCGGCGGCGCGGTGCGCCAGACCGTTGTCGAGATGGAGGCGGGATTCCTCTTCGTCGGCGCGGCGGGGGGCAACGCGTGTCTAACGGTGCTCACGCCGGAGCAGGCCGACATCGGCGTGGTGGCCTACGAGATGGCCATGGTCGTCAAGCGGCTCGGGCCGCACCTGTCGGTCGACTCCCGCTACGGTCAGCCGCCCTCCGGGGCACGGCCGATGACGTGACGTACCAGGAATGGGTGGACGACGACGCGGGACCCGTCGTGCGCCCCTATGCCATGGTGCGGGGCCGCACGCAGAGTCGACAGGGGCGATTCGACCTCATCGCCTTCGTGGTCACCCTGGTCGACACCCTGGACGCGTGGATGCAGATGGAGCCGGAACACCACCGCATCCTGGAGTTGTGCCGCCATCCCAGGACGGTGACGGAAGTGGCGGCCCGTCTGCGTCTGCCTGTCGGGGTCGTCCGGGTCATGCTGGGCGACCTGCTCGACGCGCAGGCGGTGCTGATCCATGAACCGGCCGATCCTGCGGCACGGCCGGGTATTGACATCATCAGAGAGGTGCTTGATGGACTTCGTGCGCTCTGAGCACGACGCCGGCCGGGGCGAGGGGACAGCGGGTCCGGGGGGCGTCGCGCTGCCCGAGGCGGTGAAGATCCTTGTCGCCGGCGGGTTCGGGGCGGGAAAGACGACCATGGTGGGCGCGGTGAGCGAGATCGTCCCCTTCCATACCGAGGAGAACATGACCCTGCCCAGTATTGCCGTCGACGACGCCAAGGGGGTGGAGGAGAAGTCCACGACGACCGTCGCCATGGACTTTGGCAGGATCACCCTCCACGACCGCCTGGCGCTGTTCCTGTTCGGGACGCCGGGGCAGGACCGCTTCTGGTTCATGTGGGACGAGTTGGCGTCCGGCGCCCTGTGCGCAGTCGTGATCGCCGACACCCGCCGACTGGACGCCTCCTTCCCCGCCGTGGACTACTTCGAACGCCGGCAACTCCCCTTCGTGGTGGCCGTCAACTGTTTCGACGGGGCTCGCTCCTACCCGGCCGCAACGGTCCGCACCGCCCTTAGCCTGCCCCCGCAGGTACCCGTCCTGCTGTGCGACGCCCGCCGCCGCGACTCCGCCAAACAGGTCCTGGTCACCGCCGTCGAACACGCCCTCGCCGTCGAACTGGAACGCGCAGACACCCACTGACGGTCACCGCCGACTGCGAGCCGTGGACGAGGAGGGCTCCCGTGATCCGACTGGAAGACCGTGACCACCGACGCATCATCGCTGATCCCGCCTGCCTTTGACCAACTCCGCGAGCATCGTGAGGCTGTGCTTGAGGACGTCCCGGGCCTGCTGGAGCGACCAGGCGGCAAAGAAGTTCGGCCAGGACCCTGTCCGGTGGGTGCGGGACCACCCCCCTCCGGCGGGCAGAACGCAGAGCGGACGGTGCCCAGTACCCCCTTGAACACAGAGGATTCGACGACGCTCCCCATCGTGAGGATCAAGGAGAGGGGGGCCTGCGGCGTTGACTGCCGGGCGGATTTTGGTGGTCGAACCGCGCCGGGACCGGCCGAGAGCCTGCCGCGTCGCCGAGCCCTGCGAATCCTCCAGTCCGTCCGTGTCGGCCGCCCATTTTGTCGAGCGCCGACGGTGCACTGATGAGCAGGGCCTACCGCAAGATCATGTCGCCACGACAGCAACTTACAGCATGGCCTTGTGCAGCCCCGCGAACCTAGGTTTGAGCTGACGTTCCGCTGCTCAGTGGTTCGACGAGATGGAGGATTTCATGAAGTTTCCTGGGCGCTCTCGTATAGCCCTCGGTCTTGCCGCGGGTGCCGCAGCGATCATTGTGCCGCTGACCGCCACCACGGCTTCCGCCGCCACCAGCCCGTACGGGCCCGGGTGGGTACAGGTCGGCGGTGAGAATTTCCCCGGTGGTTACTGGCAGTGCATCGACGAGATGTCTGCCTGGGTGAAGCAGACCCCGCAGTACGACATGGTCGGCTGCAATCGTGACCCTCAGCCGGGCATGCCCAACTTCTACGACGAGTGGATGCATCTCGCCAAGTAACGACGGCATGGGTACCGCCTGGGGCGTCGAGACCTACGGCGGTGGCCACCCCGCGGGTGCCCATTCGGGCTACGCCGGGTACGAGCCGACGATCGGGCGACCGGTTCTAGCGTCTGCTCGACGCTCGCGATGAGGACCAGCGCCACAAGGGGAGACCCACCCGCAAAGTACCCCGATAGGTCCTCGGCACGGGAGGATGATGACGGCGAGCCTGGGCTCAGGACCGCCGCTTCCACCCCCGAAGAGCCGCAGTGCACGGAGTGGGATCCCCGAGGCGTCTCGGGGGTCCTACTCTGCCGAGAAGCGCAGCGACGGGCCAGGCCGTACGCGTGCCCCGGTCGGTCACCGGCTCGATCTGATAAGCCCCGAGGAAGCGGTGGCCCCGGATCGCCCTATTTCACGCTCATGGACAAGGCGCGTGATGAGGGCTTTCTTGCCTCACCGCGCCACCAGATCGCGCAGGTCCAGAGCTGTCCCAGCTGGAGGAGCACCTGGTCCTGGAGGCACTCGCCACGGGCGACGCTGCCCTCTCCATGAGCCTGTTCATCGCGCCGCTGGAGTACCAGTACGCCGAAGGCGGCCCGCACGGAGACCGCCTTCGGGGTCTGCGACATCGCCTTCCAGCTCTGCGGCGCCAGCGCCACCCAGGGCAACGGCGTGCACTTCTCGGACGGCGGTGTTTTCTGCCCCGAGAAACTGCTGCGCCATACCAAGAGTCCCAAGGTCACCGAGGGTGAGAACGATGTGCTGGAGCTGGTCGCCGCCGCCCATCTCGACGAATCCTGACGGGGCCGACCGTCGGCACGACGATGCTTCCGATGGTGTGCTGATACGAGCGGCGCGGGTCTTCGACGGCGTCCGACTGATCGATGCTGACAGTGTCCTGGTCCGTGACGGTCTCATTGTGGAAGTGGGAAGTCGACGTGCGCTGCCGCGGGGTGTCCGGATAGTGGCCGGCAGGTCGGGCACCCTTCTGCCAGGCCTGATCGACAGTCACACCCACGCGTTGCGGATTGAGAATCTGGTCGAGGCGCTTGCGTTCGGGGTGACCACCGAGTTGGACATGTTTTGCGTGCCCCCGCACGCCCAGCGGCTGCGGCACGCAGCGGCGAACCGCAGTGACCTGGCTGACTTCCGCAGCGCAGGGATCGGCGCGGCCGCACCGGGCGGGCCTCCGACCCACCTTGTGAAGCGGGGACTCTATCCGCCGTTTCCGACGTTGAGCGGGCCGCGGGAAGCGGAGTCCTTCGTCGCGGCGAGGGTCGCCGAGGGCGCCGACTACGTGAAGGTCTTCGCCGGGGCCCGCGGCGGCGGCACCGGCGCGGCCCCGAAGCACGCGGCTCTGTCGGAGGAATCGGTGCGGGCGGTCGTCGCGGCAGCGCACACGCACGGCAAGAAGGTCTTCGTGCACGCCGAGGGCGGTGCGGCCGTACGCATGGCATTGGACGCCGGCGCCGACGCGCTCGCGCACCACCCCGAGGCCACCGACCTGACGGCAGACCTGCTGGGCCGGCTGTCCGAGCGCGGCCGCTTCGTCATCCCCACCGTCAGCGCGACCGCGGGATTTGTACCGACGGCGCCGTCCTCGGCAGCACGCGCGCCGAGCCCAGAGCGGGATCTGTATGTGGACGGCGTGCTACGCCTCACCAATGCGATGCACCGCGCCGGGGTGCCATTGCTGGCCGGTTCCGACGCCATCCCGGTGTTCGGCCACGGGATCGGCCTGCACCGAGAACTAGAACTGCTCGTCGAAGCCGGCCTAACTCCCGCTCAGGCACTGGCCGCTGCGACGTCCGTTCCCGCGGCGTGCGTGGGTCTGACCGATCGCGGTCGCATCGCCACTGGGCTGCGCGCCGATCTTCTGCTCGTGGACGGCGATCCCACCCGCGATATCGCCGCCACGCGTGCCCTGCGTGCCGTGTGGCGTGCGGGTGTGGAAACCGGCCCGGCCACGTTCCGGGCCCGCCGACGTATCGAGGTCTTGGCACCTGGCGGGTTGTGGGCGGCCGTTGACCGGTAGGCGGTGGCCGGCGTGCGGTTGTGGGCAACGGCGTGGGGCCGGGGTGGTCACGGGCGGGACGCGGTGAGGATGACGTAGCCGCACCACGGGGCGAAGTCCCTGAGACTGCTGATGAATGCGTCGAAGGCGTCCAGGCCCATGACGGCGCCGTACTCCGTGCGGTGGGAGTTCATGGCACTGGCGGCGGCCGGATAGCTGGGGCGGACGTGGTCGCTGATGTCGGTGAGTTCTTCCAAGCGTAGCCCGGCCTCGGCGATCAGGCTGGGGTAGTCGACGATCAGTGCTGGGTCGGCGCGGAAGCGTTGGAGGCTCTCGACCTGTGCGAGGTCGCGGGGCGGCTCGCGCAGTGCGATCTCGGCGATGACCGAGAGGCCGCCGGGGCGCAGCACCCGCGTGGCCTGGTGCAGGAACCCTGGTCGGTCGGCCATGTGGACGACCGACTCCAGTGCCCACACACCGTCGAAGGATCGGTCGGCGTATGGCAGGTCAAGGGCGTCGGCGTAGGCGAATTGGACCCTGCCGGCCAGTCCTGCCGCCGAGGCCGCTGCGCTGGCGAGGTCGACCTGGTGCCGACTGGTGGCGATGCCCGTGACGGTGGCGCCGGTGTGAATGCGGCTCGCACCGCGGGGGCGCCGGTTCCGCACCCCACGTCCAGCAGGTGGGACTCCGGGCCGGCGTCAAGGCGGGTGACGACCTGGTCAGTCATCGTGGCGGTGGCCTTGGCAAGAGGGAGTGGCTCTGTCGGGTCGGGCCAGTAGCCGAAGTGGATGTCCGGCCCGTAGGACGCAGTGATCGGATTGGTTACCCGGTCGAAGAATTCCGAGATGTCATTGATGCTCATCGGTTTCGCAACCTTTCACCGAGGTCGAGTGTGCGCGCAGTGCTACGACCAGGTCCGGGACCGGCACGGAGAGCCGGCGCTCGGCCCGTTCGCACCGCCGGGCCTGGAGGTCGCGCACCCAGCACTGGGTGATTTCGATGGTGTAGAGCTGGTAGGCGGCTGCCGGGCCGAAGTCCCGCAACGCGATGAGCGCCTGGTCGCGTACGGCGTCGTCGGGGAAGGCCCGGGTGAAGAACTCCTCGTGGAGTGCGGTCAGCTCGTCCTCGCCGGCCGGTGTGCACCGTCCGCGAAGCTGCACACCGTCCAGCGGGGTCTGACCGGGGCCGACCAAGTAGGCAGTGGCCGCGATCACTGGCCGGTCGGCGATGTGTCGGCCGTGGCGGGACTGCGGGGGCGAGCAGAACAGCAAGGCGCCCGCTCGGCTCACTACATGGTTGACTGTCGCCGCCCACGGGCCGGTGGCGTCGGCGGTGGCCAGCACCAGGAACCGCGAACCCGTGAGCAAGGCTGTGGCCCGCTGCACAGGACTCAGGGCGTCGCCTGTCACGAGCGAACCTGCGGCGCCACCGGCCAGGGTTGCATGCGGCAATCGAGGATGAGCGCATGCGGGCAGGTGACGTACCGCTCCCAGAAACCCTGACCGCTCTCGGCGATGCCCTCCGCGCTGGGCCGCAACTCGTCCCATTGGACCGCGGCGAAGCCGGCCTCACGCAAGGCGCGTTCGTAGGTGGCGCGGCTCCACTGCTGGGAGCTGACGGAGAACTGGGTCTCACCGAAGTCCACGGTGAGTACAGCCGGGCTCCCGTCCACCCGCGGCTCCTCACTGCGCATGGTGAAGCCGTAAGGTGCGTACCAGGCCGGATCCAGGGAGAGCTCGGGATTGAGTGGCAGTGTGACGAAGCGGCCGTGGGCGGCGAGAACGCTCGCTACCCCGCGGCACATCGCATGCAGGCGCTCGACCGACTCCGCGTACGGCAGGACGTAGACGCCCACCACGAGGTCGAATGGTCCCAAGGGGCCGGGATCGGCGACATCGCGACAGACGTACTCAACGCCCAGCTTCTCATGAGCCTCCCGCCACCTGGCCATTTCCAGCATGCCCTCGGACGCGTCCAGTCCGACGACGCGGTCTGCGCCGCCGCGCTTGAGTAGCCGCGTGTAGGCGCCGCTGCCGCCCGCCACCTGGCCATTTCCAGCATGCCCTCGGACGCGTCCAGTCCGACGACGCGGTCTGCGCCGCCGCGCTTGAGTAGCCGCGTGTAGGCGCCG
>NZ_JBFAWW010000049.1:0-18247 GCF_040680495.1 Streptomyces sp. NPDC052036 | reverse complement strand
CGCTGCCGCAGCCGACGTCCAGTACGGACAGGCCGCGCAGATCTCCCAGGCGCTCGAGAACGCTGGGGGCTTCCATTCGGTGCCGGAACGGCATGGTGTGGGTGTCCTCGTACGCCTGACTCAGCTCGGCGAACTGCTCACTCATGGCTGCCCTGTCCTCTCTGCGTAGACGGCGCGGGGAAG
Organism: Streptomyces sp. NPDC052036; assembly: GCF_040680495.1. Lineage (NCBI taxonomy): Bacteria > Bacillati > Actinomycetota > Actinomycetes > Kitasatosporales > Streptomycetaceae > Streptomyces > Streptomyces sp. NPDC052036. Next base: position 18,064 of record NZ_JBFAWW010000049.1, on the reverse strand, counting down.
GCGTATTCCCGCACCAATTCGGTCACCTGGATCTCGTAGTGGTTGTACCAGCGCTGCTGGCCAAGGCGTTGCGCCTGCCGGTGGCGGGCGTCTTCACGCCAGCGGCGCAGGCTCTCCGCGTCCCGCCACCACACCACGGCAAGGTGCTCGCCGTCGTCGGAGGTGTAGGAGCGCATGTCCACGAAGCCGGAGCCGGGCATGGAACGGGCGAGGTCGAGCATGTCCTCGTTCATCGTGTCCAGATCGTCACCGGCGTCTTCAGTCAAGCGGGTTCGGAAGAGCACCACGAGCATGGATGCCTCCATCTGGGACGGACTGCAAGGGATGGGGTTGCACGGCAGTCAGAGCACGGGCGGCGGCGCGGAACGTTTCGTCCGGGCCCTCCAACAGACGAGGGCCGTGGGCTGCGAGCAGGCTGTCGGCCAGATGCCGTGCGGCGCGTGCGTCGCTGAGCACGGTGGCGTAGCTGTCGTGGCTGAACGCGCAGCGCTCGTAGAGTGGATCGAACCGTGGTTCCGGGAGTAGCCGGCTCAGCCGGTCGAGCACCGCTTCCGTCCGGTCGGCCCTGTGCGGGCCGCGGGACAAGGTGCGGTAGTGGTCATGGGAGATGCGGACGATCAGCTCGACGTCGGGACGGCGTCGGCGCTCGTAGGCCTTCAGCGCGCTGGCCCAGTCCCCGGCTGCGGCCAGACACTCGTCGAGCACGCGTGCGTCCTCGAAGCCGCAGTTCATGCCATGGCCCATGAAGGGGGTCATGGCATGGCAGGCGTCGCCGAGCAGGACGGTGGTGTCGGAATGGTGCCAGCGGTCGCAACCGGTGGTGGTGATCGCGCTGGTCGGCCGGTCCCGGAACTGTTCCTCGAGGCCGGCGATCCTGGCGGTCAGGTCGCTGAACCGCTCGGCGAACAGCATGGGCACTGCTGGAGAGGTCAGGCCCGCGAAATTGTCGGGCCCGTCGCTCAGGGGCAGGAACAGCGAACCGTTGTAGCCGCCCTCGATGTCGGGGAAGGCCCCGAACAGTGCCTGCCCGCGGGGCCAGTAGTGGAATGCGGTCCGGGGATGTCGCCATTCTTCGGCGTCGGACACGTCGATTTCCTTGTAGCCCAAGGAGAGCTGGCGCACCGTTTGCCGTGCACCGGCGGCCACTAGGGCGGACCGCACGACCGAGTGCACACCGTCGCAGCCGATGACCCGGGCACACGGGATCCGCCGCATGCGCCCGTTCTCGTCGACCGTTACTGAAGGGCCGTCCAGATCCACTGCCTGCACTCGGATGCCATGGTGCATACGAACGCCCGAGGTGGCTGCGGTCGCGGAGACCAGCAGCCGGTGCAGCCGATCGCGGCGCACCGACCAGATCCGCTGTCCGTGACGTCCATAGGCGGTGTACTGCTGGGAGCCGTCCGGCCGATGGGCCAGCCGCCCTCCCAAGGGCAGGCACAGAGCGCGCACCCGCTCGGCCAGGCCCAAGTCGTCCAGCACTCGCCAACCCCGGGCCGAAAGGATCACTGTCAACGAGCGTGCTGTATGCACCTCGGCGCGCTTCACCGCAGTGTCGCGCTCCAGAACCTCCACCCGGCCGAACCTGCGGGCCAGGTACATCGCCGCGACACATCCCACCATGCCGCCGCCCACGACAACGATCGGCGCGGGCCCGTCGATGGAACCGTCGTTGCAGTGCGTCATCGCACCTCCGCTCGCGCGAGGTCAGCGTCCGCACGCCAGCGCTGCAGTTCTGGAAAGGCCCGCCCTATCCGGCTGCGCAACCAGTTCACACCTGCAGTCCCTCCCGTCCCTGGAGCCTCTCCGATCATCCGCACAACCAGCTCAAGGTGCGCCGTCTGCCACCGCCACACCCCCACTGACAAACAGCAGAGACTTTCGGCAAGCTCCCCGGCCGGCGAGGCTCGGTGCAGCCGGGCGAGAGACAGACCTTCACCGCTGAGAAGACGCATGAAAGCCTCCAATAGCGGGCTGCGGCCCTGGGGCAGGCCCATGTCGGTCATCAGCTCGCGCATCTGCCTGGACTGGGCTCCGCTGGCGGAATCGAGGCCTGCCCGAAATCGTGCAAAGTCGTTAGCGGGCAAGTGATCGAGGGAGTGCAGGCAATCGGTGAGGTAGTCCACACAGGCCGAAGCCCTGTACACGAGTGCCGACGCATGTGTGGGGTTGTCACCCGGTCCGCGCAGCACGGCCTGCGCGCGGTGCAGGTCCACCAATCCCTGCTTCAGCCATAGTTTGGAGATCTGGTGGACGATGATGAAGTAGTGCTCTGCTGCTCGGATGTCCCCGTTCCGTGTATCCGAGCGCGGGTTCCGTGCAGCAAGCAGTCGGTCCAGACGCAGATAGGTGTCGTAGTGCACGCCGCTTCCTTCCGCGGAGCGTCCAGCTCCTCGAAATTTCACAAGACGGAGGGAGGTAAGGCCAGGGGCTTCGGGACGCTCTGCCGATGTGATCGAGGCAGAGTCCGATATCGCCCGGCAGGGTCCACGGCTAGGGGGACTCCGCAATAGGAGCAATTGCGCTGCATCCTGCCTATACACACGGCGTCCTGTCAATGCCCTCGATTGGATGTGTGGAGAGCTTCTGAGCGGCCAGCTCCAGGTCAGACAGGGCTGTTCCAAAGTCGTTTGATGTTGGTGTTGTTGCTGGTTGCGGGGCGATGCCGAGGAGGTCGGGGGGCGGGCGAAGGGCTGGTAGGACATCTCGCGGAGGCCGGCGGCGATGTTGGTGTGGCCGTGGCCGCGGAGCTTGTTGATCGAAGGTTGCTCAGGGGCCGTGGCCCTGGCTGCGGTCGTAGAACTTCGCGGTGGCCCGCTCCCGGGGCAGGGCCCGCAGCCACTGGTGAAGGAGGGGCTGGTTCTTCTTGACGGTGAACACGTAGTGCGCCTGCTTCACCTCGACGAGGCAGACAGCATGGTCACGCCGTGTGTGCAAGGCGTCGGCGGTCACCACGGTCCCGGCCGGGCCGAAGGGCTCCAGCAGGGCAGCGAGGCAAGTGATTTCGTTCGTCTTGTCCAGTACCCCCAGCTGGGTGACGATCCGGCTGTCGCCGGTCATGGCGGCAAGCAGACGAGCGGCCGACACCTGCCCGCGGCGGGAACCACGAGCGCTCTTGCCCGTCCAGGGCCGGCGCCTTCGCCCCGGACGGATCACTCCCGGTCAGGTCCGCCAGGCCACCAGGGCAGACCGCGATGATGACCCGGCGCATCGTCAACCTGCGTGGTGCGATACGTACGTTAAGCGAGGCCAGCGGGCAGGCACCACACCGGGCCAGAGTCTCCTGCGGGACATTGCGTGCCCACTGGGCGATGGCCGTGCAGGACAGTGCGCCGGCCACGACCGCACAGGCCGAGACCAGCAGCACCCCCATGAACGGGTGACGTACGCCGCGACGATGGCGGGGGTCCGGCAGCCTGACCAGCCACTCCACCAGCGAGCCCCGAACGCCCCACCATGACAGGCGACTTGACGAGACCAACGGCGGCAGACTGGTGGCACATCGGGTCTCCGGTTCAGCAGGGCGACTTGAAGGGTCACCTGCTTCAAGGGGAGCCCCGTTGCTCATGACACGACCCGGCCGAGCATCGTCACAACGCTGTGACCAGCACACTCACCCGATCGTCCGGACTTTGGAACGGCCCTGAGGCATGTCGCCAGTTAGATGCAGCACGTAATTCGTGGACGGTCGAGGTCGGGAGCACATGGGCCGATCAGCAAAAGCTCCGCATGTGACCCGGCACCCCACCGTGCCGGGAGGGGGCTGCAGCACACCCGTCAGAACTGGTGCACCGAGATGGACAAGTCCTCTCGGGCGATCGCCAGTACGTGGCCTTCGGGGACAGGGGACCATGCCGGCGGGTCCTGCGGCCAGCCGGCAGACGCGATCAGGACTTTGTCCACATCCTTGCGGTAGCTCAGGGAGAAGTAGCCTTGGCCGCGACGGCCGATTACTTCAGAGTGCGGATCGTGCGCGACGTAGGCGTATACAGCTTCGGGCGTGAGCAGCATGCAGTTCAGACTTACGAAACCGACCGCTCGCGCCCGAATGTCGGCTGCAGTGATCGCGATGGCCTTGGGCGGTGCGACTCCGTTGTCGATCCGGCGGCGGATCGCAAGGTAGTAGCGCTCACTGTCGGTATTGCCTTCGGCGCTGTTCAGCAGCGAGGTGCCGATCAGGTCATCGACACAGCTGGCGGGCGAAAAGTCACCGTTGTGGACGAACGCCATCCGTTCGTCGCCGAATGGATGAGTGTTCTCCAGCACGACGGGGAACTGCTGACTGGCCATGCGCAGGTGCAGCAAGCCTGCAGTTGTGGTGCGGCCTTCTAACACAGCCGGGAGGCCGGCGCTCTCGTCAGCGCACTCGGGCTGCTTGACAGACGAGACGACGCCCTGCCGGGTGATGGACGCGACCCCCCAGCCCTGGTTGTGCTCGCACGCCATCTCGAGGAAGGGGGCCAGATCGTCGGCGAACAGCTCGCGCAGAGGTCGGGGTTCCCGGGCGACGACGCCCATCATTCTGCACATACGACCACTCATCTCTGTGAACTAGGTGCCGTACAAGGGCACGCGGAACGGGCCCGCGACGGGCTCATGTTCTGGGGGTGCAGCGTCCTGGCGGCGAAGCAGCCGACGGGGCGGACGCGGATGTGGGACTGCGCCACTCGACCGAGGACCGGGGGTGGGCCGAGAAGACCGATGGCGGGGTGCTCAAGGTTGTGGGGACGCCGGGCGGGGAGTTCGCTGCGTCAGCGGATCGGCGATGATGGCGTGCGGGCCATGCCGGTGCGGCGTTCGAGCCACCCGGCTGCGGTGGCCAATACGGAGTTGATGAAAACGTAGATCACTGCAACGACCAGATAGCTCTGGACGATGGTGTGGTCGAACTCACCGAGCACCTTTGCGGAGTTCAGTAGCTCGAGGAAGCTGACGGCATAACCGAGAGTGCTGTCTTTCAGCAACCGGACCAGTTGACCGACCAGCGTCGGCGAAATACTGCGGATGGCCTGGGGCAGAAGCACCAGCCGCATGGTCGGCCAGTATCCGAGTCCGAGAGCGTGGGCCGCCTCGCTCTGACCGCGAGGCAGCGCACGGACGCCGGCACGGAAGATCTCGGCGAACACCGCAGCATTGGTGATCACGATCGGCCACACAAGCTGCCAGAACAGGGAGAGGTGGACGCCCGCGCCGGGCAGCCCGAGCAGAAATGCGTAGATCAGGAGGAGTAGTGGCACCGCCCGCATGGACTCGACGTAGATTCCGGCCAGCCACTTCGCTGGACGGTTGCGAGCGAGCCGCCCCAAGGCCAGGAGGGCGCCGAAGGGTAGTGCGAGCGCACCGCTGACCAAAGTGACCCGGATGGTCGCCCACAGCCCGGTGAGCAGGTAGCGCATGACAGTCGGCTCGGCGAACAACGTCCACTTCGCAGCATCGAGTTGGCCGTGGCTCGCGAACTGCCGTACCACCAGCCAGATCCCTGCGGCCAGCACCAGCAGCGAGGCCGCCGTGGCGACGGCGATCCGGTTCTGGCCGCGGGGGCCGGGCGGGTCGAAGAGCGAACCCACGTCGTCACCGGCCCGGGCAGCCAGATGTGCTCGCCACCAGGACTGGGGCTGCGGAACCATAGGGTCGCCGAGAAGTGCCGGGCCGCCCGGAGTCTGCCGGTCGCCTTGCCTACGAGCATAGTCGTTGGTGCTGGCGGTAGGCACGTCCGCGCCCAGCGGTGCGCTGCTGGAAGCGGATGACGGGGATGCGATTCGCTTCATCGCAGCACCACCGACTTACGCTCCATAATTGCTGCCAGGCGTCCGATCAGCAAAGTGAGGGCTATATAGCACACAGATGCGGCCCCAAAGGTGATCAGCGGTTGCGCGTATTGCTGATCGAGGAGTTGAGTCTGTCCGGTCAGCTCCTCGGTGACTCCGACGGATGAGGCCAGAGATGAATTGAGTATCACGGCGATGAGAAGCGAGGCCGATGGCTGGATCATGGAGCGGACCGCCTGCGGCAATACGATCAGCCGCAGCACCTGGGCGACGGACAGGCCCAACGCACGGCCCGCCTCGAACTGTCCGGCCGGCACCGACAGCACCCCCGACCTGATGGCCTCGCAGAAGAATGCGGCCCAGTACAGACTCATTGCCGTTACCGCGGTCCAGAACAGCGAGGAGAGCATCCCGATCTCCGGCAGGCCGAACACGAACAGCGTCAGCAGGACCAGGAGTGGCACACTGCGCAGGACAGTGACATACGCCCATCCCAGTACGCGCAGCGGCAGCACGGGACTGATCCGGAAGCACGCCAGGACCAGACCGAGCAATCCGGCCAGGATGAACGTGCTGCTACTCAGTTCGAGGGAAACCAGCAGACCGTGACCGAAGACACCCAGATGGGAGGTGATGATGGCCATGGCCGTCAGTCAATCCTCGGGGGCGCGGGAGCGGCGCCCGGGACCTCGGTGCCGACGGTCGCGCTCCAGACCTTGGCCCAGGTACCGTCGCCCTCGATTTTCTTCAGCCAGCTATTGACGAAGTGCTTGAAGTCGGATTCACCGAGGGGAAGTCCGATGCCGTAAGGCTCCTGGCTGAAGGTGCTGCCTGACACCCTGACGTCGGGGTTCGTAGCGGCGTTGCCCGCCAGGATGCCCTGGTCGAGAACGTAGGCGTCGGCCCTGCCCTGCTGAAGAGCCTGAAGGCATTCGGTGTTGGTGTCGAAGAGCTGCACCTTCGCACCAGGGGCAGCCTTCTTCACAGCCGCGGCGGCGGTGGAACCGGACTCCGTGACCACTGTCTTGCCCGCGAGGCCGTCCGGCGATGCGATGGTGTTCTCGGACTTCCTGACTTCGATGGCCAGGCCGTCCTCATAGTAGGGACCAGCGAAGGTAACGGATTTGGCGCGCTCGGGCGTCATGGTGTAGGTGGCGAACACCGCGTCCACCTGATGGCTCTTGAGCAATGCTTCCCGGGTCGCCGAGGTGACGTTGACCAGCTTCGTCGAGGGCTTTCCGATGATGTACTTCGCCAGCAGCTGCGACATGGCCGCGTCGAAGCCGTCGACCCGGCCAGTGGTCGGATTCAGCAAGGAGAAGAGCGCGGCGGTCTGGGTACCGCCGACCACCAGGGTGCCGCGTGACTTGATCTTCGCCGCGGTGGAGCCGCTCGGCATCAGCGCCGAACTCGCAGGCTGCTCCTCGGCGACGAGTCTGTCGATGGCTCCGGAGGCGGCCGCGGAGAGAGAGCCGCTTGCCGACCCGGGCGCCCCAGGGACGCCGGGTGAGCTCGTGGAACTGCCGGAGCACCCGCTCACGGTCAGGGCGGCCGCGGTAATCAGGCCGACAGTGAGGCCGGCACTGGCTCGAGTGCCGCGAGAGGACGCTCTTCTACGGACGTTCATTACTCTCCTGCGCGGGAAGACGGTCGCCTGCGCCTGACACGACGACCGAAGCCACCAGACGGGCGTGAAGCGAAGTGGAACAGAAAAGGGGTGTGTTCGAGCGTTACGGAGCCGGCTCGAAAATGGCCCTGTTAGGTGAAGCGTCACACTCAGGCATAGTTCAGCACTTTTGAAAGGAATTTCACGGCGCGTTCGTGTCGGGGAGTACCGAAGAACTCGGTGGGCGGTGCGACTTCCAGAATCCGTCCGGCATCCATGAAGACAACCTTGTCGGCGGCTCTGTGAGCAAATCCCATCTCGTGGGTGACCACAATCATCGTCATGCCATCGGAGGCCAACTCGACTAGAACGTCGAGCACCTCCTGGATCATTTCAGGATCGAGCGCCGAGGTCGGCTCGTCGAACAACAGGACCTTGGGCTCCATGGCCAGCGCTCTCGCGATGGCCACTCGCTGCTGCTGGCCGCCGGACAGTTCGGCGGGGTAGGAATCGGCTTTGTCGGCCAGACCGACGCGCCCCAGCAGCACGTGGCCCTCGGCCTGTGCGTCAGCCCGGGACCGGCCGCGCACCTTGACCGGTGCCAGAACGATGTTCTGTAGAGCGGTCAAGTGGGGGAAGAGATTGAAATCTTGGAAGACCATGCCGGCGTCGGCCCGCAGCCTGGCCAGCTCCCGGCCCTCCGCCGGCAGCGGAACGCCGTCGATGGCAATGGTGCCTGAACTGACCGTCTCCAGCCGGTTGATGCATCGGCACAGCGTGGACTTGCCGGAACCGGACGGCCCGACAAGTACAACGACTTCACCTGCGGCCACGTCGAGGTCGATGTCGTACAGAACCTGAGTGGATCCAAAATGTTTGTTTACGCCGGCGATCCGTACCAGCGGCTCAGCGGACGTGCTCACAAAAACTCCGGGATGAGGGTCGGGGGCTGGACGGTCTCGGCGTCCGCTCGGTGCGGATTCCATTGCATCGGACTTCGGGTACCGGGTCCAATGCGGATTTTTTCATCGATCCATCAATGGCGTTTATCATTCGAAGTTGCCGGAGTCATGCCGACTGAGGATGCCGAATAGATCGCCGCCTCGGCTTCTCCACCTGCCGTGACCCCGTCGCTCGGCTGCACCCGATCTGACACTCCGCTATGAGTTATGGAGCTCTGCACGTGGGTCTGGGCACGACTTACGTCTGCCCGAGTCGGCGTGGTAACAGATCTGGAGGCCCCTGTGTACGTCGGGTCGATCCATGACCGGGCGACCCGTATGTCCGCTCCCTCTTCACGCTGACGCCGAGTAGGGCGCCACCGAGGGCCACCGGCCGGCCGCGGGCAGGTTCGAAAGCGGCTGGGGACGCAGCTGCGCGGGACGCGTCACGGCGTGGATGCCTCCGCGTGATGAGATGCCGCTCTTACGGCAGCGAGCGCAGACAGTTGCGATCGCATGCCGTCCGCTACCAGGCTCCCGTGCAAGGATAAGGCTGCGGCACAACTGATTGGCGGTCAAACGGCATCAATCGGTCGCTCTCATCCCCGGTTTGCGAGTATCCAAATACGCTCCTTGTGTGGCCGCAGTCAGCCACTGGTTGATTCCGATTGCCGTTAACCTTTCGTCCACCGCTGCGCGCAAGGCTCTCAGCAGAGTAGATATCGCGGTGACCCGGATCATGTCCGGCCACAGCAATGCATAGACGCGTCGTCGGGGCCAGCCATCGAGGGGGCGTATCGCCAATTGCGGATCACGCTGCGGCGCCAGGCCGAGCCCGTCCATCATGGCGATCCCCACTCCGCTGGCCACCAGATTGTGGATGGTCGCCTGATCGTCGGTGGTGGCGGTCACCTTGGGTTCGAAGCCGGCTTTGGCGCACTTGGCGAGGAAACGGCTCCGACCCGTCTCCAGGACCCACTGTTCGCCGGCTAGGTCCTCCAGAGCGAGGGTGGGATGGTCGGCGAGTGGATGGCCGGCGGGGAGAAGGATGCACCTCCGGTCAGTGAGCAGGGGAAGTCTCAACATCTGGGCATCCGGCACGACGGTCTGCTGTCCCTCATCGGGGACATCCAGGTCACACATGAGGGCAAGGTCTATCTCACCCGAACGGAGCAGGCGGTACGACTCCGGGCAGGATGCCTGATGCAGTGTCACCTCAATATCGGGTTGTTCCCGACGGAGCTTGGCCATGGCTCCGGGGACTACTGCTACGCAGGCGCTCTGGATGGCTGACAGGCGGACGACGTCAGCGCTGTGCGCGGCGAGTCTCTCGAATTCGCTCTCAACGGACCGGAGCGCTGCCAGTACCGAATCCGCATGGACGGCGAGCTTGCGTCCGGCGGCTGTCAGTTGGACGGTCCGACCGACCCTGACGGCAAGCGGCACGCCTACCGTGCGCTCGAGACTGCGCATCTGGTAGCTGACGGCGGGTTGGGTGTAACCAAGGGCCCTGGCAGCGGCGGTGTACGAGCCGGTGCGGGCTACCTCCGCAAGCACACGCAACGGGTGAACGTTAAGCATGAATCCCACCATAAGGACTGTTTATTGGAGCTTGGTGAACGCTTATTGGACGTGTGGCCAGATAAACGGGAAGCTGATCCCGTGAGCGCTTCCCCGGACTCGGGTCCCGTGTGGGGGAGTGATGTCACCACCTCCGATAAATAGGGTGAGAATTCTGGCGAGCGGTGGCCGGCGACTGCACAATTCATGATCGACCAATTTGCACACTATACCTCGCCGGAGCGGATCTGTATCCCTATCCGCACCTTTTTCGTGTGCACGTGGACGCTAAGAGAAGTACTTATAGGTACTACGAAGCACCCCTTTTTGTGGACGCCGAGCATGTCCGTAGTCCGCGCAGACGGGTGCCAGCGACAGTCTTGGCCCTGAGACGACACACACCTCACGGAGGAGCGGGGGAGTGGCACGGGGACAGGTGGCAGGCAGGTCGGGGCGGCCAACCTAGCCCACACGCGACGAAAGGCGTTCCGTTGCAGTCGGCGTCACCGGAGCTGCCTGGACCGCCGACGACGCGCTTGTCCGGAAAGTCGCCGCACGGCCGTTGGTGCTGACACGACAGCTGTAGTTCTGGTCATAGCCGGTCCTGGAGAGCATGTCGGCACTGGTGGCAGGCTTGTGCCACGGCTTGATGGTGGCGGCGCCAGGCGATCCAGCGCAGGACGTGTTCCGTGTCCCGGACCGGTGGTGTGAGGACGAACGCCCGGAGGAGTCGGATGAGTTCGGGGCAGGTCAGCGGGACGAGACCGGCTGGTCCGGCTGGGCCGGTCGTGGTCGTGGCGGCGGTGGCCAGGGCGAGGACGGCGGATGCGACAAGGCAGGACAGCGACCAGCGCATCGAGGAGTTCCAGCAGGTCACCTGTCTTTCGTCCAGGCCGGTGAAGGTCCTGCCGAGCTGGAAGGTCTCCTTGATCCGCCGCCGTCGGCAGGTCACCTCCATCAGCCGGGCGAGGGTGACATCCTCGGGTGCCCAAGCAGCGGAAGAAGGAGATCTCGCCGGTGTAGCGGTGCCGACGGGCGACCAGGACGCTGGTGCCGTGGTCGTTGTGCCCGTCGGGGGTGTCGTCGGCGCGGACGTCGAGCCACCTGATGGTTCCGGGGATGGCGCTACCGGCGTCGCGCTGCTTGTTCTTGAGGTCGCTCGTCCGTGCTGCACGAAGCACGCGTTCGAGACGTTTGCTCACCGGGTGGTCGGGATGGTCGCGCAGATGGGGAGGCGCACGGTCACCGGGATGCTGACCGGGGTGGGGCTGTCACCACTGTGGCCGCATCTCAGGGCGCATGCCTTCTTCTCGCAGGCGCCCTGAGATCCCGACCGGCTCGGACTGCGGCTGGCTCGCGCGGTCGTGGAGGCCCTGTTGCCGGCGGACGCGCCGGTCCTGCCCGCACGCGGTCCGCAGCCGCTCCGTCAGCCGCATCCGGGACGGTATCTGCACGATCTGCTCGGTGAACGAGCCACGTCCGCACTGCCGTTCGCGGCACTGCCAGCGTCGCTTGTGCCAGCGGATCAGCACCGGACTCCCGCCGTGCGGCAGGTCACGAGGCCGCGTCACGGCCCGTTCCTTGCCGGGTGGCGAAGGTCCCGCACGACGGACAGACCCGCGCCGCCGGGTCTGTGGTCACCAGATGGACCGTGCGCGTCCCGTCCTCGCCCCGGACCACCTCCACAACCGCGACCCCCTCCAGATCGAACAGCGCCGTCGCGCCGGTGTCGTGCTCCATGCCGCCCGTGTCGCTCGTAGCTCCACTGCCTCAGCAACAGTGATCATCCACAAGCGCCGAGGGCGGTTCGCGTTCAGACCCGACCTCCCACACGGCAGTCACGCTCCGCAAGCAGCGACACGGCCAGCGAAGACCCCTCCCCGGCTGAATTCGAAGACCCCAGTGACCAGCCTTGCCTCGGATGACTGGTAAATCCTCGGCGTCCGGAGATCCGAAAGCTGCCTCATGTGTAACTGCTTCTATATATCTACTCCTGTTTCGGTTCGACGGCGGTGGCCTCGATGATGCTGGTGCTCGACGACGCCATCGGCAGTACACGTTGGACGTGGAATCCTGCCCTGCCCAGTAGCGTCTCGAACTGGTCGCGCGTGCGTTCCTGGCCGCCGTTGAGGATGAGCATCACCATGTCCAGGATTTTGCTGGGCGCTGGGTCGTTTCCTGGTTCGATGACCGACTCCACGACGAGCAGGGTGCCGCCCGGGGGCATTGCCGCACGCACACTCGTGAGGATCTCGACGCATTTCTCGTCACTCCAGTCATGCAGCACCCACTTGAGCACGTACGCGTCGCCGCCCCCAGGAACGGAGTCGAAGAAGTCGCCGCCGACGACCTCGGCGCGGTCGCCCAGACCTGCTGACCGCAGCAGTGCGTCACTGACCACGTGCGACTGGTCGAACACGATGCCGTGGAGGCCGGGGGTGCCGGCGAGCACGCCCGCGATGAGCGCGCCCTCGCCACCGCCCACGTCGACCACAGTGCCGAATGAGCTGAAGTCGTAGGCTGCCACCAAGTCGTCGATCATTACCTCGGATTCGCGGGACATCACCTGGTTCATCAGGTCGTTCGCCTCGGGCCGATCGGCGTGATACTGCCACACCGGTTCACCGAACGCCTTGGTGAACGCTTCCTCGCCGGTGCGGATCGAATGCGACATCTCGCCCCACGCCGGGTACAGCACGCCGAGGGTGTGCAGCACGAACGGTCGCAACGAGCCGGGCACGTCCGAGCGCAGCGCGTTCGCCCTTGGCGTCGTGGCGAACGTGCGCGGAGCGGTCTCGGCGAACAGGCCGACGCTCGCCAGCAGCCGCAGCAGTCGATACAGCGACGGCTCGTGTGTGCCGGTGGCCTCTGCGAGCCGAGCGCTGCTGGCGGGGCTGGTGGCGAGGTGATCGGCGATCCGTAGTTCCGCGGCCACGTGAACTGCCCGGGCGGTGAGCAGGTTCAGGGCCATGTCGAACATGCCGGTGCGGTCGATGATCAGGTCGCTCATCAGGTGGCTCCAGGATCAAGTGCGGTTTCTGAGAACGCGCGTGCCAGCTCCGCACGCAGGAGTGCGGCGAACGCGTGTACGTGCCGGGGGCCGATCATGGAGTAGTGCTCGCCCAATACATCGACGTACTGCACGGGTTCGCGGGTGTGCTCGTCCCAGCGGCGCAGTTCTTTCTGGACCCAGTCATGGCGGGTACCGCGTAGCGGGTCGGCGCAGAACACGGTCATCGCTCGCACCTGGCCAGTGGGGTAGTAGGTGCGGCCGAGCGAGGTCAGACCGTGTGCGAGATCGGCCCACGCGGTGAGCCGGGGCAGGTCGAGATTCAACTGAGCGAGTCTGCCGGGCGGGGCGAGGTTCAGCAGTGTGGCGATCTGCTCGTTCTTCGGCAGCGACCGCAACCGGCCGGGCAGCCGTCCCGCTTCGTCGACGTCCACCAGGCCCAGGAACATCGCCAGATTGACTGCGGTCTCGACGAAGTCGAGTTCGTCCATGCGGTACTTGATGTGTGGCGGGAGGTTGAAGCTGCCAAGAAATGCCACCCGTTCGCCATCAGCCTCCAGCACCTTGGCGATCTCGAATGCGACGGCCGCACCGAAGGAGTATCCGGCAAGCGCGTACGGGCCGTGTGGTTGCACACGGCGGATGGCTGCGACGTATGACCGGGTCATCTCGGTGAAGCTGCCGAAGGGCTTCTCTCCGGGGTTGAAGCCACGGGCTCGCAGTGCGTGGAACGGTCGCTCGCGCGCGAAGTGCTTGGCCAGGTTGACGAACACCAGAACCTCGCCGACGCCGGGATGCACGCAGAACAGGGGGGTGCCCTCGCCACTTGCCTGCAGCGTCACCACAGGGTCGTAGGCCCTGTCCGCCGTGGCGGGAGCCCCGATCAGCCGTGCCAGCTCACGCACGCTCGGGGCGCGCAACACGTCGAGCACTGGCAGTTCGACACCGAGCCTGGCCCTCACCGTTCGCGCAAGCCGCAGCACGTCGAGTGAGGTCCCGCCCAGATCGAAGAAGCCGGTCGTGGCGCTGATCGCGCTGAGGCCGAACAGTTCGGCATAGATCTCGGCCAGTGCCGTCTCGGTCGGTCCTTGAGGGTCGGTGTGCCCGCCGACCGTATCGGCGACCAGCGCCGCGACCTCGTGTGCCCGCTCGGTGTAGCTCCCGGCTTCCCATCGGGCGCGCAGCACGCCGCGCTGCACCTTTCCCAGGCTGGTCTTCGGGAACTCCGAGCGGGGCAGGGGAAGAACCACTGCGGGCCGGAAACCCCAGTGCAGGACTACCCGATCGCGGACCCTGGCGACCACATGAGGCAGCTCTTCGTCCAAGACCGTGGAGGCGAACAGAACAGCCAACTGCTCGGTATCGCAGTCGGGCGGCCGGACGGGGAACGCAGCCACAAAGGATCGGGCGACACCTTCGACCTCCACCAGGACGGATTCGAGGTCGTGGCTGTAGTAGTTGACACCATTGACGATGATGCTGTCCTTGCTGCGCCCGACCAGCGTCAGTCGATCACCGTTGAGCACGCCGAGGTCACCGGTGCGCAGCCAGCCCTCCGGCGTGAGCGCGGCGGCCGTGGCGGCGGCATCGCGGTAGTAGCCGGTCGTCACCATGGGGCCGCGCAACCACACCTCGCCGGGTGTGCCTGCGGACGGCGCGGCCCCAGTCGCCGGGTCGGCGATATGCACTTCCAGCCCTGTCACCGGGCGGCCCACCGCCGCGAACTCGCCGTCTGCGTCGGCGTCCGGGAACTCACGGTTGTAGAGGGACCCCGCGCAGGTTTCGGTCATGCCGAAGGCAGGCCACAGCGCCGTTCGGGGGAGCCCGTGCTGCGCGAGTAGTTCGAGGAAACGCACCCCGGTCGCGACCGGGTTGGCCTCGCCGCCGGAGATGATTCGGTGTACGTGGGACAGGTCGAGTGCGTCGGCGAGCGGGCTGGCGCCGAGCCGGGCATTGATCAGCCCCAGCAGGAAGTTGGGTGTGAACGTTGCGGTGACCCGGTGAGCGGACAATGCGCGCAGGAACACCACCGGGTCGGTGAGCACCGACTGCGGTGCTATGTGCAGCTGCGTCGCACTGGTGGCGACCGGCAGGAGATGTCCTTCCAGCACCGCCGCTACGTGGTCGTAGGACACCCAATTGAAGGTGATGTCGTCGGGCCCTGCGCGGTGGGCTTCGGCCTTCGCCCGCATCGATGCGACCAGGTTGGCGTGTGTGAGTTGCACCGCCTTCGCTGTCCCGGTCGATCCTGACGTCAGTACCAGCAGTGCCACGTCCTCCGGCCGTGCCACGACGTCCACAGAGAGCTGCTGTGTGTCCCCGGTGGTGAGCTCGGTCAGGTCGACGACATCCAGCCTGGCACCCGTGGGCATGTGAGCGCGCAGCTCCGGCGTGGTGAGAACGAGCGGATCGTCCAACAATGCGGCGACATTGCGGAGTTGGGCCGCCCAGCGCTGAGGGTCCTCGCGCAGCGGTGTCAGTGGACACGCTGTGAGCCCGCCGAGCAGGCATGCCCACAGCGCAGGCAGAAAGTCTCGCGGCTGTTCGAGCAGCAGCGCAACTGCTCGGCCGGGGCGTGCCCCCCGCCCCCGCAGTGCATGGAGCAGCCGGGTCGCCTCGGCCAGCAGATGCGGGTAGCGCATGGTTTGTGGTGCTGCTTCGGGGTCGTCGCCGAGGTAACCAACACCGTTGTCGGGGTGGTTATGTGCGGCGCGCAACAACAGTTCCGCCGCAGTGCTGGGCGAGCACTGCTCGTCATCAGCAGAAGAGGGGACACCTTCCACGGTCACGATCCTGCCTCCATCTTGCTGGGGGCGGTCGGTCCGGGAAGAAGCACGATGCGAGACGTCAGCCGGGCTGCGTCCTGCCACGATTGCGCGACGTCGGCCAGGGGACGAGCCTCGGCCTCAACGACCAGGTCGCCCGCCGCGACCGGACCGGCCAGATCGGCGAGCCCGGCGACGATCTCGTCTGCGCTCAGTGCCCCTCGGCCGCTGCCGACGATGTCGATGCGGCATGAACGCAACGCCGCTGACGGCAGTGGCGCATCGGGGCTGGCAGCCGAACCGATCTCGACCCAGGTGAGCTTGTGGCTCGGATCGCGACGGCGAGCAGCGATAGCCGCCATGATGGCGGCGGTCGGCGTTCCCCACACGTAATCGAGCACGACATCGACATCGGCCGCAGTGGTGCCGAGCAGTTGGGTCTCGCCGATCGCTACGACATCGGTCGCTCCCAGTGCAGAAAGTTCCGCGAGCCTGCCGGGATCGCGGCCGGCGGCGATCACACGCCGGGCGCTGAGCAGCGCCGCGATCCGCACGGCCATCCGGCCGGAGTTGCCGGTGGCACCGAGCACGAGCACGTCTTGACCGGCGCGGAGCCGAGTACGTCCGCGCAGTACGAGCCACGCCGACATGGCGGGGTTCATAGTGGCGGCCACAGCAACCGGATCGGCATCGGGGGGCAGCGGCACGGTATGCCGGGCGTTCACCACGATCCGCTCCGCCATGGCTCCGCCGTCTCTTGATCCGAGGAAAATGAAGTAGCGCAACTCTCCGTCGGTGTCTCGACCGACGCCGTCGATTCCCGGGACGAACGGCACCGCCCGCGGACTCGTGTAGTGCGATCCGTCCGCCTGTGCGAGCACGATTGGGTGCAGACCGACGGCGAGGACGTCGAGCAGCAGGTCGTGGGCGCCCACGGCGGAGGGGGCGGGCAGCTCCACCAACTTGGGGGGTGAGCCGAACGAGGCGACTGTGACGGCCTTCATCGTGAGTCCTTGCATCCTCTCGGAACGGGGGTGCTTGTCCACGGGGGTGCTTGTCCGAGAACTTGAGGCACCCCCGCCTTGGAAGCCGGGTGAGGAGAGGTCGCCAAGGGCTCGGGTGGTCGGTCGTTCGCCCGTTCGGGGCGGTGGGGCCAGGGTTTCCTGTTCTCACAGACCCCGCGGAACCCCGTTCAAGATCAGGGCGCGCCTCGCTGACGGCGGGGGAAGCACAACAGCGAGGCACGCGATCAAAGGATGACAGTCGGTCGTCGGTTTTCGCTCGTAGGGCTACTGCCGTGTGCCCGTAGGGCCACTGCCGTGTGCCCGTAGGGCCACTGCCGTGTGTGGGTGGAGGCGCTGTGCTTGAGGCCCGGCCGGGACGGCGGCGAGGGCCTGTGTGTGGCCGACGTGGTGGCCCTGGCTGGGCGTGCGGCTCGGTCTGTCGGTCGTGAACCGTCGCCGTGCCCGCTACCGAGAGGTCGCGCCCGCGCTCGAGCAGCCGTCAAGAAGATGGCGCCGCGCTCGATGAGGATCTGGAACCCGATGAGCCCCTGGCGTGGGAACCGGTCTGGAAGCGGCCCCGGACGCCAAGGAACGATCGGAAGAAGAAGGCGGAGCTGCGCAAAAGCAACGGCGGCGGCTCCAGGACGCCGGACGGCGCCGATTCGTCGCCGGGCGGTCGCGCCTGGCGCGAGCGAGCAGCAGTTGCGGGTCATCACTGCCGAAGGCCTCGGCGAGATGTATTTCCGCGACGATGGCCGCCGTGCCCGGGGCCTGATGGTGGAGTTCGTCGACGTCGAACAACTTGGCTTCGACCTGTGTCGTTGCGGTGGGGGTAGTTGGTGTGCGGGGTGGTGTGTGAGCAGTGGTGTTGGTGGTTGGTTGAGTGGCCCGGCTGTTGTAGGTAGCTCCTGTGTCTCATGGGTCGGCTGCTGTTTTGGCTGGTCGTGTGTCACGAACGCTGAAGGAGGCTTCGATGTAGGAGCTTCCGGAAGCGGTGCTGTGCAGGAGATGGAGGCAGGTCCTCCGGGGTCGCTCTGCAGGGGGAGGCTCCAAACCACCGCAGGCTGCGTCGGTTAAGTGCCGTTCGTGGTGAGCGCTGCGGGAAATGGCGCGACATGATCGCGTCAGGTGTGGGTCAGGAAGGCGAGCGGGAGCGAACCGCTGATGACGTGTCGTAATAAATTCCAGTGGCGTCGAAACCAGGGCGAGACCAGGGCTCTGGGACAAGTCCGGGGGGAGCCTGCTGACTGCCCGGATGGCGTCCGGCATGTAGGCGGCGCGAGACTGCCCTGGGCTCTTGCGCGGAACGTGAGAACCTGTCGCTTCGGTACTGCTGCCGGCCGGTGCGGTCGGCAGCGAGAGGGAGATCCCCAAGCGGCCAACACCGCAAGGGGCCGTGTACCGATGCGG
>NZ_JBFAWW010000048.1:0-59333 GCF_040680495.1 Streptomyces sp. NPDC052036 | reverse complement strand
CCTCTTGGTGGTCAAGGCCAACCAGCCCGAACTGCACCGCAGGCTGCGATCACTGCCGTGGAAGGACGTCACCGCCCGCCGCTACGACCGGGAGATCGGCCATGGCCGCCGGGAGACCCGAGTGACCAGGGCCCTCACCGTGACCGACCTCGGCCTCGACTTCCCCCACGCCGCCCAGGCTGTACGCATCCTGCGCCACCACACCGACCGCGCGACCGGAACCGTCAGCCGCCAGACCGTCCACGCGATCACAGGCCTGAGCTCGCATCAGGCATCGCCCCAGCGGCTGGGCCAACTCTCCAGGTCGCAGTGGACCATCGAGAATCGGCTCCACTTCGTCCGCGACACCACCTTCGCCGAGGACGCCTCGAAGATCCGCACCGGCCATGGCCCCGATAACATGTCGACCCTACGCAACCTGGCGATCAACGCGCTCCGCGCCGCCGAACACCGCAACATCGCGGCCGGCATCCGGCACGTCTCCTACGAGCCTTTCACCCGCCCGCTCGACCTACTGGGCATCGTCTGACCAGCGCGACTACAAGATCACCGCACTTTGCAACGGCCCTGCCTCTGTGCCCATCCCGCTCTTCATGCGGGAGTCGGGGAGGGCGCAGGACCGCCCCGGCGTCACGTCGGAAGTTCTCTGGGTTCGCTGACCAGGTACGACGAGCTTTTTCCTGCGCCACGTCATAGCGGTTGTATTCCCCGATGGCGCGTCCTTGATGAGTGAGCAGCGTTGCCGTGCAGAGGGTGAGCCGCGAAGGGCCGTCTCTGGGCGCACGGCATTCAACGGGTTGATGCGGGGCGGTTTGATCACCATACGGGAGTGGTCGACGGACGGGCGAGTGGCTGGCTTCTCTCCCTGGAGGACGCAGACTGCAAGGGGCAACAGCTGTTCCGATGAAGGATTGAACGGCGCGCAACTGACAGCGGAAGAGGGGCCTTCAGTCGCTGTCGGTGTGAAGTCCCATGATGCTGCGGGTGAGCGGCCTCACCCAAAGTTTGGCTCCCGTCAGGGGAATCTGCCAGGCTGCGGCGGCATTCCCACCGCTGGCACGGTCAAGTTTCGAGCCTCTCGGAGTCAGGTCCGAGCTCAGCTGGACCGGACGAGCTTCCTTATCCCTTTGCGCTGCCTCGCTCTGCGACGGCGAAACATGAATTTGCGTGCTACGTATTCGAATAGGAGCGGCATTCGCTGTACTTTTGGCTTGGCGCGCCGTAGGTTGTGGTTGTCATGAAAGTCGTCGAGTGATAATTTGTAGAATAATGCATTCTGCCGTCCAATTCATTAGGGGTGAAGTCTTCCGTGGCCAGAATCTTGATTGTGATGACCGGTGCGAGCTATTGGACCCTGAAGGATGGACACCGCCATCCGACAGGGTATTGGGCGGAGGAGTTCGTCGCCCCCTACCGTTTGTTCAGTGAGGCTGGCTGCGAGATCACCGTGGCAACTCCCGGTGGCGTCGTTCCGGTGGTGGACACGATGAGCCTGCGACCTTCCATGGCCGGTGGCGAAGACAACTCCCTCAAGGAAGAAGCCGTGATCGAGGCGGCTGACGAGTTGCGCCGCCCCATTTCCCTCAAGGATGTACGGCTGGAGGACTACGACGCGGTCTACCTCCCGGGTGGGCACGGACCGATGGAGGACCTCGCCTTCGACGCGGACTGCGGCCTGCTGCTGAGGAGGGCGTTGGCCTCCGGGAAACCCCTCGGCATCGTCTGCCACGCCCCGGCCGCTCTCCTCGCGACGCGGGACGAAAACGGCAACACGCCGTTCGCCAACTATCGTGTGGCCGGCTTCTGCAACGAAGAGGAAGCCGGCGTCGGCTTCGCCGACAAGGCGAAGTGGCTCCTGGAAGACGAGCTCAGAAAGCTGCCTACCGACTATTCACGCGGCCCTGCCTGGGAGCCGTACACGATTGTGGATCGAAACCTCCATACCGGGCAGAACCCGGCTTCCTCCGCGCCCCTCGCCCGAGAAATGCTCAAGACCCTCAAGGTCCTCTAGGCCCAGAGCGCGGGCCCGCGACTCGCGGGCCCCGCACCGTGATCAACCTGGCAAGGAGCCATCCTCCTCAGGCGCCGGCGTCTCGCCCTGGTCGTCGTGCAGCGATCGGGTTCGACGCACCTTGCCTACCAGGGTGACGCGGAGTCCAGAGCGCTGACGGTTGTTCGAGAACGAGACAGCCCACTTACTGACGCTGGCCAAGGACACAGAACTCGTTGCCCTCGGGGTCTGCCAAGACAACCCACGATTGATCACCCTGGCCGATATCGCACGCTGTGCGCCATGGGCCACAAGACGAGCCACCTCGGCGTCCTGATCATCAGGCCTGAAGTCGAGATGCAGTCGGCTCTTCGCCGTCTTGCTCTCATCGATCCGGACAAAATCCAACCCCGGCAGGCGATCCGGCTCCGGGCGGAGCGCCCGTACAGGCGCCTGCCGCGGTGTCCACCGAGGGTTCCCGGTACCGGGCTCATGAAAGGTCGTCCGTCCGCGCCGAGCAGAGTGCAGGTGCGCTCCGACTTGTGGGGGATGGTCATGCGGCGTCGTGGAAGACGAGGCCGAGAGTGTGGCGGCGGCCGGTCAGGACAGTGCTCACGCCGTGCCGCATCGGTCCGTTGGACCAGCCGCGCTTCGTCGCAACCGGCCGGTCGCGGGTGGTGAAGATCAGGCCATGCCCGCGGAGCAGGGTGGTGGAGGAGCCGCGGGACTGCGCGCGGGGGCGCTGCTCGGTCATGAGGAACTCTCCGCCGGCGAAGTCGACGCCGGGTGCGTCGAGGCCGATGACGACCTGGAGTGGAAAGAGCATGTCGCCGAAGACGTCGCGGTGCAGGGCGTTCCAGTCGCCGGGTCCGTAGCGCAGGAGGATCTGCGCGGACTTGTCCTGCCCGGCCGCGTGGCACATGTGAAGCCACTCTTCCAGGCTGTCGGGCCAGGGAGCGGGCCTGCCGAGCTTGCCGGCCCAGTCGCGGGCGATGGGCAGCAGGTGAGGGTAGAACAGCTCACGCAACTCTCGTACGAGGTCGGGCAGGTCGTGGGTGAAATAGCGGTACTGGCCGGAGCCGAAGCGGTGACGGGCCATGTCCACGGTGGTGCGGAAACGGGCCGGGTCGTCGTAGAGGGCGGTGATGCCGCGGCATTCGGCCGGGGTGAGGAGCTGACCGGTCAGGGCGTGGCCGTACTCGTCGAGTTCGCCGGCGAGAGCTACCCAGTCGGCCTGGGTGACCCGGTCGGCGACCGTGCCCGCGAGCTGGGTCGTCTCGGTCATGAGGGGGGTCTCCCTTGCATTCGTGGTGATGCCGTCCCGGCTCCGCAGCCGTAGGGGTGGCGACGCGGACCTGGGAGGGCGATTGTTCAGGCAGTGCGGTGGGTGATTTCGAGGTCCAGGAGGTGCTGCTTGCGCTCCAGGCCGCCGGCGTAGCCGGTGAGTGTGCCGTTGGCCCCGATCACGCGGTGGCAAGGGCGGACGACGAGAAGCGGGTTGGCGGCGATCGCGCTACTCACAGCCCGTACTGAGGTCTTCGGGGCGCCGATCTGCTGTGCGACGTCGCCGTACGTGAGGGTGGTGCCGTAGGGGATGGCCTCCAGGGCCGTCCACACCCGCTGCTGGAAATCCGAGCCGCTGGTGACGTATTCGATGTCGAAGTGGGCCAGCGTGCCGACGAAATAGGAGCGCAGCTGGGTGACGATCTCGGTGAACGCCTCCGGCTTGTCGATCCAGCCGTCCTGGACGACGGCCCCGCGCTTCTGGCCGGGAACGGAAAGCGAGGTGAGAGCGGTGCCGCCCTTCGCGACGGCGGACTCCTCACCCACCAGCAGCAGTTCACCGAGCAGACTGTCCATGGTCGTGTAGATCGTCATCGATCCGGGATCCTTTCTTTTGTTCTGCTGGGACAAAGGAGGTTGCTTTGCGGGACAAAGGAGGGCGTAACGCGGTCCCGGGTGCTGTCTCCGGGGCGCTGTCTCCCGGGGCCGCGAAGGGGGCATGCTGGGATCGGGGTCAGAGGAGGGTCGGCTGCAGAGCGCCTTCGTGGGTGAGGAGGTGCACCTTGCGCTCGACGCCGCCGGCGTAGCCGCGCATCGAGCCGTCCACGCCGATGACGCGGTGGCAGGGGCGCACCAGCAGCAGCGGGTTGGCGCCGATCGCCGCGCCCAGGGCCTGGATCCGCTCGCGCGGAAGACCAAGCTGCTCGGCCAGAGCACCGTACGTGGTCGTCGTGCCGTACGGGATCTCTTGCAGTACACGCCATACGCGCTGCTGGAAGTCGCTGCCGGCCGGAGTGAACGCGATGTCGAATCGGGTCCGTTCGTCGGCGAAGTACCCCTTTACCTGGCGGATGATGTCTGTGAACAGCTCCGCGTCCCGCCGCCAGTGGGGCTGGAGGACCGGTGCGTTCTTCTGGCCGGGCATGGACAGCGAGGTCAGCGTGATTCCGTTCTCGGACTCCTCGCCCACCAGGAGCAGGTCGCCCAGAGGGCTGGCCATGGTCGTGTAGGCGGTCATCTTCGCCTCCTTGGCGTCATTCTTCGTTCCAATGTCAACTTTGCTGTCCGGCGGGCGCGGATGCTGGCGGCATTCGGACGTCACGCTGAGGAGGTGCGCTGCCGGAGGGCGGCGACGTTCCAGAAGTAGTGCACGGCGTAGGTGCGCCAGGGCCGCCAGATCTGGCCATCGACGGTGTCGGCGCCCGCATGCCGCATGCCGGCCTGGACGGCCACATCGCCGGAGAGCAGGACATCGGGGTCGCCCAGAGCCCGCATGCGGATGTAGCCGGCCGTCCACGGGCCGATCCCGCGCAGTTCCAGCAGAGCCTTCTCGGCTTCGTCACGGTCCACGCCCGCGTCCAGGCAAACCGTGCCGTCGGCCACAGCGGTGGCAACAGTGCGCACAGTGGCGCGGCGGGATTCGGGCATACCGAGTTCAGCCAGGGATGCCTCGGCGAGAATGGCAGCGGTGGGAAAGACGTGGGTGAGCGCGCCGCTCGGGGCCGGAAGTGGCTTGCCGTAGGCGCTCACGAGAGCGTTGCCGAGCTTCTGTCCTGCGGTCAACGAGACCTGCTGGCCCAGGACGGCCCGGATGGCCAGCTCGTTCGGGTCAACGGTCCCAGAGGCGCGCAGCCCGGGGCGTTCCACCACCAGTGGCGCCAGCACCGGATCGCCGCCGAGACGCTCGGTCACCGCAAAGGGGTCGGCGTCCAGGTCGAGCAGGCGGCGCAAGCGTTGTGTGGCCGTGGTCAGATCCCGAAGGTCGCCCAGGTGCAGCCGGCACTCCAGCCAGCCGTTGCCGAGCTTTTCACTGACCTCGGCAATGCCCGGCGCGTAGGGCAGATCGAGGGTGCGCCGGTAGGTGCGCTCTCCCGACAGGCCGGTCATCTCTTCGATCCCGGCCAGGGTGCGAGCGGCAAGGTAGTCGAAGATCTCGCTGGCGGTGTAGGGACCACGGTAGGCCAGCCGGAGCGGTATGCCCGCCGCAGTTTTGGCACTGCTGACCGAGCCGTAGCGGGAAGAGCGACCTGGCTTGGCGGCCCGCAACTCGCTGGGGGTGATCCCATAGATCTCGCGGATGGTGTCGTTGAACTGCCGCACGCTCGCGAAGCCGGCTGCGAACGCGATCTCCGTGGCCTGCATGAGCGTGGTCTGCAGCAGGACCCGCGCGGTGTGCGCACGCTGCGCGCGCGCCAGCGCGATCGGGCCGGCCCCGACCTCGGCGTTCAGCTGCCGCTGCACCTGACGCGCGCTGTAGCCCAGCCGGGCCGCCAGCCCGGCCACGCCTTCCCGGTCGACGACGCCGTCGCTGATCAACCGCATCGCACGACCGACGACGTCGGCCCGGATGTTCCACTCCGCAGATCCCGGAACCGCGTCCGGGCGGCAACGGCGGCAGGCACGAAAGCCCGAGTGCTGAGCGGCCGCCGCTGTGGGGAAGAAACAAACGTTCTGCCGCTTGGGTGTCGTGGCGGGGCAGCTAGGGCGGCAGTAGACACCGGTCGTGGAGACGGCGAAGAAGAACTCGCCATCGAAGCGGGCATCACGGCTGCATACCGCCTCGTACATGCTGTCGTCGCTGGTCACCCTTCCAGGGTGTGACGGCCCACAGCAGATTGCTGGCGGCAATCGGACATCATGTTCCGCTGGGTCGGCCCCTGCCTGGGACCAGTCCGGCGGTCCGGTCAGCACGCTAGGGATCGGCCAAATCCACTGGGTGACGCCGTCACACTGCGGGCCGACGATCTTGTTCGTCGTCTGTGTGTGCAAGCCGCTGGCGGCTTCCGCGTGTAACTACTCTCATGCGGTATCGGTCCTTACGCAAGGGTCCCTTGGGAAAGGCCGGCGGGCCGCTCGCGACGTCGGCAGGGTGCGGTTCATCGTGCGTTGTGGAAGATGATGCCGAGGGTGTTGCGGTGTCCGCTCTCGACGGCGTTGGTTCCGTGGCGCATGGGATGGCGGCGGAAGCCGTTCTTACCGCGGATCGGGCGGTGCCGGACGGGGAAGATCATTCCTTGGCCGAGCTGGGGCTTGACGACGATGGCGCGGGACTGGAACCGGGGTCGCTGTTCGACGAAGACGTTCTCGCCACCGGTGAAGTCCTCGCCGGGCTGGTTGAGCATGATGGCGATCTGCAGAGGGAAGACGATGTCACCGTAGACGTCCTGGTGCAGGCAGGCGTAGTCCCCAGGCCCGTACTTGAGGATCAGCGGAGTGGAGCGGTATTGCCCGTTGTCCGCACACTCGGCCAGCAACTTCTCCAACGAGCCAGGGAAAGTACGCTCGTTCAGTTGCTGCGCCCATTGGTTGGCCATCCACGCCATCGGCGGATAGAGCCGCTCTCGCAGGGCCTGGATCAAAGGGACAGCGGCAGGATCAGCGTAGTACTTGTAGGTGCCGCGGCCGAACTGGTAGCGCTGCATGACGATGGTAGAGCGGAACAAACCGGGCTCGTCGAACGTGTCGATGATCTCCTGGCACTGCTCGCGGGACAGCAACGGTGGAGTGAGCGCCACGCCCTCCTCGTTCAGCTGCGCATACAGCTCTGCCCCGTCGAGTTCGCTGAGCGCCGGCAGGTCGGCAGTAGTGGGGATGCTCGGAGCCGAACCGACCGGTTCGGTCGAGGGAAACAGCATGTCGGTGGTGGATGCGGACTGGTTCATGAGGTGTCTTTCGTAGATCGTCGTGACGGGGCCAACTGATGAGTAGGACCTCGCCCGGTCTCCGGTCTCCGTCCCCGGGCGCGGACGCTGTATGTGGACGAGGGTGCTGATCGTGGTGACCTGTGCAGCGGTGAGCCGGAGCAGCCAACGGGATGGCGCATCTGTGCGGGCCGCTTGCTGTTCGTATCCGATGGTCGCGCTCGCCTGCTGCGGATGCTGGCGGCATTCAGACATCTGGCTCGCTGGTACGGGGGCGCTTGGGCCGGAATCCGGGCGAGACCCAGTACAGCCTGTCGCTCGTACTCTGAGCTCATCGTCGACGTGAGGATGACCGGAAGCGGTGACGATCCGGGGCGGCTGGTTGGTGTGTCGGGTTGGGTGTGAGCTGGTGTCACACACCCCGATCCGACTGACGTATGGGCCGGTACTGCTCAACGGCGGCCACTCAGCGGTCGGGCTGGCCGCGTTGCTGGTCTCGGCGGCAGCGTGGGTGGTCTCGCCGGACCAGGTGCGTTCCCTGTGAAGTTCAGCGTGTTGAAGCTGGGTGCGGGTCTCCTGGTTGCTGGTGCGACTGAGCGCTTCACTTGGCGGGCAAGCGCTTGAGTTGGCGGGGCTCAGCGTTTCGCTGCGGTCGAGGAGGGGCCTGATGCGGCGTCGGCGAGGGGCTGACGGGTCTGGGCCTTCTCGCGCTCGCGGCGCCCCGTCGGCGCGGTACCGGCACGCCGTATTTCACATGCGCTCTTTCGGTGACTGTGCTTTCTTGGTCGTGCGCCGGGCCTTCCGGCAACTCACCCACCTGTCGAGGGGACAGCCCCATGAACTCCGCTCACGCCCGCATCGCGGTCGTCGGCGCCGGCCTCGGCGGCCTTGCTTTAGCCCGTGTCCTGCAGCTCCACGGCCGCCGCGTCACCATCTTCGAATGTGATGCTTCCGCCAGCACCCGTCCCCAGGGCGGCAGCCTCGACATACATGCCGACACCGGCCAGGTCGCTCTGCGCGCGGCGGGCCTGCTCGACCGGTTCCGCGCTCTGTCCCGCCCCGAAGGCCAGGAATGGCGCGTGGTTGACCCCGTCACCGCCACCGTCCTGCCCGTTTTGGGGCCCAGCCATGACGACGACAGCCCGGAGATCGACCGCGGACAGCTGCGCAGCCTCTTCCTGGAATCCCTCGCCGAGGGCACCGTCCGGTGGGGCCGCACTGTCACCGGAGCCACCCCGCTCGGGGACGGCTCCTGGCGCCTGCTCCTCGACGATGGCACCACCGAGGACGCCGACCTGGTGGTCGGCGCCGACGGCGCCTGGTCGCGCATCCGCCCAGCCCTGTCGGAGGCCACACCGGGCTACACCGGTGTCACTTTCATCGAGACCGGTTTCGACGACTGCGACACCCGCCATCCCGCCCTCGCACGCATGGTCGGCAACGGCACCCTGCTGGCGACGGCCGATGGCAAGGCCCTGCTCGCCCAACGCAACAGCAACGCCCACATCCGCGTCTACGTCGCCTTCCGCGCCCCCCATGACTGGCAGGTGGCAGCCGACGTGGAACCCGGCGACACGGCGGCCGTGCGCGCACATCTGCTGAAGATGTTCGACGGCTGGGACGAGAGCCTGCTCTATCTCCTGCGGCACCACGACGGCGCGTTCGTCAACCGGCCCGTGTTCGTGCTGCCCGCCCCGCACACCTGGGAACACGTCCCCGGCATCACCCTGCTGGGCGACGCCGCGCACCTGATGCCGCCCGTCGGGCTCGGTGCCAACCTCGCCATGCTCGACGGCACCGACCTCGCCCGCGCCCTCATCACCGAATCCAGCATCGACGACGCCGTCCGCGCCTACGAGAACCTCATGCTGCCGCGTTCGGCCCAGGCCGCCCAGGACTGCGCCGAGGCACTCGGCAACCTCATTCCCCCGACGGTCTCCTGAGCAAGCGCCACCACCACACCAGCCATGAGCCCGACACCGCCCGGTCCCCGCCTGTCCGCCCTGGCAGTGGCACTCAACCAGGCATCCATCGGCCCACTGCGCTCCCGTTGCCCGCGGGATGTACGGATGAGGCTGGCGCGCGGCGGCGACGCTCTGGAGAGTGAGGTCGCGGAAGGCGTGGGACCGTCCAAGAGGCTCCCCTCGGGGTCCGGTTGCCGGGATTGACACCGCCTGTCGGGGCCCGCCATTCCCGGACGGCCCCCAACAGGCTTTCGTCCGTGCACAATGGACAGCGCTCAATGCTGTCCATGACGTGATCTCAGAGACCGACATCCGCCCGGTTGTCGCGGCGCTCGGAACCCTCCGGCAGGTCAACTGGTCGGCTGTTTCACCAGTCCGTGCCGCTTCGCGTATGCGTTCGCCACGTCCTGCGGGTCCTTCTTGTCGTTGTCGACCAGGCTGTTGAGTTCAGTGAGGTCGGCGGTGGTCAGGATGTTGCCGAGCCGGGCGAGGGCCTTGCGGACGGTGTCGTCAGCCTTGCGGTCGGCGATGAGCGGGACGATGTGCTGGCTGGGGATCAGATGCTGGGGGTCGGACAGCACCACCCAGTCGTTGGCCTTGATGTCGGTGTCGGTGGTGAAGAGGTTCGCCACGTCCACGTCGCCCTTCTTCAAGGCTCCCTTGACGAGCGGACCGTCGGAGTCCAGAGACTTGAACTCCTTGAACTCCACGCCGTACACGTCCTTGAGCCCGATCACACCGACCTGGCGCTTCTTCACCTCGGGGGCTGCACCGATGACCAGCTTGCCGTTCTGCTTCTTCAGGTCGGCGAGGGAGGCCATGCCGTACTTGTCCGCGGTGGCGCGGGTGACGACGAAGGCGTCCGAGTCCTCCGCCATGCCGTACGGCAGGACCTGGAGTCCGGCCGGCAGAGCGAGGGCTAGGGCGTTCTGCATCGCGCCCTCCTCGGTGGGCGTGGCCTTCGGCTCGAGGTAGTTGAGGAGGGCGCCCTGGTACTCGGGGAGCAGGTCGATGTCGCCGGCCTTGAGGGCGGGGATGACGATCTCGCGGGTGCCGAGGTTGGGACGCACCTTGGTCTTGACTCCGGCCGCCTCCAGGGCGGCCGCGTAGAGGTAGCCGAGGACCTGGTTCTCGGTGAAGTTGGCGGTGCCGATGGTGACTCCGCCCTTGCTGGAGCCGCCGCCGGCGGGGCTCGTGCCCTGGCTGTTGAGGGAGGTGATGCCGCTCGCGCACGCGGAGAGCGCCGGGACGGAGGCAGCGGCGAAGAGGCCGCCGAGGAGAGCGCGACGATTCATGGTTGGGATCCCTAGGCAGTGCGGTGGCGGAAGAGGAAGCGCTGGAGGCCGACGAGGGCGATGTCCAGGACGACGGCGACCGCGGCGACCAGCACCGCGCCGCCGAGCACCTGCACGAGGTCGCGCTGGGCGAGCCCGTCGAAGACGTAGCGGCCGAGGCCACCGAAGGAGACGTAGGCGGCGATGGTCGCCGTGGCGACGACCTGGATCAGGGCCAGGCGCAGGCCCGTGACGATCAGCGGCAGCGCGAGCGGCAGCTCCACCTGGAACAGCACCTGGCGGCCGCGCATGCCCTGCCCGCGCGCCGCGTCCTTCACGTCCGGGTCGACGGCCGTCATGCCGGCATAGGTGTTGGTGACGATCGCCGGGACGGCGAGGGCGACCAACGCCACGTACACCGGCAGCATCGACAGGCCGCCCGCCAGGAAGACCAGGACGACGAGGCCGACCGTCGGGAGCGCCCGGCCGAAGGACGCCAGGTTGATGGCGATGAACGCGCCCTTGCCGGTGTGGCCGATGAGCAAGCCGAGCGGGAGGCCGATGGCTGCCGCGATGAGGGTGGCCAGCAGGGAGTACTGGAGGTGCTCGGTGAGGCGGTGGGCGATGCCGTCGGGGCCGGACCACTGGGAGGCGCTGGTCAGCCAGGTGCCGAGGTTCTTGAAGAGTTCGTACATGTCAGGCTTGCCGCCTTCGCCATGGGGTCAGGGCGTACTGGAGGGCGACCAGCAGGGCGTCCGCGACGACGGCGAGGAGGAGGGTGAGTACCACTCCGACGATCACCGGGGTGGGGAAGTCGCGCTGGAAACCGTCGGTGAAGAGCTGGCCGAGGCCGCCGTCGCCGATGTAGGTCGCGACGGACACCAGAGAGATGGACATCACCGTCGCGATGCGGACGCCCGCCATGATCACGGGCAGGGCGAGCGGGAACTCGACCGTGAGCAGCGTCCGCAGCGGGCGCGTGCCCATCGCCTTCGCGGCCTCCTTCGTCCTCGGCGGCACCGAGTCGAGGCCCTCGACCGTGTTCCGCAACAGCACGACCAGCGTATAGACCGTCAGGCCGATCACGGTGGTGGTGCGGGTCAGGCCGCTGACCGGGAGCAGCAGGACGAAGATCGCGATCGACGGGATCGTGAACAGCACGTTGGAGACGCCGAGGAGAAAGCCGCGCAGGGGGCGGATCCGGTGGGCGATCACTGCGAGCGGCAGCGAGATCAGCAGGCCGAAGAAGACGGCGGTCAGGGCTGCCTGGAGGTGGGAGAGGGTGAGACTGGCGAGATCGCCGGTGTGTTCGGATATCCAGGACCAGTCGATCGTCATGCGGCCACGCTCACTTCGGCGTGCGCACGGCTCGCGCGCGCATGGATGTCGTCCCGGGACGAGACGCCGGTGAGCGCGCCGTCCGTGTCGACGCGGACGACCAGGCCGGTGGGGGAGGCGATCGACTCGTTGAGGGCCGACAGCAGGGAGTCGGTGTCCTTGAGCGGGCGGAGGGGGAGTACGGCGCCGCCGGCGTCCTTCGAGGCCCAGTGCAGGGGCCTGCGGGCCGCGTCGAGGGCGAGGGTCCAGGTTCCGCCCTCCGGGGCCGGGCCCTGCGGGACGTCCGCGAGGGTCTTCAGCGACAGGAGTTTCAGCCCGCGCTCGGCGCCCAGGAAATCGGCGACGAAGTCGTCGGCGGGGCGGGCGAGCAGTTCTGCGGGGGAGGCGCACTGGACGAGGTGGCCGCCGGTGCGAAAGACCGCGATCTGGTCGCCGAGGCGGACGGCCTCGTCGATGTCGTGGGTGACGAAGACGATGGTCTTGCTCAACTCCTTCTGCAGCCTGAGCAGTTCGTCCTGGAGTTGGGTGCGCACCACTGGGTCGACCGCGCCGAACGGCTCGTCCATCAGCAACACCGGCGGATCGGCGGCCAGCGCGCGGGCGACGCCGACGCGCTGCTGCTGGCCGCCGGAGAGCTGGTGCGGATAGCGTTTGCCGGCATCGGCGGCGAGACCCACGGTCTGAAGGAGTTCGGCAGCGCGGGCCCGTGCCTTGCGGCGGTTCCAGCCGAGCAGCAGCGGGACGGTGGCGATGTTGTCGAGCACCGTGCGGTGCGGGAACAGACCGGCCTGCTGGATGACGTAGCCGATGGAGCGGCGCAGCTCGGCCGCGTCCTGCTGGGTGACGTCCTTGCCGCTGACCCGGATGGTGCCGGAGGTCGGCTCGACCATCCGGTTGATCATCCGCAGGGTGGTCGTCTTGCCGCAACCGGAGGAGCCGACGAGGACGGTGACGCCGCCCTCCGGCATCTCGAGGGAGAGATCGTGGACTGCTGTAGTGCCGTTGGGGAAGCGCTTGTGGACCGCGTCGAACTGGATCATGAGATGTCCCTTGCCCGGCTGCATAACGTCATGCAGAGTTCTAGGTACGTGAATGACTTGTCAACAGGTATGCGTTAATCCGTGGTAACAGATGACCGGTGGGCAAGATGTGACGTCCGGAATGATGGGAGTTTGCGCCTGATGTCGTCTCGGATAGTGGACACGGCCGGATCCGTGCGCTCTGGATCGGTGATCCTCGACGGGATCGGTCTAGATGTCGAGGACGTTGTGCGCCTGGCCGACGGAACTGCGCGGCCCGCCCCCGACACCGAAGCGATGAAGCGCGTGGCCCAGTCCTGGGACGCCGCCCGACAGATCGCGGCGACCGGACGCGTCTACGGCCGCTCAACCGGTGTCGGCGCCAACCGGAACGAGGACGTGCCCACCGAGGCCGCCGCCGGACACGGCCTGCGCCTGCTGCGCAGCCACGCGGGCGCCATCGGTGAGGAACTCCCGGCCCGCCAGGTCCGCGCGATGCTCGCGATACGCGCCAATCAACTGCTGGCCGGGGGCGCCGGCCTGCGGCCCAACGTCGTCACAGCGCTGTGCGAGGCGCTGGACGCCGGAGTGCACCCGGTCGTCAACGAGTTCGGTTCGGTGGGGACGGGCGATATCGCGGCGCTGGCGCAGGTGGGTCTCGCGCTGGCGGGGGAGCGGCCCTGGCGAGCAGCGGGGGCGCCCTTGAACGGCGCCTCCCGGGAGCGCGCGCCCGGGGCGAATCCGTCCGCCGAGGGGGCCGTCGTCCGCGCCCCCGAGCCCCAACCCCTCGACAACAACGACGCGCTCGCGCTCATCAGCAGCAACGCCCTCACCCTCGGTCAGGCTGCCCTCGCCCTCCACGAACTGCGCGGGCTCATCGGTGCCACCCAGGTCGTCGCCGCGCTGTCGCTGCTCGCGGTCGACGGGTCGCACGAGCCCTACGCGGCCCCCGTGCACGCGGCCCGCCCGCATCGCGGCAGCGCCGAAGTCGCCCGGCGAATGCGGGAGTTGATCGGTGCGGCGGACCGGCCGACCCCGCCGCTCGGCCGGATCCAGGACCCGTACGGCTTCCGCTGCCTGCCCCAGATCCACGGCCCCGCGCACGACGCGGCGGACGGCCTGGAACAGGTCCTTGCCATCGAGATCAACGCGGCCGCCGAGAACCCGCTCATCTCCCCCGAGGACATGGCCGCCTACCACCACGGCGGCTTCTACCTGGCCCAAGTCGCCCTGGCCCTGGACCACTTCCGGCTGGCGGTCACCCAGGTGGCCCGCCTGTCCACGTCCCGGCTGTCCACTCTGAACGAGCCTGCCTACACTCGCCTGCGTCCCTTCCTCGCCGACCAGGAGCCTGCCTCCTCCGGCGTGATGATCCTGGAGTACGCTGCCGGCGCCGCGCTCGGTGACCTGCGGGCTTTCTCGGCGCCCGCCTCGCTCGGGCACGCCGTGCTCTCCCGTGGTGTCGAGGAACAGGCCAGCTTCGCCTCGCTCGCCGCACGTCAGACCCTGCGGGCGTGCGGCGCGTACCGTCTCGTCGTCGGTTGTGAACTCGTGGCTGCCGTACGGACTTTGCGACTGCGCGACCTCAGGCCCGACGCAGATCTTCCGGTGGGCCGGGCGTTCGCGCTCGCCGAGTCGGTACTCGACGAGGACCCGGCCGACCGGCCGCTCACAGATGACGTGACGGCGGCGGCCACACTGCTCGACCGGTTCACGGACATCTGGAGGGGGAACTCGTCATGTCGCACCAACCCCCAATAGCCCTCAGCAGAGGGGGCGGCGAACCAGCAGAGGTGCGGGGCTGCCGAGCCCTCCATGGAGGAGGGCTCGGACGATGAGCTACAGCACGGTGGCTGCGTTCCCTCCGCGCCGCGGCTGGACCTGATGGACCATGCCTGCCGATTCCGCCTGTTGGTGATCCTCCGCGGCCGCGAACAGCAACCCCCTTCCTGTGCGGAACCGCAGTTCCCGTGTGGTCGAGGCACGCTGGTTCGGCAGGCTCGACAGAGGTCAGTCGCGCTTGCTGGAGTAGGGCAGCAGGGCCATCTCGCGGGCGTTCTTGATGGCTGCGGCGAGCTGGCGCTGCTGTTGAGCGGTGACATGGGTGACGCGCCGGCTGCGGATCTTGCCGCGGTCGGAGATGAACTTGCGCAGCAGATCGGTGTCCTTGTAGTCGATGTAGGTGATGCCTGCCGCGACGAGGGGGTTGGAGCGGTGCTTCACCGGCTTGCGAGTGTCGATGCGTCGGGTCATGCGGATTCCTCCGAACGTGGTGGTAGCGATGGGCTGTTGTGCGGGTGGGTGGCTCACGCGGCGTCGAGCAGGGAGTCGAAGGCCGCCGGCAGGCGTTGCCACCCCTTGGGCCCGGCCGCGTACTCGGCATCGGTGAGCAGGCAGGAGTCGAGAAGCTGCTCGATGCCGGAGCGGTCGAGTCCGGGGGAGGTGAAGACGAGGTGCTGGCAGCGGTCCCCGTGCTCCGGATGCCACTCCAGGGCGGCGGCCGCCCGCCGTACCGGGGGAACCAGTTCCCACGCCGCGTCCGGCAGGGAGGCAAGCCACGGGCCCGTGCTCTCGACACACAGGGCGCCGCCGGCCGCGTCCCAGGCGAGCAGGGTGTCAGGGCGGTCGGCTAGCCAGAACCGGCCCCTGCTGCGAGCGGCCGCGCAGCAGAGGTCTTCCAGAGCCTGGTAGAGGCGTTCCGGGTGGAAGGGGCGGGTGCGGTGCCAGACCAGCGTCGTGACGCCTGCTTCGTCGGCCTCCTGCGGCAGGAGTGCACAGGCCGGGTGCTGGGCGCTGGCCGCTGCTTCCACGTCGAATCCGGCGAAGGCCAGTTGTGCCAGCTCACCTGAAGCCGCGTCGACCTGGCAGGCGGTGGGGTGCAGCTGGGTCAGCAGGGCATGGTCCTGTTCGTCCGCGCCCTCGCTGTCCACGAGGGCGAGGACGGGCGCGTACTCCAGTTGCCGGGCCCAGGTGTCGCCGACGGTGCGCTGGTCCGTCGCCGCTGCCGCGAGTCCCGCCTCGGCCAGGTCGTCTCCGTTGGACAGATACGGCAGGACCAGAGCCGGGTCCACCGCGGTGATCACGTTGGTGAGCATCAGGTCGTTGCCGCAGTGCGCCGCGACGACCTCGGCCATGGCCTTGGGCTCGACCGAGTCCCACAACTCGACGATCGCCAGCCGCGTCAGGCCGTGTCCGGCCAGCCGCTCCAGCTCCGGGACGAGGTCCTCGCGCAGTGCGCAGCACGCGCAGTCGTTGACCAGCGGCGCTTCGCCCGACGCCAGCACGCCTGACGCGTCGCGGAGGAGACGTCGTACGGTTCCCTCGCCCGCGGTGGCCAGGTCGTGGTGAAGGGCGATGCTCCCCGGCACCGCCTTCAGCAGTCGGTCGACAACGTGTGTGCGGGCGTCCGCGTGCAGGCCGCCGACGATGGCGACCGGCAGTCGGCCTTCCTCGCGCATCAGCGGCCTCCGGATCGACCGTAGCGGCGCTCGAAGCGCTCCACGCGGCCCGCGGTGTCGAGGACTCGGGCGGTACCGGTGTAGAAGGGATGGCTCGCCGAGGAGATCTCGACGTCCACGACGGGATAGGTGTTGCCGTCCTCCCACTCGATGCGCTTGTCGCTGGTGAGCGTCGAACGGGTCAGGAAGGCGAAGTCTGCGGCCTTGTCGCGGAAGACGACGGGACCGTAGGCGGGGTGGATGCCGGGCTTCATGGCGTGCTCCTTTGAACGGTAGGCGGCCGGGTCAGCGTTCTTCGCGGAAGTCGACGTGCCGGCCGGCGATCGGGTCGTACTTGCGCAGGACCATGCGGTCGGGGTTGTTGCGGCGGTTCTTGCGGGTCACGTACGTGTAGCCGGTCCCCGCGGTGGAGCGGAGCTTGATGACCGGGCGGATTTCGTTGCGAGCCATGGGCGCTACTATATGGGAACGATTTCCATTATCGATTACCACCCCCTCAAGTGAGAGGCAGGTCATCCTGTGTCCGCCCACTGCCAACTGACCGGCGCCCAGCCAGGATTCGGCAACCGCATCTCCCACTCGCACCGGCGCACCTCCCGCCGCTTCAACCCGAACATCCAGCACAAGCGGTACTGGCTGCCCAGCGAGGGCCGGTACGTCCGCCTGACGCTGAGCGCCCGTGGAATCAAGACCGTCGACACCATCGGCGTAGAAGCGGCTGTCGCGCGCATCCGCGCCCGGGGAGGGAAGGTCTGATGGCCAAGCGGAGCAAGATCGCGAAGAACGAGAAGCGCAAGGCCGTCGTCGAGCGGTACGCCGCCCGACGGGCCGAACTCAAGGAGATCATTCGGCGTCCGTCCTCGACGGACGCCGAGCGCAGTGCCGCGATCGTCGAACTGCGTCGGCAGCCGCGCGACGCCAGCGCCACCCGCGTCCGCAACCGTGACAGCGTCGACGGCCGCCCTCGGGGCCATCTGCGCAAATTCGGACTCTCCCGTGTCCATGTGAGGGAGCAGGCGCACGCGGGCTTCCTGCCTGGTGTCACGAAGTCGTCCTGGTGACGCAGTTTCCTCCGCGCTGATGGAGGGGTGCCAGGGGGCACGTCTCACGTTGAGTCGTGCCCCCTCGCCCAAGGTGGCACGGACACGCCCCAGAGCCCCGCGTGCTCGTGGTTGCCGTCTGTGTGTAGGCGAGAGACGAGGCCGAAATGGAAGCCGTCCACCGCGAAATCCGGCAGGAGCGCACGCATGAGGACGCCGCACGCAACCGTCGGGGTCATCCCTACCGTCGGGGTCGTAGACGAGTTCCTGACTGTCGGAGCCTTCCCCGTCGCGGGGGCGGCCGATGGTTCGAAGCGGGCCACGGACCCGGCCTGCGACCACAGGCCCGTCACGTGCGGGCTGCTGGCCAGGGTGAAGAAGCCCTTGGAGCGCAGGATCTGTCCGTAGACCCCGCTGTCCAGCTGCTCTGTCACGAACGTCCACAGCCGCCCGGGATGGAAGGGCACTTCGCCATAGATGTCATGGTGGGGACGTAAACCGGGGAAGACGCAGCCGGCACCCTGGGCGCTTACCTCGTTGTCACAGCGGAATTGCGGGGACGTCTCAGCGGTACCGGGGCCGGGGCCGTTGAAGCCAGGTCCCCTGGCGCGAATGAGTACTGGCCTTGGTCTTGTTCTGAGTCGCCGTACTGTCGACGCGCACGCCCAGAACCTCCCGAGTGCCCCAGCCGACAGATTCTCTGTCAGGTTCCGCGTGTCGCCCCGACCCTAGGCGGCACCTGAATGCAACGCCCCATCGCGGGCCGTACAACCACAGGCCGCTCTCATGAATCCCACTTCTCGTATGACTGTGCGAGGAACTGTGACGTGTCTAAAAGGGGATGCAGTGAGAAGTATCGGAAGGTCCCGTCTGGCGGCCGCGACCGCGGCGGTGGTCGCGATGACGGGTGGTCTTGTCGCGGTGACCAGTTCACCGGCGTCGGCGGCGAACTGCACCGCGAACACCTATACCCGGCAGTTCTTCTCGAACACCTCTTTCTCGGGCGCGCCGAAGCGCACGGACTGTGACACTGCGGTCAGCGAGAACTGGGGCACCAATTCGCCCGGCGTCTCCGGCGTTGCCAAGGACAACTTCGGCGTCCGCTGGCAGGTCACCCGCAACTTCGGCTCCGGCGGGCCCTTCGCGTTCACCGCCTCCGGCCAGGACGGCATCCGCGTGTACCTCGACGGCGTGCGCAAGATCGACCTCTGGAAGAACGGGTCCAGCACCGTCTCCCGGACCGTCGACCTGACCATCCCCCGTGGCACTCACACCCTGCGTCTCGACTACGTCAACTGGACCGGTGCCGCAGCCGTCAAATTCGCCTACACCCCACGCACCGGCGCCACCGTGGACCATGTCGCCCCGCTCACGCCCACCGCGGCGAAGGTGGTGTATGACAAGGACACCAACTCCGCCGCCTTCTCCTGGGCACCCAACAAGGAGATGGACCTCGCCTATTACCGGGTCTACCGACAGACCGCAGTCGGTGACTGGGCTCCCGTGGTTTTGACCGCGAAGACCACCTGGACCGACACCGGACTCCGCCGCGACGGCAAGCCCATCCGCTACTACATCGCCGTCACCGACCGCGCCGGGAACCTGTCCCAGAGCACCCCTGTGCTGACGGTCTACCCGATCGACACCGTCGCGCCCACGGCGCCCGTCATCGTCGTGTCCCACATGGCGAACACGCCCGGTTCTCTGAAGATCAACTGGGACGCAAGGACCGAGGAGGAGATGAGGAACGGCGGCACCATCGGCATCTACCGCTCCACCGGCGACACCCTCG
Organism: Streptomyces sp. NPDC052036; assembly: GCF_040680495.1. NCBI lineage: Bacteria > Bacillati > Actinomycetota > Actinomycetes > Kitasatosporales > Streptomycetaceae > Streptomyces > Streptomyces sp. NPDC052036. The sequence goes on along the minus strand of NZ_JBFAWW010000048.1, from coordinate 40,314 downwards.
GCGGCAGTCCCGAACTCATCGCCACAACGTCGATGGCGTCGTCGCCGACTTCGGTCTACGTGTACGTGGACGAACTGCCGGCGTTCGACGGCACCACCTACACCTACGCCGCCAAGGTGACCGACGCCGCCGGCAACCAGTCCCCGATGTCCGCACCGGATTCGGTGACCCCGGACAGCGTTCCCCCGGCCCCGCTCACCGGCCTGACCGCCACGCCCCGCGCCGACGGCGTCCTGTTGAGCTGGGACGCCCCCGCCGAGAGCGGCCTGAGCTACAGCGCCACCCGGGTCGTACGTCGACCGGACGGCAGCACCGCCTACGACAGCGACGGGTGCCACGACGCCGTCGACCCGACAAAGCCCACCGCCCTGCCGAACGCGATGCTGTGCGCCGGGCCGGCGGACGGCGAGACGGTGACCTTCCTCGTCGTAGCGGTCGACGAGTGGGCCAACCACATCGCCCTCGACCAAGCCCCCACCGTCACCAGCACCGAACTCGACGGCAGGCCTGACGACGCCCGCGGCGAGGACTCCGGCGCGCTCACCGTCCGCAACACAGCCAACATGGCCGGAACCGGCGGCCCCTTGGAGTGGTCCTGTTCCGACGAGGCGGCCTGCGCCGGCATCACCGAGTACCGCGTGGAGCGCTGGAACGCGACCACCAGGACATACGAACGGGTCACCTCCGTCGCGGCGGCCCCGAACCGCCTCTTCCACGCCTACGTGTCCATGCCGCTCGGCCAGACGTCGTACTTCCGGATCACCGGTGTCCTCGCCGACGGCACACCGGCCGCCGTCGTCCACGCCTCGGCAGCCAGGGGCGCTTTCGTGTGACCCCCGGGCACCGTGGCGACGACTCCGCGACGGTGGCACGGGTTGTTTGATCCGTAACTGTGAGGCGTCCGCCCCTTGTGCCGTCGGTCCCGCTCGATCTTTGTGACAGAGACGGCCGTTCCGTTTGCCTCCCGTGAGGCCTCGTTGGCCTCACGGGAGGCCTCCATGCGCGCCAGGCAGCCAGCCCGCTGAACGCTGCTGAGGCTGTGGGCTATGGACGTTTCGATGTTGCTCATGCCCCACTGCATAGCTCGCCCGGAACGCGGCGATCTGCCAGATGGTCACCCCAGCCGTCGGAACCTCAGCGCCAAGCCCCGGTGCACCGCTCGAAGAGCGGGAAGTCGCGGGGGGAGAGGGCCAGGCGAACGAGGTGCAGACGTGCGGGGTGCCGCCGGCGGCCCGCACCGTCCCGTGCGACGCCGATGCCGACTTCCACCACCGGGTCGGGTTGCACGAGAGTGACGCTCACGACGACCGCGGTGCGCGGCCTGATCCGGCCGGAGTGGATCACCGAGGCGGTGCGGGCAGGGTTGGAAGAGCTCATCGGCACCGTCCCGCACCTGCTGGCCGGTGTGGTGGACGAGGAGGCCGGGCGCCGCTACGGCCTTCCGGTCCCTCTGGGCAAGAACCCCACCCGGCCCAAGCCCCGCTTGTCGTGGCGTTTGGCCGCAGCGCCGTGCGGGCTGTTCCCGAGCGTGTTGATCGGCCAGCATTTCCTGCGTCTCCGCGATGCCGCCGATCAGGGAGCCGGCGATGATCCTGCGGCCGGTGATCACAGAGAAGAGGTCCAGAGAGATCGGCTCCTCGGGCAGACCGGCGTTCACCAGGACGCCGTCGGTCTTCAGCAGGTTCAGATACGCGCTGAAGGCGAGCAGGGCCGAGACGGTGGAGAGGATGATGTCGAAGGTGCCCTCGAGCTCCTCGAAGGTCTTGGGGTCGCTGGTGGCGCGGTAGTGGTCGGCGCCCACCCGCAGCCCGTCGTCCTTCTTGCGCAGGGACTGCGAGAGCACCGGGACTTCGGCGCCGAGCGCATGGGCGATCTTGACGGCCAGGTGGCCGAGTCCCCCCATGCCCAGCACCGCCACCTTCTTGCCCGGTCCCGCGCCGAAGTGCCGGAGCGGGGAGTAGGCGGTGATGCCGGCGCACAGCAGGGGCGCCGCTACGTCCAGGGAGAGGAGGTCGGGGATGCGCACGACGTAGTTCTCGGCGACGACGATCGTCTGGGCGTAGCCGCCGTAGGTGGGCTTGCCGTCCCAGCCGACCGCGTTGTGGGTGAAGATCATTCCGCCGCCGGTGCAGTACTGCTCCAGGCCCCCCTTGCAGTTGTCGCAGGTGCGGCAGGAGTCGACCATGCAGCCGACACCCACTCGGTCACCCACCTGGAATGTCGTGACGCCGGAGCCGACTTCGGAAACGATGCGCGCGATCTCGTGGCCGGGGACCATCAGGAAGATCGCCTCGCCCCAGCCCTCATCGACCTGGTGGATGTCGGAGTGGCAGATGCCGGCGTACTTGATGTCGATCAGGACGTCGAACTCGCTGACCTCGCGACGTTAGATGGCGGTGCGCTCCAGCGGCGACTTGGGAGCGTACGGATACGTTCAGTGATCGCGGGAAGGACGGAAGCCCCGTCGCACCATCGCCTTGTGGGCACCGGCTCCGGCCTTCTTCGCCGGTCTTCCCGGGATGTCACCTACGAGGGGTGGAGGAGGGCCGGTAAGGCGGCTGGGCTGGATCCCTGTGCCTGTGGCGGTTCGCAGCCTGATCGGCCTTCTTCGGGATGACCGCCTTGATCCCGCGCCTGCGCAGGTAGGCGCGGCTCGCCAGTGAGGAGTACGCCTTATCGGCAGCTACCGCGTCCGGTCGGGTGTGCGGGCGGCCCAAGGCAGCTCGCCCCGCTGTTGGGGTGTCGAAGTCGGCCGCCGACCGATCATCGGCCACCTCGGGCCGTCGCTCGCGCTCCAGCCCCGCAAGCCGTTCCGCGGGGATGCCGTGCCGATCGTCGATGGCACCCTGGTCCCCATGCGGGATCACACGGTTGCCGAGCAGCCGAAGAACTATCGGCACTCGACCAACCACCAGGTCGTCATCGACGCCGACCCCCGACTCGTCGTCGCCGTCGGTCGGCCGGTCACCGGCTATCGGGGCACCGGCCTGAGACCGCTACCCACCTTGCCGTTTCTTAGGATGCTCAGTCGAGACAGAACTCGTTGCCCTCGATGTCCTGCATCGCCATGCACGACTCGTTGTTGCCATCGGCCAGCAGTAGTTGCACGCGTACCGCGCCGAGCGCGACCAGTCGTGCGCACTCGGCCTCAAGCGTGGCCAGGCGCTCTTCACCCACGAGCCCGGTGCCGACCCGCACGTCAAGATGCACCCGATTCTTGACGACCTTGCCTTCGGGAACGCGCTGAAAGAACAGTCGCGGGCCCACACCTGAGGGATCACTGCATGCGAACCATGAACCCTGATCCTCGGGAGACCGGGAGCGGTCGAAATCGTCCCACGTGGCGAACCCCGCCGGCGGCGATACGACGTACCCCAACACCTCGCACCAAAAGCGAGCGACGCGCTCAGGTTCTGCGCAGTCAAAGGTGACTTGGAACTGCTTGATCGATGACATCGGCGCACCATAGCAGCGGGGACTCTGTTACTCATCTCCCAGTAGAAATCTGCATGTTGACGGGGGGGATGGCCCTTGAGAGCCACTGCTGTGTCGTGCGGTCGCAAGGGGTGACCCGATGTCGATGCCTCCTAGTACTCCAGCGGTAGATCGTGATCTTGACGACCGCACGGTCTGCTGGCGGTTGGTGGCTGGTCGCGAATCAGCTGTCAGTAGGGCCGGGGCCGGGCGGCGCTCCGTCCGTGTCGGATCCGGTCTCCCACGCGAGGCGGATCTGCTCTGCGGCATCGGTGGCTTGGCGAAGACCCGCCTGGTAGGCCGGTTCCCAGGCCGTGCGGTCGTTGAGGTCTGAGCCGAATGTGCGTATTGATGCCGGATCGGGCTCGATGGTTACCACTGTGTGCGCCCCGGCGACCGCCAACTCCTGGTGGAGCAACTCGCGGGGGAACAGGTGCGCTTGTGGGTCGATCACGACGAGCGTGCGGGCTCCGGCCGCGAGTCCGGCGTTGGTCGCCGACCGCAGGGAACCGTCCATGTAACGGCGGCCATTGATCGTGATCGGTGGGTAGATGCCCGGGAAGGCCGTGCTTGCCGCCACGGCAGAGGGCAGCGGTGCGCCACTGGCACGGTCGAAGACCTCCTGCTCGCCGGTCTCAGCGTCCAGCACGGTAATGAGCAGCTTTCCGTCCGGCCACCGGTCTGCGCCGGCCAGGACGCGCATCCGGGCGATATGTGTCTGCTCGGGGCCGGTCTCGGCGGCGAGCGCGATCTGGCCCACTCGGCGCCGCGCCTCGGCTGGGTTCGAGGTGGCAGTGCCGAGCACGGCGAACGCCTCGCCCAGTCGGCGCCCGTCCACCTGGGGCGGGGTGCCGTCGGAGTCGGCGCGGCGCACAGGAGTGGCGAGTCGGCTGGGGTCCTGACCGGTGGCCAGCACTGCGCCGATGATCGCGCCGGTCGACGTGCCGACGATCAGATCGGCCTCGCTGAGATCCACCCCGCCGCGACGCAGTCCGCAGGCCAGTCCAGCCATCCAGGCCGCACCAACGGGACCTCCGGCGCCCAGTGCGAGTGCCCGGTCGAGCGTGTACATGACTATCTCCCTCCCGTTATTGAAACAGTCGTACCATATACTGATGCATGCTCAGATCAGCAGTACGGAGAGGATGGTCCACCGTGGGGCGACCCGCAGATCCCGCCCGACGGGAGGCCACGCTGGCGCGGGCGACCGATTACGTGCTGGCGCACGGCCTGGCCGGGTTGAGCCTGCGGCCGTTGGCTACGGCCCTCGATACCAGCCCGCGAATGCTGCTCTATGACTTCGGCAGCAAGCAGGAGTTGGTATCTGCCGTCCTTGCCGAGGCTCGCCGCCGCGGTGCGACACGGTTGGCTGAGAACCTCCCGGCGGAGGCAGCCTCTCCGGAGGAACGACTGCGCGGCATCTGGGCCTGGATCAGCGCACCGGAGCGCGCCCCGTTCGTGCGACTGTTCTTCGAGGTGCACGCCGACGGCCTGGCTCACCCCGAGAACTACCCGGAGCGGGGCGAGGCGATCACGGACTGGTTCAACACCCTCGGCGCCACGTTCCGCGACATCGCCACCAGCCCTGACGACACTGTTACTCCCACGCTGGTCATGGCCGTCATTCGGGGACTCCTGTTCGATCTCACGACCACAGGCGACCGCTGCCGCTCCGACTGCGCACTGGACCGCTTCTGCGAACTCCTGCGGCATTGAATGAAGGCAAACGATCACGTGGTGACCGCAGGCCACGGCGCAGACTCTGCCCGCGGGCAGGAGGCATTCGAGGCCCTGATGGACTGCATCGGGGGCCGGTTCTCGCGGGTCGAACCCCGTCGGCGGATAAGGCTGTTGGTGCTCGGCCTGCTCTCGGATCTGCCCCGCAAGAACTGCTGGACCATCGCTGAGTGGGCCGGGGAGGCCACCCCGGACGGCATGCAGCACCTGCTGAACCGGGCCAAGTGGGACGCCGACGCCGTCCGAGACGACCTGCGCAACCACGTGACCGAGCACCTACACGACGAGCAGTCGGTACTCGTGGTCGATCTGGGTGGCTGGCGATGAGGTCTACGGCGGCAACCCGACACTGCGTACTGCCCTGGAGGAACGCGGTACCGGCTACGTGCTCGCGGTAGCGCGCACCTACGAAGTAGCCACCCGTGCCGGGAAATTCCGCGCGGACTCCCTGGCCAAGAAGATCCCCAAGCGGGCCTGGCAGAAGCTGTCCGCCGGGACCGGGCCAAGGGGCAACGCTTCTACGACTGGGCGGTGATCGACCTGCCCGACCCACATCCTGGCTACGGGCACCTGCTGATCCGCCGCAACCGCACCACCGGCGAACTCGCCTACTACCACTGCTACTCGCCCCGGCCAGTGCCACTGACGGCCCTGGTGCGGGTCGCGGGATCGCAGTGGCGGGTCGAGGAGACGTTCCAGTCCGGAAAGGGCCTGGCCCGATCTACCGCTGGAGGTGTGCCACGAACACTGAGAGTGAGGTTGATGTAGGTAGAGACCCTGCTTGATGTGGTGCTGTGCGGGAGATGAAGGTTTTGTGGCCCTTTGGCGTCGTCCTGCGGTGGGAGGCGTCAAACCGCCCCGAGCTGCGTTGGCTGAAGACCGTCGTGGTGAGCGTCCGGGGAAAAGGCGCCGGTCAGGCGTCAGGTGGGGACCGGGAAGGCGAACGCGAGTGAACCGCTGATGACGTGTCGTAAGTAGTAGGTGACATCGAAACCGGGGTGACTTCAGGATCCCGGGACAAGCCTGGCGGGTGACCGCTTATTGGCCAGGCGGTGTCCGGCATGAAGGCGGCGCGAGCCCGGTCTGCGGCTTTCGCATGGAACGTGGGAAGGCGTGTCACGATACCGCCCTGGCTCAACGGCCGGGGCGACAGGGAGAACCCGGTGTGGAAGCCCTCCGGCCGGGTGCTGAGTACCGTCGCGCGGCGCGCCGGCGGACCGGCTCGTAGTAGTGGGGAAGCCCCGGTAATCGGGGTGGAGCGAAGGGGCCGGGTCGTTCGTGACTGGTTTGTTCGGTCAACCGGAAGTTCTCCGGGAGGAGCGGGATGGACGAGTTGAAAGCGTCGGCCAAGCCGTTCGACATTTCCAAGCAGGAGGGGTGGGACGCCTGGGTGAAGGTGAGAGGAAACAAGGGCTCGTCCGGGGTGGACGGGGTGTCGATCGAGGCGTTCGAGCAAGACCTGAAGAACAACTTGTACAAGGTCTGGAACCGAATGTCCTCGGGCACGTACTTCCCACCGGACGTCGAAGCGGTGCCGATCCCCAAGAGCGGGGGTGGCACCAGGATGTTGGCGGTGCCGACCGTCGCTGACAGGGTCGCGCAGACGGTGGTGGCCAATCACCTGTCGGAGCGAGTGGAGCAGATCTTCCACCCGGACTCCTTCGGGTATCGGCCGGGCAAGTCGGTACTGGACGCGGTCGCGTCCTGTCGGGAGCGCTGCTGGCGGTTCGACTGGGTGGTCGAGTTCGACATCCGGAAGTTCTTCGACACCGTCCCGTGGGACAAGGTGGTGGCCGCGGCCGAGGCGCACACCGACGCTCGTTGGGTGGTGCTGTATGTCAAGCGGTGGCTGGCCGCGGGGCTGCGTCTGCCCGACGGGTCCACGACGGAAAGGGTAGAGGGCACGCCACAGGGTTCTGCGGTGTCGCCCGTCCTGGCAAGCCAGTTTCTGCACTATACGTTCGATGCGTGGATGGTCCGGGAGTACCCGGGCTGCCCGTTTGAGCGTTACGCCGACGATGCGGTCGTGCACTGCCGCACCCTGGCGGAAGCGGAACGGGTCCTGGCCGCGCTGCGGTCCAGGATGGCCGAGGTCGGTCTGGAGTTGCATCCGGACAAGACCAGGATCGTGTATTGCAGGGACGACAACCGTCGGTGCCGGTTTCCGGTCTCCGAGTTCACGTTCCTGGGGTTCACGTTCCGGCCGCGAGGAGCCAAAGACAAGCGCGGAGACATGTTCACCGCGTTTCTGCCCGCGATCAGTAACCAGGCCCTGAAGAGACTGAGCAAGACAGTGCGGTCCTGGAGACTGCACCGGCGCACCGCGCAGGAGTCATCCGATCTGGCCCGGATGCTCAATCCAGTGGTTCGGGGATGGATGAACTACTACGGGCGCTTCTACGGCTCAGCGCTGTATCCGCTGCTCGATCGCATCAACACCTACTTGCTGCGGTGGATCCAGAAGAAGTACCGGGTTGGGATGAAACAAGCCCTGAAACGGTTGGCCCGAGGCCACACCGTGCGCCCGAAGTACTTCGCTCACTGGACCTGGGCGGCTCCGGCAGGGGCGAGGCCCAGAACGACAAGAGTCGTATGACGGGAGACTGTCATGTACGGTTCCGTGGGAGCCCGGGGGTGAGAATCCCCCGGGCGACCCGACTACTAGGGTGCTGCCCGTCGTTCCGGACCGCGCCGCACCCGGCCCGACGCGGCGGCCGGGGACAAGGCGTACTCTGCCCGCGGCAACCGCACCTATCTGCGGAAACGCCATATCAAGGCCGTCATTCCAGAGAAGAAGAAGGACCAGGCCGCCAACCCCAAGAAGAAGGGATGCGACCTCGCTCGGGGCTGATGCCTCACCCGTCGAAATGGACCCAGCAGAGCTCGTGTTCGAGCAGTGGTGTCAGGGTCCCGCGGTGAAGTGCGCTGAAGCCCACGACTGCCTCGTCCTCGTCGCCGGGGTTCTCCAGTGGCCACGGGATGGACCAATCCTTCCCGGCCTCATACCACATGGCGAAGACCAGTCGGTCGCCAAGCGGTCCGGAAGCACGCCGGGGCTTCTTCAGTACCGGGTCGATGAATCTGTGGATTGCCGGGCGGAGGCGTGTCAAGCGGTGGAAGGCGGCCAACCCCTCCGGCAGATTGTCCAGTTCGCCTGCCGCGCTCTCTTCCTCGGCCGACTCACTCTCCTCAGCGGGGAACCAGCCGAGGACGAACGACTCCAGCCACACGTCTACCTTCCCGGTAGGCGGCCAGTCCATTCCGTGCTGGCTTTCCGTTGCCGCATCATCTCGGCCGAAACCGAGTAAGGGAGTGCCGCCTGCTCGGATCGGGAGGCGTGTTCGGCGATCGCGTCAAATACGGCGAGGTCGTCGAGTATGGGGTATGCAGCATGAATCTGCTGCAGTTCGGTGACTATGCCGCCGGTGAAAGGCCGGCACGCATGGGGCCGTTGTGGAAGATGCCCCTGTGAGTCAGAGAGGTGGGCGGCTCGGAGACCGGCGACCACGTCAGCGCCGTCGCCATGGGCCCAAGCCGCGCAGAGGAGTCGCACGCGACAGCTGTCCGGACGGTGAAGGGTTCCCGGGGAGCGGCCGGTGCCGGGCCGCTGCGTGGCAGTGTTGTCGCGTGCGGTGAGCCGCCGGTCAGTCCAGACTGCTGAGCAGGATCCGTGCCTGGTGTCTGGCGGTGGCCACTGACAGTTCGTCGAGCCCGCACAGTCGCAGACACGACGATGCGATGGCATCCGTGTCGGCTGCTTCCGGTTCGCGGGTGTGCCGTATCTGGATGACGACTTCCACCAGCTGGATCAGCAGTTCACCGAGGCGCTCGGCGGGCATGCTGCGGGTGACGTCCTCGGTCGCCGCCAGGGCGCCGAGGGTGCCGTAGCTCGTCTGCAGCCGGCCCCGCTCAGTCCGGAAAGCGTCGAATCGCTCGGCCCGCACTTCCGGCAGCAGATAGAGCGTGCCGACGTTGTACGGAGTGCGGGAGAGGGTGCGTATGTCCATGGCGGCCACGGCGTAGAGCGCGGCGGCCGGATTCGCTCGCTCGGGCACCAGTGCCCGGATCCGGTCCACCATCTGCAGACTGGGCCGCACGGACGTGGCCAGCAGCTCGGCGAGAATCTCCTCCTTGGTGGCGAAGTGGTAGTAGAGCGAGGCCTGCCTGATGCCGACCCGCTCGGCGATCATGCGGGTGCTGGTGCTTGTGATCCCATGGTCGACGAAGAGCGCCCCGGCGGCGTCGAGGATCTGTTCCCGGGCGGAGGTGCCGGAGTCGGGCGCCGGTGTGTGCCGGGGCCTGCCTTGACGGGGACGCGTCGTCGTCATGGGCCCATCCTGTCACCCTGGTGCCGGGCACCCGACCGTGCCCGGCACCAGGTGCCCGCTCTGCGGCCTCCTCACCCGGAGGCCGTGTACGCCCGCCAGTCACCGAAGCGGGTGATGTCCGGTGCGCCTTCGACGGCGTACGGCTCCACCAGGAAGCCGCTGACCTGCCGCCCGTTGGCCAGCTCGACGGTGCCGATGGTCATCGGCGGGGGCACGGCGGCGGTGAACGCCCCGAACCCGGAAGCCGGCAGTCGCCAGATCTCGCCCTCGATGCCCGTCCTCGCGTCGCCGCCTGCCGCCGTGCCGTGCCCCGTCCCGGTGCCGGAGTCCCGACCGCTCCCGGTGACCCGGAGCAGACCAGGCTTGGGCGGCTCGGTGGCCAGGGCGTACAGCCGGTAGCCGCCTGCGGTGCGCGCCGGGCCGACCAGGGTGCCGCCCGCCTGCACCAACTGGGCGTTGAGCGGCTGCCCGGTGAGGTGGGCGCCGACCACGAACAGGTCGAGTCCGGGGTTGGCGAACCGCTCGGCCAGCGCGGCCAGGGCGCGGTCGGAGAAGGCCGGTCCGGTGAACATCACGCCGAACGGCAGGCCGTCCACGAACCCGGCGGGAATGGCGAGCGAGGCGCAGTCCAGCAGGTTGGCGAAGTTGGTGAAGCGCCCCAACCGGGCGTTGGCGCCGACTGGGTCGGCCGCCACCTGATCGAGGGCGGGGTGCCAGGTGGTGGTCGGGGTCAGGAGCGCCGCGCAGCCGTCGAGCATCGCGCGTCCTGCCGCCCCGAGCGAGGCGAGCCGGGCGGTGTCGGCGGCCCAGTCTGCGGCGGTCTTCTCCCGGCCGGCCAGCACGATGGAGGCGACGGTCGGGTCGAGGACCGTACCGATCAGGTCGTGGTGCTTGTCCAGGTGCGCGCCCACGGCGGCGAACCGCTCGGCGACGAACGCGCCGCCGTACAGCAGTTCCGCTGCCTGAAGCAGCGGGGTGATGTCGGCCTCGACGATCTCCGTCCCGGTGCTCGCCAGGCGGGCGACCGCGGCGTCGAAGGCCTCGCGCCAGCCGTCGGCCATGCCCTCCAGATGCTCCGGAGCCGGGACGGCGACCCGGGGGCGCGCGGGGGGCGGCGGGAGCTGGGTGCCGGTGCGGGAGAGCGGGTCGTCCGGGTCGGGCCCCTCGACGATCTCCGCGGCGGTGCGGGCCAGTTGCAGGTCGCGGGCGAAGACGGTCACGCAGTCGAGGGTGTAGCAGGCGGGGACCACCCCGGTCACCGGCACCAGGCCCTTGGTCGGCTTGATGCCGACGATGCCGTTGAGGGCGGCGGGCACCCGGCCGGAGCCGGCCGTGTCGGTGCCGAGCGCGATGTCGGCGATGCCCAACGCCACCGCGACGGCGGATCCGGAGGAAGACCCGCCGGAGATACGGGCCGCGTCCCAGGCGTTGCGCACCGCGCCGTAGGGGCTGCGGGTGCCGACCAGACCGGTGGCGAACTGGTCCAGGTTGGTCTTGCCGAGCACCACCGCGCCGGCCGCGCGCAGCCGCGCCACCGCGGGCGCGTCGGCCCGCGGGACGTAGGCGTACGACGGCGCGCCCGCGGTGGTGGGCAGGCCGGCCACGTCGATGTTGTCCTTGACGGCCGCCACCAGGCCGGCCAGCGGCAGCGCCGGGTCGATGCCGACCGCCTCGGCCAACGCCTCCTCGCGTGGCCTGAGGTGGATCCAGATCTCGGTCCGGCCGACGCCTTCGATACGGTCGTAGGCGGCCTCGACGCGTGCGGCCGGTGTCATCGCGCTCATGCCCTCACCGCCGCGAGGATCTGGCCGGGGGCAACCTGTTCGCCGGGCTTGACGTAGATCTCCAGCAGCGTCCCGGCAGCGGGGGCGTTCACCTTGGACTCCATTTTCATCGCCTCCAGGGAGAGGATCGCATCGCCGCTCGCGACGGTGGTGCCGGGCTCGGCGGCGATCTGCCAGACGGTGGCGGTGAACGGCGCGGTGACCGGGACCGCGCCGTCCGGGACGGTGACGGCAGCGGAGGCGGCCACGGGTTCGGGATCGTCGTGACGGTCGAACTCGCCTGCGGCTCGCCAGCGTTGCTTCTCGGCTTCGAACGCGGTGCTCTGCCGTCGGCGGAACGCGGCGATCGAGTCGGCCTCCGTGGCCAGGAAGGTGTTGTACTCGGCGATCGAGAAGGTGCCTTCCTCGGTCGGGAAGTCACCGCGGCCTGCGTCGGTCTCCGCGCGCAGTTCGAGCAGTTCCTCCGCGGTGACGGGATACCATTCGATGCGGTCGAAGAAGCGCAGCGCCCACGGCGAGTCCCTGAACAGGCCGCCCCTGCGGAACCGGTTCCAGATCTGCACGGTGCGGCCGACGAACTGGTAGCCGCCGGGGCCCTCCATGCCGTAGATGCACAGGTAGGCGCCGCCGATGCCGACGGAGTTCTCCGCGGTCCAGGTGCGGGCCGGGTTGTACTTGGTGGTGACCAGGCGGTGTCGCGGGTCGAGCGGGGTGGCGACGGGGGCGCCGAGGTAGACGTCGCCGAGGCCGAGCACCAGGTAGGAGGCGTCGAAAACGGTGCGGTAGACGTCGTCGGCGGTCTGCAGGCCGTTGACACGCCGGATGAACTCGATGTTCCACGGGCACCACGGGGCGTCGTCGCGCACCCCGGCCATGTACCGCTCGATGGCGAGCCGGGTCGCCGGGTCGTCCCAGCTGAGCGGCAGGTGCACCGTGCGGGAGGGGACCACCAGTTCGTTGGTGGGCGGCACCTCGTCTTCCAGCTCGCGCAGCAGGGCGGTGAGGTCACGGGCCTTCAGCCGGCGGGCGTCGGTGTGGATCTGGAGGGAGCGGATGCCCGGAGTGATGTCGATGATGCCGTCGGGCGCGTGCGCGGCGAGGGTCTCCTGCAGGGCGTGTACCCGCATCCGCAGGCCGAGGTCGAGCACCATGGGGCCGTACTCGACCAGGACGTTGTCGTCGCCGTCCCGGCGGTAGGTGACGCCGGGACGGGCATCGGTGGCCTCCAGGCGGCCGAGTACGCCGTCGTCGCCGTCTCCGCCCGTGCTGATCAGCGTGGGTGAGGCGCGGCGGGCATCGAGGGCGGCTGCCTCGGCTTCCCTGACCGGTACGAAGCGGACGGTGTCGCCCGGGCGGAGCTGGCCGAGTTTCCACAGTTCCCCGCTGGCGACCACCGCGGGGCAGACGAACCCGCCGAGGGACGGTCCGTCGGGCCCCAGGATGATCGGCGTGTCGCCGGTGAAGTCCAGGGCACCCACTGCGTACGGCGTGTCGTGGATGTTGGAGGGGTGCAGTCCGGCCTCGCCGCCGTCCTGGCGGGCCCACCGCGGTTTGGGCCCGATCAGGCGGATGCCGGTGCGGGCCGAGTTGTGGTGCACCTTGTAGTCGGTGGCGTAGAGGGTGTCGATGTCCTCGCGGGTGAAGAACTCGGGCGCCGCGTGCGGCCCTTCGGTGACACCGATCCACCAGTGCGAGGTGATCGCCGGTCGGCGCTCGGGCGGGGTCGGGCCGCCGTCGGCGGTCGCCGAAGCTCCGGGCCGCAGAACGTCTCCGGCGCGCAGCGCCCGCCCACCGTGCCCGCCGAAGCCGCCGAGGGTGAACGTCGAGGCGCTGCCCAGGTGTTCGGGTACGTCGATGCCGCCCCGTACCGCCACGTAGGTGCGCAGACCGGGCCCCTGGCAGGCGCCGAGTACCAGGGTGCCGCCGGCCGGGACCGTGACTGGCTCCCACAGGGCCGCCACCCTGCCGTCCACGGTGACCGGGACGGGAGCGCCGGTGACGGCGACCATGGTTGCGGACGAGAAGCGCAGGGTCAGCCCGCCCGCGGTGACCTCCAGGCCGGGCGCCTGGGCCGGGTTGCCGACGGCCAGATTGGACTCCGCGAAGGAGACGGCGTCGAAGGGGCCGCTCGGCGGCACGCCCACGTGCCAGTAGCCGAGTCGGCCGGGAAGGTCCTGGACGGTGGTCATCGCCCCCGGCACCAGGACGTCGATGCGCGGTTCGGGGTCGGCGGTGGTGGCGAGCGTGCTGGTGCTGTGCACCGCCTCACGTACCTCGCCCCGCACGGCCAGCTCGCGCAGCAGGCCCAGGTTGGTGACGATGCCGTCAACCCGGCTCGCGGCCAGGGCCTGGCCCAGTACGTCGAACGCGGCGTGCCGGGTGGGGCTCTTGGCGATCACCTTGGCGAGCATGGGGTCGTAGTACGGCGAGACCTCCAGACCGGTCTCGGCGAAGCCGTCGACGCGGACGCCGGGTATCTCGTCGGCGCCCTGACCGGGGAAGGCCACCCGGGTGAGCAGACCCGAGGACGGCAGTGAGTCCTTGCCGGGGTCCTCGGCGTAGACGCGGGCCTCCACGGCATGCCCGGAGGGTGCCCACTCCCGCTCGAACACCGCGTCCTCGACCCTGCCGTCGCGGGCCAGGGCGAGCATGAGTTCGACAAGGTCGACGCCGTACGCCTCCTCGGTCACCGGGTGCTCGACCTGGAGGCGGGTGTTGACCTCCAGGAAGGCGGCCTCCTCGCGTACCGGGTCGTAGACGAACTCCACGGTCCCCGCGCCCCGGTAGCCCACCGAGGCGAGCAGCCGGCGCGAGGAGTCGTGGAGCAGTGCCCGCACATGAGGAGGCAGGGCCGGCGCCGGGGCCTCCTCGATCACCTTCTGATTGCGGCGCTGCAACGAGCAGTCCCGGTCGCCGAAGACGGCGATCCGGCCGGTGCCGTCGCCGAAGACCTGCACCTCGACATGGCGGGCGGGGCGCACGAGGCGCTCCAGGAACACCCCGGCGGACCCGAAGTTGGACTCCGCGAGCGCCGCGACCCGGGCGAAGGCCTCGCGTACCTCATCGGCGGTGGCGCAGGCCTGCATGCCGATGCCGCCGCCACCGCCGGTGGCCTTGACCATCACAGGCAACCCGATCGACCCGGCCGCGGTGACGGCCTCCTCGGTGCTCGCGAGCAGCTCCGTCCCGGCCAGCAGCGGCACTCCGGCCGCCTTGGCCAGGGCGCGCGCGGTGTGCTTCTCGCCGAAGGCGGTGATCTGGTCGGAGGTCGGTCCCGCGAAACGCAGGCCCGCCTCCTCCACGGCACGGGCGAAGGCGGTGTTCTCGGAGAGGAAGCCGTAGCCGGGGTGGATGATGCCCGCGCCATGGGCGAGCGCGGCCTCGATGATCGCCTCGCCGCGCAGATACGACTCGCGCGCGGGCGCCGGACCGAGGCGGACCGCGTGGTCGGCCTCACGGACGTGCGGGGCGGCTCGGTCGGCGTCGGAGAAGACGGCGACGGTGCCCAGGCCCATCCTCCTGGCGGTGCGGATCACACGGCGGGCTATCTCGCCGCGGTTGGCGACGAGAACGGCGGTGGGGCGGGTCACGCGGCTCCCTCCGGGGTGCGGACGGCTTCCGCTGACCGCAGGTCGTCGGCGGCGCTTACCGGGTCCACGACGATCATCCGCAGCGGGGTCGGGTTGAAGTCGTTGCACGGGTTGTTCATCTGCGGGCAGTTGGACACCATCACCAGGACGTCCGTCTCGGCGCGCACCGCGACCCGGCGGCCCGGCGCCGACATGCCGTCCACGATGCCCAGCGCGCCGTCCGCCTCGACGGGCACGTTCATGAACCAGTTGAGGTTGGAGACGATGTCCCGCACCCCGAGGCCACGCCGGCCGGCCTCGGCGAGAAAGTTCTCACGGCAGCCGTGCTGGAACATCACATGGTGGCCGTAGCGCAGGGTGTTGGACTCCTTGCCGCACGCGCCGCCGATGGTGTCCTGGCGGTCGATCTCGTTGGCGACGACGGTCATCAGCGGGCGGCCCTCGCTGCTGCGCAGCAAGGTGCCGGTGCACACATAGGCATTGCCCTGCCAGGCCAGGGTGTCGGGGACGCTGTAGCGCTCCTCGGGATCGTTTGCGTTGTAAAGCAGGCAGTCGGCCGACTGGTTGCCCCCTACGTCGACGATCGTCAGGACGTGCCCCTTCTGCACCACCGCCGACCAGGGCGCGTTGGGGGCCACTGCCTCGTCCAGCACGACGCCGCCCTCGACCAGGCTCGCTCCCCAGTCCAGCGGGGAGCCCTCCGCGTACACGGCACCGACCGGGACGGTGGAGGCGACGGTGCCGCCCGAGGCAGTCGGGCAGGTGGCCGGCGTGTTCTCGGTGCGCGTGGTCGCCATGTCACAGCCCCCGGGCTTCGCAGTAGTCGACGGTGTTCAGGTACGCCCGGTGCAGTTCCGGCGTGGCGGTGAACCGCGGCTCGTCCGGGCCGGTCGGGGCACCGCGCCAGGCGTGCACGCGCAGCGGGCCGACGACGTAGCCGGGACGCGGGTCCAGCGGATGGACGACATTGGCGACCAGCACCAACAGGGGCATCTCCGCAACGAGTTCGACATGAGTGCCCGCACCCGCGCTGCCCTGCCAGGCCAGGGTGCCGTCCGCCTCGACGCGTACGCCCTGGAAGAAGGACAGGCTGGGCGGCAGGTCGCGCCGGCTCAGACCATGTTTGGCGGCCGCCTTGAGGAAGAGCCCGCGGCCGGACGGGGACGGTCCCTCGGGGCGGGCGTCACCGTATTTGCGCTGGTTCCAGGCGTCGGTGGTGGTGCCGCAGAAGGCGTCGTGCCGGCCGGAGGAGTCACCACTGACCACGGCCATGACCCGGCCGTCACCGGACAGCAGCGGATGGTTCTCGCCCAGATACGCCTGCCACGGCACCTTCTGGGTGTCGGCGACGTTGAGCCGCTCGACCGGCTCCACGGCGTTGAAAAGCAGCAGGTGGGCACAGGCGTCACCGCTCGGGTCGTCGAAGCGCAGCCGGGTCCCGCGGGCGAGGACCTTGTGCGTGTAGCCGCCGGGTGCCACCGTCTCCGCCCACACCAGGGCGGCCGGGTCCACCCCCGGCGGACAGTGCGGGCTGCCGGACGCCGGAAGGTACGGCATCCACGCGCCGGCCTGTCCGCCCTGGGCGCGGGCGTCGTCGCGGGCACTGCGGACACTGTCGGTCAGGTGCAGATCACGGGTGCGGGCCGGAGACTGCCCGGTCGGGCGGCCGTGCGGCGTCACGGCCGTCGAGCTCTCGGCGGTGGTCATGGGTGCCCCGTCGTCCCTTCGTCGGTACGTCATCAGTGGGTCTGCTCGCGTCACACGGGCCCTCATGCGGGCTCGGCGACGGTCTCGGCGCCGAGGGGCGGCTCGGTGTGCGTGTGCGGTACGTGCCGCAGCTCGATACGGCGGTGCAGTCGGCGTGCGAGGAAGTAGGCGGCACCGGCGGCGAGGCTGAGCCCGATGAAGAGCAGGGCGCTCCACCTAAGCCACCACGTGTCGCCGGTGAGGTCGTAGATCTCCGCACGGGGCCAGATCAGGTTGACCGTCATACAGGCCTGGTAGAGCACGGCGAGCGTGTTGACCGCCAGTCCCCATCGGCCCAGCGAGAACAGGGGCCGGCCGCTCTCGTCGACGCCCTCCGGCAGCCCGCCGCTGCCCCGGTGCCGGATCCGGGTGACGAGCAACGGCAGCGTCACGCCCAGATAGGCCAGGTACAGCAGGGCGATGCACAGGCTGGAGAGGGCGGTGAAGATCGCCGCCTGGCGGATGTTGACCACGAGCGCGATCGCGGCGCCTACGCCCACCACGATCGACGTGGTGATCGGCGTACCGGTGCGGGCCGAGACCTTGCCGAGGCGCCGGTGGAACGGCAGGGCGCCTTCGCGCGCCATGGAGTACATCATCCGCGCCCCGGAGGTCTGCACGGCCAGGGTGCAGGCGAACACCGCGACCGCCACGCAGCACAGCAGCAGCCGGCCCAGGGCCTCGCCGAGCCGGTCTGTGAGCACCCAGGACAGGCCGCCGGCGGCGAGCTTCCCGTCGGTCAGGCTGCGTGCCGCCATCAGCCCCGAGAGGATCAGCAGCGCGCCGCCGACACCCGAGGTGATCAGCGCCCGAAGGATGGTCCGGGGAGTGGTCCGGCGCGGGCTGTGGGTCTCTTCCGCCAGCTCGCCCGCCGAGTCGAAGCCGACCATCACGTACGCCGCCATCAGCGAGGACGCGAGGAAGGCCCCGAGGTAGCCGCCCTGGCCGGCCCAGCCGGTGGGGTGGGCCACCACTTGCGGACCCCGTTCGGGGAGGAAGAACAGGACCAGCACCAATGCGATCACGCCGCTGATCTCGACCATGACGCCGAAGCTGGTGGCGGCGGCCATCTGGCGGATGCCCAGGATGTTCACCACCGTGGTGATCACCAGCAGGGCGCACCCCAGGAGGACCGCGTTCTGCGCGCCGGTCGCGGAACCGACCGACGGATCGGCCCCCGGTCCGCCGACGATCTGGAACCCGGACCAGATACCCGGCAGCACCGCCTGTGCCGCGATCGCGGCCGCCGCGACCGTGAGGATCTGCCCGATGACCATGATCCAGCCGACGAACCAGCCCGTCGTGGTGCCGGCCAGCCGGCTCGACCACTGGTAGATCGCCCCGGAAATGGGCCAGCGCGCGGCCAGTTCGGCGAAGCACAGCGCGACCAGCAGCTGGCCGGCGAAGACCAGCGGCCAGGTCCAGAAGAACGCCGCGCCGCCGAGGCCGAAGCCGAGGCCGAAGAGCTGGAAGACGGTGGTGAGGATCGACACGAAGGAGAAGCCCGCGGCGAAGGACGCGAAGCCGCCCACCCCGCGGCGGAGTTCCTGCTGGTAGCCGAAGTGGGCGGGGCTGGTCGTGACACCACCGTCAGGGCTCTGCCCAAGGGGGAGTTCAGGCCGGCTCATCACCGCACCTCCGATCGGTCGACGGATACCTGTCGCTTGACAGGTATGACGATCGTCGGCCGGACCGGTCTCACGCCCGGGTCCGGGAAGTTAACTTCGTGTATCCGGTGCCACAGCTGCGGTCATCAACGGGCAGGCACATCACGCCCTTGCGGGACCGCGAGGCCGAGCAGACCGGGGAAGCGGACGCCCAGGTCGTCGCGGCGTAGCCGGTTCAATCGCCGGGCTTCCTAGTCTCGATGGCTGATGCGCGGCGACGGTCGGTCCGATGAGCCGACGTCACGTATGGCGATGGCGGCGGGGCGCGGGATGAGGATCAGCACACCGGACCGTACGGCTCGGTGGTCTTCAGGTCGCGGCGCCTGGTGTTGTCGCTGGGTGGCGGGGGCTGGGGGCTGGGGGCCGGGTCAGGAAGCGGTCGAAGTGATCGTCGTTGACGATGCCGTTGTCACTCATGAAAACCGGGACGATGGAGCAGATGACCGCGCGGTCCATTACCCGGGCTCGCCACTTTTTCCGTTCGCAGGACACAGGCTGTGTCTTCACTGTGTAATTACTGTGTTCGGCGGGTTTGCGGGACAGGTAATGAACTGTGCTGCGCAGATTGAAATCTCGCCCAGGCCAGTCAAAGGATTCCCCTGAGTCTCACAAGAATTTCCTTGAAACGGGCCTCATTGGCGTGGAGGGCTCGCCTGGTATCGAAGACTGCTGGACATGGCAACGACTGTTCTCGACCTGTCCGCCCGCCCTGTCAGTGCCGATCGTCGCGCACCTTGGAGATCGCCGGTGGGCCAACCCGCGTACGCGCGCCCGGCGCTGCTGGTCATCACCGTGCTCGCGGCCGTGCTCTACACCTGGGGGATCGAGCACAGCCAATACCACACGTTCTACGCGAACGCCGCCCGCAGCATGACGGAGAGCTGGAAGGCCTTCTTCTACGGCTCTTTCGACCCTGGCAATTCCATCACGCTGGACAAATTGCCGGGATTCCTGTGGCCGCAAGCGCTCTCCGCTCGCATCTTCGGATTCCATCCGTGGGCGCTGACTTTGCCTCAGGTCATCGAGGGAGTGGCGAGCTTGCTGGTCCTGCACCGTTTGGTGCGCCGTTGGGCCGGCGTACCCGCGGCGCTGATCGCCAGTACGGCGTTTCTGCTGACGCCGGTCGCCGTGGGACTCTTCCGGACCGCGGTCGAGGACCCCGCCTTCACGCTGTGCGTGCTGCTTGCGGCTGAGGCCACGCAACGCGCGGCCCGGGACGGCCGACTGCGCCCGCTGATGCTCGCCGGTGTGTGGGTCGGGCTCGGCTTCCAGGCCAAGATGCTGGAGGCGTGGGCAGTGCTTCCCGCGCTCGCTCTGGTCTACCTGATGGCGGCGCCGGTCACGCTGCGGAGGCGGCTCGCGCATTTGGGCTTGTCGGCCCTGGTGATGACCGCTGTGTCGGCGTCCTGGATGCTCGCGGTCACGCTCACCCCGGCCAAGGACCGACCCTACGTGGATGGCACCACCAACAACTCCGCGTTCAGCATGGTGGTCGGCTACAACTTCCTGAATCGTTTTTCGTCGCTCGGTATCAGCGCCGCTTCCACGGGCAGTGTGAGCGCGACGCAGGGCGGCGGGGGCGGCCATGGAGGACCGAACGGGGCCGCGGGTGCCGGCCGGATGGGACAGGGCGGCCCGGCAGGGCAGTACGGCCTGAACGGTAAGTCCGGTGCCGGCCGGTACGGCGGCAGCGGCCGGCCCGATGGAGCCCTCCAGGGGACTGACCAGAAGACCGGCACCGGAGCCGTTCGCGGCACCCACCACCGTCACACGGGTGTGGCCGGCGCGCAGGGCAGCCAGGCCGCGCAGGGTCAAGGTGTCGGTCGGGCCGGCGGATCCCGGGCGAGCGCCGTAAGCCAGGCCGGTGGCGGTGGCGGCCCGGGCGGAGGCCAGAACGGCTGGTCCAAGATGTTCGGCGCGTCGCTCGCTTCGCAGACCGGTTGGCTGTACCCGATCGCCGCCATCGCCCTGGTCTGCGGCCTGCTCTGGCGCCGGGGCAAGCCGCGCACCGACCGGGCCCGCTCCGGGTTCGTGCTGTGGGGCACCTGGCTGGCCACGTACTTCATGGTCTTCAGCGCGGGCAGCGTCGGCGGCCACACGTACTACATGGGCGTGATCGCGGTGCCGCTCGCCGCGCTCACCGGGGGCGGCGTCGCGCTGATGTGGCGCGCCTACCGGGCCGGCGGCCGACGCGCCTGGGTGTTGCCGGCCGCGGTGGCGGCGACGGCGGCGTGGAGCGCCTACCTGGCCGGCGAGTTCCCGTCGTTCCTGCCGTGGCTGGTGCCCGCGGTGGGCGTGCTCGGTCTCGCCGCCGTCGTCCTGCTCGTGCTGTCCCGTCCCGGTCGCACCGTCTCCGGCGGGCGGCTGGCCCTCGCCGGACTGGCCGCGTCCCTCGCGGCGGTACTGATCGCGCCGAGCGCGTGGGCAGTGCAGATCTTCAACCCCTCGTACGGTAGCTCCGGCATGGGTGCGGTCGGTCCCTCCGGCATGAACCGCGGCCACCGCTCGGTGACTTCGGCGGCCCCGCGGATGGGCCAGATGGCCTGGGGCGGCGGCACGGCGCGGGCCATCGGGGCGGGCCGTCGGAGCATGGGCGGCTTCGGCGGCTTCGGCGGCTTCAGCGGGAACGGCAAACTCACCACGACCCAACGAAAGCTGCTCGACTACACCACCGCGCGCCAGGGTTCGGCCGCCTATGTCTTCGCCACCACCAGCTGGAACAGCGCATCCCCCTACATCCTCGGCACCGGCGCCCATGTCCTGCCACTCGGCGGGTTCAGTGGCAAGGTGCCCTTCCCGACCGAGACGCAGTTCCGGCAGCTGGTGAACTCCGGCAAGCTCCAGTACATCCTGCTGGGCGGCGGCCGCGGCAAGAGCTCGCCGTTCGGCGGCGGGACGACGACCAGCACGCAGATCACCAACTGGGTGCAGTCCACCTGCACCCGCGTCCCCGCCACCGCCTACGGAAGCTCGGACTCCTCCGGCGCCACATCCACCGCCCCGGACTTCACCGGCGCGGCTGTGGGAGAAGCCACCGCACAGACGCTGTACCGGTGCGTCCCCGGCCAGTGACCTGAACCAGCGGTTCAGGCGACCGGCCGGACGGCCCCTGCCCGCGCCACCCGCGGACGGGGGCCGCCACCGCGCCGGATCCGGTGTCATCACGGGATCCGTAGGTGTCCCAGAAGGCAGTGCGCTCGTCGTCTTTGACGCCGGCCATGCGGGTGGTCCAGCCGGGAGCCGGGTCGGAGGCACGGGGCGAAGGCGTGACGAGGGTCGGGTTTGGGCCGTCCCGGCCGATGTCGACGAACTTGACTGCAGGATCACCCGACTGCAACGTAGATCGTCGAGCTCGCCGCTCGCCTGGAAGGACGCGAGACGGAACAGGCTGGCTACGGCGACGTCATCCGGGACCACCGAGGCGTCTCGAAGCGGTCCCGACTTGCGCAACGCACAGTCCCGGATGGACTGAGCGGGCCCATTCCATCAGGGCCTCCCGCAGTCAGGGCTGGGTGAGCACGGAGAAGTCCACCGACCCGGCTCGGCCCGTCGACTTCCCCGCGCGTCCGGCGGGGGACAAGAAGGCCGTGGCTCTTGTCCCAGACCAGCTTGTCCATCGGGTCGATCCCACAGAACCGGTCGTATCCCAGTGCCACTTCCCAGCCCAAGTCCCGGATGATGATCGCGATGTTGCGCTGCCGCAGATCGTCAGGCACCAGGTCCTCCGGCACGGCCGTCACCAGGTTCTCCACCCCGACCAGCCGCGCCCCTGGCGTATGGACTCTCCGGTGGTTCCCCTCCGTGCGAGTCCAGATGTCCGGTCCGGTGTCCTCCTCGTGTCGAAACGCGTCGTCCCGTATGCGCGGCACGTGTTCCGTGCTGCCGCTGGACGGGCCGATCCACCGTTGTGTCGGCCGGCCGTGCTGACGGATAGTTGAGCGACGCTCCGTCAGACCTGCGTTCTTTGCGAGCCGGAGGTGCCGTGACCGAGATCTTCGTAAACCGCGAGCGTGAGCAGCAGCAGCTGCTTGACATGGCTACGGCGGTAGCCGGTGGCACGGGTCGTGCGTACTGCATCGAGGGCCCGGTGGGGATCGGCAAGACGGCGCTGCTCAAGGCGTTCCAGGAGAGGGCGGCAACCATGCCCGGGTTGCGGATCTCGAAGGTCACCTGCCACGGCCAGATCGGGGCTGAGAACTCATACGGCCCGATCATCGATCTCCTTGCGTTACAGCCGGCGCCGAGATCAGCGCAGCGCTGGACACGGCGCCGCCGCATCGCCACCGATCTGGCCCCCGACCTGCTGGAGCTGGTCCCCGTCGCAGGGACGGTGCTCAAACTGGGGACTCAGCTGATAAAGGACGTGATCAAAGAGCATTCTGAGGCCGATCCGAACGCGCTGATCGGACAGGTGGGCCGGGTCGCACAAATCCTCGCCGGCGCCCTCCTTCGAGCGGTGGTGGTGCATGGACCCACACTCCTCATCATCGATGACGCGGAGCGGATCGACCCCAGCAGTTGCATTGTGCTGGACTACCTGGCCCAGGCGCTGCCCTCCGCCCCGTTGGGACTCGTCCTTGTCCACCGGGACTCGGTCTGGGCCGCAGAACAGCACCCGCTGATCGGGCTGCTGCGCACCTGGCGCTCCCACGGCCTGGCGCGGGCCATCCGCCTGGAGGGTCTTCCGGACACCGCAGTCGGGGAGTACCTCCGGCAGCAGCTGAACCTGCCCCACGACGAGGCGGCTGTCCGCGGCCTCCAGGACCTCACCGCCGGTCATCCCCTGCTCCTTGCCCAGTACGTCACCCTGGTGCGGGACCGGCAGGAGGCCGACAACCCCGAAGGCCGCAGCCCGGCCGACATGCTCACTGATCCCGGTCTCCCGGAGGGCCCCCTGCTCGACACGGTCGAGACAGTGCTCTCCGAGCGGCTGGCGCTGCTGGATCCGGCCACGATCCGGCTCCTGGTCATCGCCGCGACTCAGGGGCGCCTCTTCCTCTCCGCGGTCGTGCAGGAGGCGTCCGGACTGTCGCGGGAGGAGGTCCTGGAGCGGCTGTACGAGGTCGAGGAGCGGGGCGGCTTCATCCAGGCGGTGCCGGGACCGGAATGGGCTGCGGACACGCGATCCGACTGCTACCAATTTCAGCACGCCCTCGTACAGCGTTCCTTGTACGCGAGGCAGAGCGGACAGCTTCGCCGCGACCGACACCTGGCCGTGGCCGAGGCGATCGACCGCTTGCTCCGCCCGTTCGCCGACCCCCCGCGTGACCTGCTCCTCGATCTCGGTCGGCATTACCACCTCGGAGGCGCTATGCAGTCGGCTGCCCGCCACAACTACCGCATGGCGCTGGATCTCGCCCACACCGGTTCTTCATACGCCGAGGTCGCCGCCTTGTGCAGCCAGGCGATGAACGCTCTGCAGCGGCTGCCGAGCGATGGCGGCGACAACGACCGTCTGCGGGTGAGCACACTCGAACTCCTCCTGGTGACCTCCGAGACCTACTGGGAGGCTTCGGACTCGGACGAGAGCGGCGTCCTGCGGCTGGCCGTGGAGGCAGCGGAGGCCGCCGACCGGGTGGGCGATCCGCCGCTCCAGGCGCGTGCCGGCTTCCTGTACGGCAAGATCCTGCTGCACACACGGGGCGCGGAAGCCTCGCTGAACGTCCTGGCTGACGCTCTGGCGAGGACCGGCAAAGAGAGCGACCCGGTCAACTGGTTCCTGATCGCCGCCGAGTACGGGGCCCAGCTCACCCAAAGCGACCTGGTGCGCGGGATGGCAATGATGCACGAGGCAGAGGAGTTGCTGCACCTTGCACCTCAACTTCGCGATGCGCAGGATGCCGTGGTGAGACTGATTGCTGACCAGCTTGAGCAGCATCTCGGCATCAACCACCTTGACGCGGGCGACCCGCACGGAGCGCAGGTCCGGCTGACTGCTGTCCTCGAACGGCTGCAGGCCCGCGGTGCCACCGACCAACTGCAGCCGCCGCTGAACTACCTGGCCCAGACCCGGATCGCGCTCGGCGACCTCATGGGGGCGCAGGAACTGCTTGACGAAGCCATTGGCCTGACCGATCGCTCCGGCGCCGATGACTCCCCTCCCAGCGCCTGGCATGCGTACCAGGTGGCGCTGCTGGGGCACGTCGCGATGCTCCGGAACGACACGGAGACCGCGCTGGAACGGCTACGTGCCTCGGTTGACGAGGTTGACCGGTCCGGAATCGTGAGCATCGCTCCCCTTGTCCACAATTACCTGGCCGAGGCCCTGCTGGAGGCCCACCCCGCCGACGACCGCCGCATAGCTGAGGCAGAGCGCCTGGCGGCGCAGAACGCCGCCGACTGCCGACGGGCAGGGGCAGCGCGCAGTGAGGTGGTCGCCTGGTCGCTGGTGGCCCGCGCCCGGCTGGCACAGGGGCGGCTCCAAGAAGCTCTACAGGCCAGTGCCATCGCTGTGGAGATCCTCGAGGACAGCGGGGGACGGCTTCCCACGGTGAGCGTCGAAGAGATCTACTACCACCACGCCAAGGCACTCGCCGCCACGGGCGACCAGGACGGCGCAACCCGGTTCCTGGAGCGCGCGTGGCAAGAGATCCAGTACAAGGCTGTCTCCCTCACCGGCCCGGCGCGCCGTCGTTTCCTGGACAACGTCCCGATCAACAGGTCAGTCGCCGGGGCCCTGGGCCACAAC
Source organism: Streptomyces sp. NPDC052036 (assembly GCF_040680495.1). NCBI lineage: Bacteria > Bacillati > Actinomycetota > Actinomycetes > Kitasatosporales > Streptomycetaceae > Streptomyces > Streptomyces sp. NPDC052036. The sequence goes on along the minus strand of NZ_JBFAWW010000048.1, from coordinate 15,300 downwards.
GAATGACCGCGGCGAGCGGAGGTGATCCGGGGGCGGTGCCTGTAGGGAGTCCCGGCACGTGCTACTGGCGCCGCCTGCAACCTGTGGATCGTGTCGCTTCCGGCGACGCCTCGAACGTCCGTCGGAGCCAACCCGGACTGGAAGAGTGGGGCCAGGTCAGAGCGGGAAAGCCGCATCTCAGGGGGCGTCGTTGCCGTTCCGCGCGCAGGGCTTCCAGTAGCGTTCGAGGTTTCTCGTTGCTGAGGCGTTCGATGACGGCGGCGATCGCGGCGCGTACACCCGTCGGCGGCAGCGCAGTCGACCGTGTGACAGGACGATCGGTACCGGCGGGCTCGAGGACCCTTACTGGCGCCTCAGCCCGTGGCGGTCGGCCCAGGCACTGATCGCCGCGGCCAGCTCCTCGGGGCGGTCCTCCGGGGAGTGGTGGCCCGCGAGGCCGTGGTGGGAGACTTCCAGGCCCGCGATGTTCTCCTCGCACCAGGCCACGGTCCCCTGGTCGGTCATCGCGCCCGGGCCCGGCTCGAACGCGGCGAGCAGCTTGGGGACCTCGGGGCTGGCGGCCAGCCAGGCGTCGTAGCGCTCGACGCGGGCCACGACATCGGCGGGCTCGCCGTCCAGCGGCATCATGCGCGTCCACGCCAGCACCGGGCGTCGGCTCTGCGGAGTCGGGAAGGGACGGCGGTAGACCTCCAGGTCGGCAGGGACGAGCGGTGTGGCCAGTGTGTCCGGGAGCCCCTCGATGAACAGCGACTTCTCCAGAATCATCTCCTCGCCCATCCCGGGGGTGCGCAGGAGGGTGAACAGCTCCCGCCCGGCCGCCGGGAACTCGTCGCCGAACAGCGGCTTGACGATCGTCTCGGTGAAAGCGAGGCCGCGGACGCGGCCCGGAAGACGGGCGGCGCGGTCAAAGGCCAGTGCGCCGCCCCAGTCGTGGCCGACCAGGACGGCCTCGGCAAGGCCGAGGCCGTCGAACCAGGCGTCGAGGTAGCGGGCGTGGTCGTCGAAGGAGTAGGCCAGGTCGGGCTTGCCGGAGTCGCCCATGCCGATCAGGTCGGGGGCCAGCAGGCGGCGGCCGGGCGCGGCCACCCCCGGCAGGACGTTCCGCCACAGGTGGGAGGAGGTGGGGTTGCCGTGGAGGAAGACGAACGGTAGCCCGTGAGGGTCGCCGGACTCGCGGTAGTGGAGAGTGGAGTCGAGGACGGGGAGGGTGGGCACGACGGTGTCACTTCGCTTTCATTACGGGGATTCAGAGGTTGAGGCTCAGGACGCGGTCGACGGCGATCTCGACGACGACGAGGTCCGATGGGGTGGGCGGGGTCGTGCGGTAGCGGGCGGTGTAGCGACGGACCGCCTCGGCCAGGCACGCGGGGTCGTCGGTGACGGCGGCCCGGCCTTCGAGGGTGACCCAGCGGAAGCTGTCCGCCTGGCAGAGCGCGACACGGGCCGCCGGTCCGCCCGCCGACACGTTCCGAGCCTTGCGGGCCGCCGCCCGGGTGGTCACCCGGACCAGGCAGGTGGCCGCGTCGAAGGTGAAGTGGACGGGGGTCACATGTGGGGTGCCGTCGGGGCGGAGGGTGGTGAGGGTGGCCGTCCGGGGGCGGGTGAGGAACGCCCGCGTGCCGGCCGGGAGTTCGACTGTCGCCCGGCTCACTTCTTCTTCACGCCCTCGTTCCAGATCAGCTTGGCGATGTTCGGCTTCACGGCCGTGGTGATGACGCCCATGGCCGTGCGGACGTACCGCCGCTCCTCCAGCTCGCGCAGCATGCTCGCGGCCAGGTCGGCACGGGCGGTGAAGACGCCGTCAGCGCTGGTCTCGGCGGTGTGGAAGTCCGTGACGACGGGGTGCTCGAAGAGGCCCGAGGGCCGGACGAGGGTCCAGTCGAGGCCCGTCTGACGGATCACGGCCTCCATACGGCGCATGTCCTCGTGGAGGGTGCGGCCGAGGCGTCGGTTCACCAGCGGGTCGAGCACATGGTTGAAGAAGTGCGCGCCGGTGGGGCGCCAGCCCGGGTCGGCGATGCTGGAGCTGACGGCGAGCAGATGCTTGACGCCGTGACGGGCCATGGCCCCGGTGATGGCTTTGGCGCTCGCCGAGTACGTGGTGATGGTCTCCTTGCTGAAGCGCGCACCCAGCGCGGAGAGGACCGCGTCCGTCCCGCCGATCGCGGCGGCGACGGCCGCCGGGTCGGTGGCGTCGGCGACGACAACGGCGAGGCCGGGCCGCTCGGCGAGGGAGCCGGCGCGGCGGGTTACGGCGACGACCTCGTGGCCGGCGGCGAGGGCCTGGTCGGTGAGGTGGCGGCCGGTCGGTCCGTTGGCGCCGAAGACTGCGATACGCATGGTGTCGGGTCATCCCTTCGTGTGGAACACGGAACGCCCTTGACTGTGCCGATCACGAAACGCAATGCTCAACGCTGATGAATAACGCCGCCCCTGCTCCCGCCCGCACCCGTGGCCGCCCCCGCGGCAACCCGCCGACCCGCGAGTCGATCGTCTCGGCGGCCCGCGCGCTGTTCCTGGAGCGCGGCTACCGGCGCACCACCCTGCGCGCGGTGGCCGAGGCTGCCGGGGTGGACCCGGCGCTGATCGCGTACCACTTCGGCTCGAAAAAGGGCCTGTTCGCGGACGTGATGCAGTTCCAGTGCGCCAACGCGCTGGCGGTGGAGGACGTCCTCGGCGGAGACCCGGCCACCCTCCCCGACCGCCTGATCGACGCGGTGACGGACCTGTGGGAGGACGCCGACTTCCGACAGCTCACCGCCCAGGGCGACGAGGCCGCGGAGGTGATCCGTGAATACCTGGAACACGAGCTGCTGTCCCGGCTTGTTGAATTTCTCGGCGGCCGGGACGCGACCGCCCGCGCCACGGCCGTGGTGACGATTCTCGGCGGCCTCATCTACACCCGCTACCTGAACCCCCTCCCCACCCCCGCCACCCTCACCCCGTCCGAGACCCGCCGCATCCTCACCCCGGCGCTGCGCGCGGCACTGACCCCGCGACCACGCGCCGCGGCAGCCACCAGCGCAGGCCGTCGGGGCTGACCGGTCTCCGGTGGAGGCTCCCTCCAGCCTTGACCACCTGAGCGCCTCCAGTGCGGCCACTCGCGGGGTGCTGGGACATCGTGGTGAACCAGATCGCCAAGTCCCGGTACATGACGGGTGGTCAGCTGTCTTCCCCCCTGGTCATCAAGTCCGGCAACGGAGGCGGCCTGCGCCTCGCGCCCAGCACTCCCAGGACATCGCCAGCTGGGCCATGGCCGTTGCGCTGGGGACGCTGCTCGCGGAGCGGGCGTGCCGGACGGTGTGGTCCACGTCGTCCCCTCACGCCGCTCCGCCAGCATCGCCGAGGTCCTGCTCTCCGACCCTCGGGTCCGCGAGGTGTCGTTCACCGGCTCCGCCGGGGTCGGGCGCGAACCGGATCGGTGGTGAACATCTCCATGGAACTCGGCGGGGACGCACCGCCCTCGTCCTCACCGACGCCGATCCCGACGAGGCGGTCACCGGCGCGATGGTCGCCAAGATGCGCGACGGCGGAGAGGCGTGCACGGCCGCCAACCGCTTCTACGTGCAGGCCTCGATCGCCGAGGACTTCGGTCGCCGCCTCGCCTCGGCGATCGCCAGCGCGGTCAGAACCGTGTCGTTGGCATTGCTGTTGCCGACGGTGAGCCGGAGTCCTTCGCCGGGGTAGTGGCGCGCCTGGACGCCGGCTTCGGTGAGTGCTGCGGCGCCCTCATCGATCGGATCGGGTGCGGCGAGCCAGACGGAATTGGCGTGGCCGCGGCGTACGCGCCAGCCGAGGGATACGAGTTCACGCCGGAGCCGTTCGCGTTCGGCGACGACGGTGTCCACGCGTAGCCGCAGCTCGCTTTCGGCCCGCAGTGATGCCTTCACTGCCGCTGTCGCCACCGCGTTGATCCCGAAGGGCAGCTGTTGCCGACGGATTCGCTCAATCAGGTCGGGAGAGCCGATTCCGTAGCCGACCCGCAGGGCGGCGAGGCCGTAGGCCTTGGAGAAGGTGCGCAGTACCAGCAGGTTGGGATGTGCGTCCAGGAGCGCGGGTGTATCCGGCACGTCGGTGTCGCGGGCGAACTCCACGTACGCCTCGTCGAGGAGCACGGTGACGTGTCGGGGGACCTGACGCAAGAACGCCGACAGTGCGTCTGCGGTGACGAGGGTCCCGGTGGGATTGTGGGGATTGCACAGCACCACGACGCGGGTGCGGTGGTCCAGCGCCGCGAGCAGGGCGCCCAGATCCTGGTGTCCGACCGACGACAGGGGGATCGGGACGGGTTCGGCGCCGACCATGGCGGCCAGGAGGGGGTAGGCGTCGAACGTGCGCCAGGCGTAGGCCACTGCGTCCCCGGGCTGGACAACTGCCTGGAGCAACTGCAGGGCCACGCCGACCGATCCGCTGCCGACCGTCACGCGGTCGGAGGTCACCCGGCACCACGCGGCGATCCGCTCGATGAGGTCGTCGGGGTGGAACTGCGGGTAGCGATGGGCCTGTGCGACGGCCCGGTGCATTGCCTCGCGTACCGAGGGCAGTGGGGGATACGGGCTCTCGTTCAGGGCAAGGCGGTGCAGCACAGGGATGTCCATGGCTCAGTCCCGTCCGCCGTGCCAGCGAACGGCGACGGCACCGGCGAAGTCGCCCGCATGGGCGAATCCCCCGAGCACCATCAGATCGCCGTCCTTCACCTGCCACGAGCTGATCGCCCGGTCCAGCGTGACCGGGATCGCCGCTCCGAACAGATTCCCGTACTCGTCGAAGGTGTTCAGGTGCCGTTCGGCCGGCAACTGCAGCGCCTCTCGCCAGTTTCGCAGGAAGGTGCGGTTGGGCTGATTGGTGATGAGGACGTCGATGTCGGTGCTCGCCACGCCCAGCCGTCGGCACAGGTCCGTGATCACCTCGGGGACGAGGCGGTTTCCGCGTGCCAGGACCTTGGCGACACTGGCGTCGGTGAACCCGATCCGCAACTGGGACTCTCCCGGCTCCCAGTACTTGCGACCGTCGTCGACCGCCACGGTCATGTCGCCGGCGTACTCGCCGATGTGCCGGGTCTCCACGTCGAGGACCGGCGACTTCGCCGACGTCGTCACGTACCCCACACCGCACCCGTCGCCCGGGATTGCTGCCTGGGCGAGTTTGCGCACCTCGGACTGGGTGAACCACTGCCCCGCGGCGCTCTGCGCGTTGCATATCAGCGCGGTCTTCGCGTCGGTGGAGGTGAGGATCTGCCGGGCCATCTTCACCATGTACACGAAGGACGCGCAGCCCGCGTTGGCCACGTCGACGAGCCACTCCGGGTTCAGGCCCAGCCGACGCGCCACCTCGGTTCCGGCGCCCACGAAGGGCAGGTCCGGCAACTGGCTGTGCACCAGCAGCACGTCGACGCCTCGGATCTCCGCCTTGCCATGCCGTTCGATCAGGGGCTGTACGGCGCGCTCGACCATGTCCGCGTTGGTCTCGTCCCTGGCCACGTGGTGCCGTAACGGCGGGACCTTGAACATGGGGTGGTCGCGGAGCTTGTCCTCGGCTCCGGGGAAGTCCGTGTAGAACTCCGCGGGGACCGGCTCACCGGGCAGGTAGCTCGCGACGTCGGTGAGGCTGACCGTGGTCACTGCGCCACCGCCCTCGCCGGAGCCGAACCGATGGGCAGGCCGCGCCGGTGACGGTGTTCCAGGATGGCCTTGAGGTTGTGCATCTCCACGGTGTGCCCTGCGTAGAAGAGGTCCCAGTAGTCGCCCACCCAGGGCCGGTCCGGGCGAGGAGCCAGGTCGGGGCGCGGGTTGTCGTCGTAGTAGGGGTGCCGGCAGTTGGTCCAGGTGATCACCGACCCCGGCTTGTCGAGTACCAGTCGGGCCGGGACGATCCGCATGAGGTAGATCATCCACAGCTTCTGGCCCTGGTCCCAGGAACAGTGGTAGTCCACGGTCATGGCCTCGGGGTTCGCGAGCACCTTGCAGTAGATCCTGGTGTCGTCCTCCAGCCGGTCGTGACCGACCCACAGTCCCGGTGTTCCGGTGGGCGCGAAGTCCCGCAGGCTGCAGGTCCACTCCTCCAGATGGTGCCCTTGGCGCAGGTAGTCGTAGGCCTGCTCCGGGGGGCAGTCGACGTACTCGTGGATGGTGCAGTACTGCCCGTAGACCTGATGGTGCGGGTAGACCGCGTGGGTGAGCTCCATGCAGTGGGCGGTCAGTTCCTCCTTGCCGGCGTTCTCGATCCGGACCAGACCGGGGATGTCAGCCAACGTGGACGACTCCTCGCTCATCTGAACTCTCCTTGCTCTTGGTGCCGTTGGTGATTTCGGTGAAGGACTGGAAGGGAAGGAACGGCGGGATCTCCCGCGGGTCGCAGTCCACCGCGACGAACGCCGGGCCGCCGCCCGCGTTGCCGCGCAGCAGTGCCGTGTGCAGTTGCGCCGCGTCAGTGGCGCCCGTGGTCTGAAGGGACGGGAAGGCGGCGGCCACTCCGGCCGCGAGGTCGGTCCGGGCGAACAGGTCATTGCTGCGGACGCGGCCCTGGAGGAACTCCTCCCGCAGCGCGCACATGGCGTGGGCGTTGTTGTTGAAGATCACGAACGTCACGGGTGCGTCGTACTCCACGGCGGTGTGCACTTCCATTCCGTGCATGAAGAAGGCCCCGTCGCCGGCGAGGACGTAGGTGCGTCGGCCGGTGGCGAGCGCTGCGCCGATGCCGGCACCGAAGGTGTAGCCCATGCCGCCCATGCCGACCGCCACCACGAAGCGGCCGTGGCGCGGTGCCGGGAGGAGATGGACCGCGCTGGCCCCCGTGTTACCGGCGTCCACGAAGACGTGTGCGTCCTGGGGGAGTGCCGCCTCCACCGCGGCGACCGCCTGGGCATGGGGGACGGTTCGCTCCCGGGCTTGAACAAGCGGACCCGGCATGGGTGTGGGAAGGGGGCCGGTGTGCGGTGGGCAGGGACGTGGGTGCGACGGCAGTCGGGCGGTCACCGCGCGCAGCGCGTCCCGCAGGTTCCCACCCAGTGAGATGCCCGGCACGAACGGCGGTTCGGGGCCGAGGCAGACGACGTCGGTGCCGGCCAGGGCCCGGTCGAGGCCGCCGCGTGCCAGGAGCGGCAGTCGGGTGCCGACCAGCAGGCACAGCTCGGCCCGGTGCAGGCAGTCTTCCACGTTGGCGTGGCCCATCACCCCGGCCACGCCTGCGAATCGGGGATCACGGTTGTCGAAGACATCCTTGGCGTCCGGGGTGACCGCCACCCATGCCCCGAGGGACCGGGCCAGTTCGGCCAGATCCCCACGCGCGTCGGCGGCGGCGACATCCTCACCGGCGATGACGAGGACGCGACCTGCCCCGCGAAGGACGTCCGACACGGCGCTGACGGCGGCTGGGTCGAGCCGCGCCGTGGATGCCGTCGTGGGGCCGCCCGGTGTCGGGGCCGGGTCGCGGGCGGGCACCTGGATCCGCGCCTGCTGCACGTCCTTGGGCAGCAACAACACGGCCGGCCCGCGTGGATCGGCCTGTGCCGCCGCAACTGCCCGGGGCAGCAACTCGGTGAGCGAGTCCGCGTCGTCGACCCGGGCGCAGAACCGGGAGACGGGTGCGAAGACCTCCTGTGCGTCGAAGGAGCCCGCCTTGCCGCTGGAGTCCTGGAACGCCCCGTGCCCTTCCTGGCCGGTCGGCGGCTGGCCCACCAGGGCCAGCACGGGCACCCGGGAGGCGTACGCCTCCGCCAGGCCCGGTACGAGGTTCATCGCCCCGCCGCCCGAGGTGGCGGCGACGACGCCGAGGCGCCTGGTCGTACGTGCGTATCCGTCGGCCATGGTGACGGCGGAGAACTCGTGTTTGGCGACGACGCCGCGGACGACGCCGCCGCGGTGCGCCGCGTCATACAGGTCCTCGATGTTCGCGCCACCGACGCCGAATATGTGGGTGACGCCGGCCCTGGCCAGTTCCCCGGCCAGATAGTCGACCACGCGTACCGTTTCCGCCTCGCTTGATTCCGAGATCGTGGTGGTCATGCGGGGCTCCCCTTCCTCTCGTGGTGCCGGTCGATGAGCCCGGACGGCGACATGACCTGAAAGCGGTGCCGGTATTCCTTGGGGGTGAGTCCCAGGGTTCGTCCGAAGGAGCGGAAGAACGTCTCGGTGGCGGCGAATCCGCAGCGTGCGGCTATCTGGCTGGTCGTCAGGTCTGTTGTTTCCAGCAGTTCGCGCGCACGGGCGATACGCGTCTGCTCGACGTACTGGCCGGGTGTCGACCCCACCTCGCGCCGGAAGACCCGGGCGAAGTTGCGCTGACTCATGTTGGCCTGCCGCGCGATCTCGGCGACGGGTAACGGGCCGTCCAGGTTGTCCAGGATCCACTCCTGCGCTGTCCGGATCGGCGGGTGGTCGGCCAGTTGTGCGTCGAGGACGGCGCTGTACTGGGACTGTCCGCCGTGCCGCTTGAGGAACAGCACCAGGAACCGTGCCGTCTCCAGCGCGAGCGCCGATCCGTGATCGGCCTCCACAAGAGCCAGCGCCATGTCGATGCCCGTCGACACGCCCGCGGAGGTCACGAAGGGGCCGTCCCAGACGAAGATCGGTTCGGCGTCCACCGTCACTTCCGGATAGCGGCACGCCATCGCCTCGCTGTACGCCCAGTGTGTGGTGGCGCGTCTGCCGTCGAGGAGGCCCGCCTCGGCCAGCAGAAAGGATCCGCCGCAGACGGAGGCGACTCTGCGTGCCCGGGCCGCTGCCCTGCCGATCCAGGACACGAGCGCGTGGTCCCCGAGCGCGTTGGCGAGACTCCATCCGCCCGGCACGAGGAGCGTATCGATCGGGCCCTGTCCTGCCTCCAGCGGTGAGGCCTGCAGCACCATCCCCGAACTCATGCGCACCAGCGGCGCGTCGGCGGAGACGAACTCGGTCCGGTAGCGGGCGCCCGAGGGGCCCAGGAGCCGGTTCGCGGTATCGAACACTTCAATCGGTCCGGTGACGTCCAGGGCCATCGCGCCCGCGTACACCACCACAACAACACGTCGCTCCAACACGGTCACAGCCTGTATCGGCTGTCGCACTGGCTGCAATGACAGATTACTGACGTATCCGGCCAACATGCGGCGCCGGACGGTCAGGAAGGGCCCTGTCCAGGCACTTCGCGCGCGGAGCGGGCAGCGATGGGTGAGGCAGCTCACAGGGCGTCGGGAGGCTGCGGGCTGCGCCGAAGCCCTCGCCTCCGCACCACCTCCGGCTTCGAGGCCTTCTGGTGCCGCCGGCGCTTCGCGCGTATTTCTCCGCGCGTGGTAAGTGATCGGCTGGAGCCGCTGAACAGGTGAGGATGCAGGCATGAGAATGCCTTTCGGTCATCCGAGCCTGCGCCCCTATCTGCCGTACCGACAGCGCCCGATGACGAGCGATCTTGGGGTGGTCGCCCATTTCCTCGGCACCAGTTCCGTTCTCCTGTCGGACGGGGAGACCTCCGTGCTCAGCGACGGGTTTGTCACCCGGCCGGGGATGCTGCGCGTCGCCCTGGGCAGGATCGCGCCCGACCGCTCTCTTGTGCGCGCCACGATCGACCGACTGCGGGTGAAGAGTCTGGCCGCGGTCATCTGTGCTCACTCCCATTACGATCATGCCTTGGATGCGCCGGTGTGGGCGCTGGAGACCGGTGCGGAGCTGGTCGGATCGCCCTCCACCGCGAACGTCGGCCGCGGGCTGGGAGTGCCGGAGTCGTCCTTGCGCGTGGTCGCGGACGGGGAGACCGTCTCCTACGGCCGCTTCGACCTCACCTTCCTGGACTCCGCACACAGCCCCGGTGACCACTATCCCGGAACCGTCGACCAGCCCCTTGTACCGCCGGCCCGGGCCGGCGCATGGAGGACCGGCACCGCCTACAGCGTGCTCGTCGCCCATCCGACGGGCCGCATCCTGCTGCATGCCAGTGCCAACTTCCGCCCCGGCGCCCTGCGAGGCCGGCCCGCCGACGTCGTCTATCTCGGCATCGGCAATCTGGGCAAGCAGTCGACCGAGTTCCTGCGTACATACTGGGACGAGGTCGTGGCCGCGACCGGGGCCCGCCGGGTCGTCCTGGTGCACTGGGACGACTTCTTCGTCGGCCTGCACCGACCCCTGAGGCCCATGCCCTATTTCCTGGACGACATCGACGCCACGATGAGCCGACTGTTGCCCCTGGCCCGCCGCGACGGTGTCGATGTCGTCCTCCCCGTCACCTGGCAACCGAGCGCCCCCCTCGCCGACCTACCGTGAAGGCGTGCGCCGGCGGGGCCACGCGCGACGCCGGACAGTCCGGCTTGCGGCCCGCCCTCACGAAGTGAGCCTGGGGGGCGACAGGCGCCACGTGCTCATTCGGCTCAGCGTTCCTGGTCGGGTTGATCGAGCCATTCGTAGGGTTGGGTTGCCCAGGGGGCCGGGCGTGGCTGTCAGGCGGCTGTCGTCTCGTGGCTCACAACGCTTCGCCGCTCGGTGCCCCACGACGACTCGTCAAGGCCGTCGGCCAGGTCCAGGACGTCGCCGATCAGTTTCAGCAGCTCGGGCTCGTCGTCTGCCACCCGCCGCGACAGCAGGGCCTCGCTCTGCGCAGCGGCTGTCCGCACTTCCTGACCGGCGGCCAGCCCGCGCTGCTGCCGGCCCCTGCTGCTCAACCACGGTCAGGAGGTCCTCTACCTCCCCGGTCGGCTGGTCAGCCGGACCTGGGACGGCTACCGCGGCGAGGGCAGGACCGACGCCCGCGACGCCTGTGCCGTCGCCGACCAGGCCAGGATGCGCCGCGACCTGCGGCCTGTCCGTCCCGCTGACGAAGTCGCGATCGAGCTCAAGCTGCTGACCGGCCGCCGGGCTGACCTACCGGCCGAACATGACGCAGTACGACGTGAGATCACCCCAGTCCCCTCTTCGTTCGGGGCATCGTGGCGGGCCTTGCCGCGCTCGACGTGTTCTTCGCGATGCTCCGCGACGGAACCTTCCACGAACCCGGAACCCCCACGCCTCGCTTGACGGAACACAGAGAGGCACCCTCCGGAGTGTCGTGCCGTTCCCGAGCCGGCGCCGCCCCTCACCCCATTCTCTGCCCGAAATTGGGACAACCGTCCCTCCTCGGTGATGAGGCCTTCGCCAACCGAGATGATCATCCGGTAGGCGCCGAGGCGGCACTCGACGTTCCGCCCCCAGACCGTGGCGCAGAGCCCAACGTGACACTGCCCGATCACCGGGGAACAAGAGGCCACACCTGACGGTTTCCTTGATCGGGGACGCGTTGTCCAGCGTCCGCCCCGTACTTGAGCACTTCCCGGAAAGGTCGACACCTCCGTGTTCCAGCACATCCTGGTCGCCATAGACCCGAGTCCCGCACGCCACTCCGCTCTGCGCCTGGCCGGCGACATGGCCCGGCTGACTCAGGCCAAGGTCAATGTTCTGCACATCGCCGCATCCACCGCCTCACTGGCCGCTGTCGTCTCCTTGGAGGATGACGCCGAAGCCAAGGCCGTACTGGACGAGGCCGTTGCAGAACTGCGTGAGAGGGGCGTCGCGGCCGAAGGTAACGTCACCCAGGCGCTGACCAATCTGATCGCCCCCACTATCTCTGCTACTGCTGAGGAGGTGGGGGCCGACCTCATCGTCATCAGCCCCCACCACCGTGGATCCGTCGAGGCGTTCTTTCACCCCCGTGTCAGCGACGCCGTCGCCCACGCCAGCCGCGTAGCCGTGCTCCTCGCCCCTGAAGAGCTCGATGGGGATCACGCCTGACCGCTGAACACTGTGCACTGGAACGCAGCACCGTTGCGTTTACGGCCGTGAGTATTTCGCGAGTCCGTGCTCGAAAAACGTGATGGTGGCGTGGCCTGTGTAAGTTCTGGCTGGTCATGGGCTGTTGTCCGGCGTTCGGTCCGCACTTGCTGGTGGGGTTCTGGCGGGTGCGGGCCTTGACGCGGTGTCGGTGCCGGTGCCGGTGCCGGTGGCGAGCGGGGCGTCGAGGGCGGCCCCGCCGATGGTGCCTACGAGGTCGGCGGGGCCTGGTTGGGGCAGGATGCCGGTGGTCGTGGCGATGGTGCCGGTGGCGGTGCCACGCAGGATGGTGAGGCTGATCCGGTCCCTTCATGCCGGGCAGCGTGCAGGGGGTGTCGGCGGCTGAATGGCCCCAGGCCACCTGGCGCGGCAAGTTCATACGGTGAAAGCCACACCTGGTGTCTGGTGTCTGGTGTCTGGTGTCTGGTGTCCGGTGGTCCGGCGCGACGGGCGGGGTGTCAGTCCGCCGGGACAGGGGCGGGGATCTTTTCCTCGATGAACGCCCACTGCCCGCCGGGTGCCGAGAAGGGCGTGCCCGGAGGTACGGTCAGCCACACGGCGCCGTCGTCCTTCACGAGCAGCGTCCCCGCGGCATGTAGGCGGTGAACCGAGGCGATGGCCTCTTCTTCGTCGGCCGCGGTGCTCCCGGCGAGTGTGGTGGCCATGCCGCTGCTGCGTACGAGCGCGTCGAGATGTGCGCTCGCGAGGGTGGGCATCTTGGCGCCGTAGATGTCGGCATGGTCGATGAACACCTTGAGGGCCGCGGCTTCTTGGGAGTCGGCGCCGTACTTGGTGACAGCGTCCCGGAGGGCACTTCCGGGACCGCGTGCGAGGAACTCGGCGGTCGGCGTGGCCCACACTTCGTACCAGGCGCCGGGAGGTTTCAGGGAGTGTAGAGACTTGATGCGCGGCGGGCGGGGGCCGATCCGTTCTGCCGCGGCGGCGCGACGCGTGGCTTCCTTGGCCTGCCGCTGCCCCGGGGCAAATTTCTTTTTGCGTGCCATATCGTTCATAACGACCAGCATTCGGTTTCCGTTGCGCTTGCCGCGTTTTACGCCCGGTCGGTGGTACACGCGGTGGCCGCGGCTTTCGGTCCGCTTTGTCCAGCCGCCGACCCTTCCCCATCAGGTCGCCGCCCGGCGAGGAGCACCGCTGCAGCTGGCGCAAGGTCCCGTAGGGCTGAGCCCCGTACCCTGGAAACCGGATCCGGTGGCCGACTGCCCTCGCTGACCGTTGTCGACCTCCCTCCCGGAGAGGGTCGTTTTATGGGATGAGGTGGGGGCCGTCGGATGCGTAGCCTGTGCGCCGTGGCTGATCAGATACAGAAGATCGTGACGGGACTGCCGGACCTGAAGGACGTCACCGGCGTGTGGGCGGTGGTCGACGGCCGGGTCGCGCAGGGGGATGCCGTCTTCGCTGCGGACCTTGGCATCGCGCTCGCCAGGACATATGGCTCCGGACGACAGATGTGGCAGTACCGGGGTGTCTTCGATCATCTGCTTCGGCTGCTGGCCACCACCGCTGGTCCCGAGAATGTCGCCCAGGCGCTGCGGCTGGTCTCCTCGGCTGAGGTCGCTCCCAGGAAGCTGGATCGCTACATGGCCTCGTTGCTGGCCTCCAGCCACGACGCGAAGGATCTGGCCGCGGCGTTCACCAGCCGCGCTTCGGAGGAGCTTCGGGCCTGTCTGGTCACCGAACTGGTTCTCAGGGGTGTGGTCGTCGAGGAGGCGCCGGGGATCGCGGGTTGGGCGACGTCGCCGCATTGGCGTCATCACCCGCTGGGCTGGCTGCCTCTGACACTGTCCGACGTGGAAGCATGTGCGGATCTGCCGAGCTACAGCACCCGCGGCAGCAGCCACGCGATGCCGTACGGACCATCGGAGAGCCGCGAACAGGCGGTGATCGCCGAGGCGGATGTCCCGTCGGCGGAGGAGGCCACAACCGAAGCCGCAACCACGGCCATGGCCGTGGCGAACTGGGCCGAAGAGTCCAACGGGCGCATCGAAGCACGGGTTTTCGACCTCGCCGAACCCCTGGACACCCAGTCGCTCCCGAAGACACTCCTGACGCTGGGGCTGGAGTGCCTGTACGGGGTTGGGAGAAGGGCCCCCCTGTCGGTCGATGTGCGTCCGCCGGCTCAGGCGTGGCGAGTGCTCTTCGCGGCGGCATCCACGGGCGGGGCATACAACTCCGGTTCCTACGGCGCCTACGGCCGCCTCGCGGCTTGGCAGACCCTGGCCGCCCTGGCTGGGAGCCCGGAAGGCGCCACCGCCGGTGAGGTCGAAGCACGTGTGCGGGAGTGCACCTGGTGCGGCTTCGGCGCCGACACGAAGTGGTTCGAGCAAGTGGCCTGGGACATCGGTCTGGCTGCCCTTGCCCCGGACCGCCGGCGCCTGGCCGTGCTGGCCGCGACTGACACCGACTGAGGCGCCGGTGGTCCGTGCGTTGAACCGGTGGCCGACCTGACCCGGCGGCTGCCGGCCGCGGTTCGGCCGCCCGTTGAGCCGGGATAGGCGGGACGGAACCGAGATCAGAAGCGCCGAGCGGGTTCGTCAGCCCCGGGTGCCGACGAACAGGCTTTGCACGCTACGACCGATCGAGCCCCGCTCGTCGTGGAGGGCCGCTTCAGCCATCCCCATCCCGTCGGCGTCGATGCTGGTCCGGGCGTCGAGGCAGACCCACTCACCCAGCGGGTGCCGGTGCAGGTGCACGGTCAGGTCGGGGTTGATGAACACATGCGAGGCGAAGTCGAGCACATGGCTCAGCCCATTGCCGGAGTCTGCCGCCACCAGGACCCGGTCCAGCGGCATGATCTTCTCACCTTCCACCAAGGGCACGCGCATTCGCATCCAGCAGGTCGCCGGCCCTTGGCCGAGGAAGGAGCCCGCCGCGAAGCGGGTGTCCATGGCCGTGTGGTAGCCCACCTCCCACGGCACCGGGAAGAACGGCTCGGAGCGGGACCGCTCCGGGGGCGGGAAGGTGAGCGATTCACTCGTCGGTGACACCGAACCGGGTGCGGTCCGGATGTGAAGTGCCGTCGCCCGCATCACCTCGTCCGCTCCGTCAGGGGTCAGCGACGCCTCGACCAGCTCCACACTGCGTCCTTCTCTCAGGGTGCGGGTGGTCACCGAAAGCGGGCGCAGTGGCACCGGGCGCAGGATTTCGAAGGTGATGCGGGCCAGGCGCATGTCTTCTCGGGCGCCCGGACGCAGTTGGACGGCCCGGCCGAGCAGCGCCGCCGGTGGCCCGGCGTGCTGGCTGTGCTCGTCCCAGGGACCGCGGGTGTAGGCGGTGGGGACGAAACGCCGGTCCCCCGCCTGCTGGAAGAACGCCTCGGTATCGCTGACTGGCACGGCCACCGTTCTCCGCTCCTTCCGGCTGGTAGGCCGACATGTTACTCGCTGGTTCACGAGTCTCAGGTCACATGGCCAGGACGGTTATTGAGGTTTTCGGGTTGTCGTCGGGGGTGGTGACGGTTCATGATCCCTGCGGTATGCCGGTGGGATGCGGTATCCGGAGGGTGGGGGCCTGA
>NZ_JBFAWW010000047.1:5967-63136 GCF_040680495.1 Streptomyces sp. NPDC052036 | reverse complement strand
TGTCGTGAACGGCCCGGGCGAGGCGCGGGAGGCCGACCTGGGTGTGGCGTCCGGCAACGGCAAGGGCCAGATCTTCGTCAAGGGCGAGGTCATCAGGACGGTCCCTGAGTCGAAGATCGTGGAGACCCTGATCGAGGAGGCCATGAAGCTGGCCGAGCAGATGGAGAAGGACGGCGCCGGGGCCGGAGAACCGGCCGTCACCGTGAGTTGAACAGCACGGACGTGAGAGGGGGCCCGAGCGTGACGATTCTGGAGAGCATCCGGGGACCACGTGACCTGAAGGCACTGTCCGAGGCGGACCTGAGTCGACTGGCGGAGGAGATCAGGGAGTTCCTGATCCACGCGGTCGCGAGGACGGGGGGTCATCTGGGGCCCAATCTGGGGGTGGTGGAACTCTCCATCGCGCTCCACCGGGCCTTCGAGTCACCGGTCGACCGCATCCTGTGGGACACCGGCCACCAGAGCTATGTGCACAAGCTGCTGACAGGACGTCAGGATTTCTCCAAACTGCGCGGAAAGGGCGGCCTGTCCGGCTATCCGTCGCGTGAGGAGTCCGAGCACGACATCATCGAGAACAGCCATGCCTCCACCGCGCTCGGCTGGGCCGACGGACTCGCCAAGGCCCGCCAGGTGCAGGGGGAGAGGGGGCATGTCGTCGCGGTCATCGGCGACGGCGCCCTCACCGGCGGCATGGCCTGGGAGGCGCTCAACAACATCGCCGCTGCCAAGGACCGCCCGCTGATCATCGTCGTCAACGACAACGAGCGCTCGTACGCGCCCACCATCGGCGGTCTCGCCAACCACCTCGCCACCCTGCGCACGACGGACGGCTACGAGAAGGTGCTGGCCTGGGGCAAGGACGTGCTGCAGCGTACGCCCGTCGTCGGCAACACCGTCTACGAGGCCCTGCACGGCGCGAAGAAGGGCTTCAAGGACGCGTTCGCCCCCCAGGGCCTCTTCGAGGACCTGGGCCTGAAGTACGTAGGACCCATCGACGGACACGACATCCGGGCCGTCGAGTCGGCACTGCGCCGCGCGAAGCGCTTCCACGGGCCGGTGGTCGTCCACTGCCTGACCGAGAAGGGCCGCGGCTACGAGCCCGCACTCGCCCACGAGGAGGACCGCTTCCACACCGTCGGCGTGATGGACCCGCTCACCTGCGCGCCGCTGAAGCCCTCCGGCGGCCCCTCGTGGACGTCGGTGTTCGGCGACGAGATCGCGCTGATCGGCGAGGAGCGCGAGGACGTCGTCGCGATCACGGCGGCCATGCTGCACCCGGTCGGCCTGGCCGGGTTCGCGGAGCGGTTCCCCGACCGGGTGTGGGACGTCGGCATAGCCGAGCAGCACGCGGCGGTGTCCGCGGCGGGCCTCGCGACCGGCGGACTGCATCCCGTCGTCGCCGTCTACGCGACCTTCCTCAACCGGGCCTTCGACCAGCTCCTCATGGACGTCGCCCTGCACCGCTGCGGCGTCACCTTCGTCCTGGACCGGGCCGGGGTCACGGGCGTCGACGGAGCCTCGCACAACGGCATGTGGGACATGTCGGTCCTCCAGGTCGTGCCGGGGCTCAGGATCGCCGCACCACGCGACGCCGACCAGCTGCGGGCACAGCTGAGGGAGGCGGTGGCGGTCGACGACGCGCCGACCCTGATCCGCTTCCCGAAAGAGTCGGTGGGTCCGGCGATCCCCGCGGTGGACCGGGTGGGCGGCCTGGACGTGCTGCACCGCGACGAACGGCCGGAGGTGCTGCTGGTCGCCGTCGGCGTCATGGCGCCCGTCTGCCTTCAGACCGCCGAACTCCTTCAGGCCCGCGGCATCGGCTGCACGGTCGTCGACCCGCGCTGGGTTAAGCCGGTCGACCCCGCCCTGCCGGGCCTGGCCGCCGGCCATCGGCTCGTCGCGGTCGTCGAGGACAACAGCCGCGCCGCCGGCGTCGGATCCGCGGTCGCGCTGGCGCTCGGCGACGCCGACGTCGACGTACCCGTCCGCAGGTTCGGCATCCCGGAGCAGTTCCTCGCGCACGCCAAGCGCGCCGAGGTGCTCGCCGACATCGGCCTCACGCCCGTCGAGATCGCGGGGCGGATCAGCGCAAGCCTGACCGTCAGGGACGAGCTGTCCAAGGAGAAACAGGAATGACCATCCCTTCCGGCGGTGAGTTCGACCTCGGCGCGCTCCTCGCCGAGCGCGGCGCCGAGCGCTACGAGCTGCACGCCCGGTACCTCAATCACCAGCTCCCGCGGATGCTCCACACCATCGGCTTCGACAAGATCTACGAGCGGGCCGAGGGCGCCCACTTCTGGGACGCGGACGGCAACGACTACCTGGACATGCTCGCCGGCTTCGGGGTGATGGGCCTGGGCCGCCACCACCCCGTGGTGCGCAAGGCGCTGCACGACGTCCTGGACGCGCGGCTCGCCGACCTCACCCGCTTCGACTGCCAGCCGCTGCCCGGGCTGCTGGCGGAGAAGCTGCTCGCGCACAGCCCCCATCTGGACCGGGTGTTCTTCGGCAACAGCGGGACGGAGGCGGTCGAGACCGCGCTGAAGTTCGCCCGGTACGCCACCGGCCGGCCGCGGATCCTGTACTGCAGCCACGCCTTCCACGGGCTGACCACGGGGTCCCTGTCGGTGAACGGCGAATCCGGGTTCCGCGACGGCTTCGCCCCGCTGCTGCCCGACACCCCGGTCCCGCTCGGTGACCTGGTCGCCCTGGCCCGGGAGCTGGACAAGGGGGACGTGGCGGCGCTCATCGTCGAGCCGATCCAGGGCAAGGGCGTACACGAGGCCCCGCCCGGCTATCTGCGGGCCGCCCAGGAGCTGCTGCACCGGCACAAGGCGCTGTTGATCGCCGACGAGGTGCAGACCGGGCTCGGCCGGACCGGAGACTTCTACGCCTACCAGCACGAGGAGGGCGTCGCACCGGACCTGGTGTGCGTGGCGAAGGCGCTCTCGGGCGGCTATGTACCGGTCGGCGCCACCCTCGGCAAGGAGTGGATCTTCAAGAAGGTCTACTCGTCGATGGACCGGGTGCTGGTGCACTCGGCGAGCTTCGGCTCCAACGCCCAGGCGATGGCGGCCGGGCTCGCGGTCCTCAGCGTCATGGAGAACGAGCAGATCGTCGCCAATGCCCGGGCCGTCGGCGAGCAGCTGAAGTCCCGGCTCACGGCGCTCGTGGACAAGTACGAGCTGCTCAGCGACGTACGCGGCAGGGGCCTGATGATCGGCATCGAGTTCGGCCGGCCCAGCTCGCTCAGGCTGCGCGGGCGGTGGACCATGCTCCAGGCGGCCCGTAAGGGCCTGTTCGCGCAGATGGTCGTCGTCCCGCTGCTGCAACGGCACCGCATCCTCACCCAGGTCTCCGGCGACCATCTGGAGGTGATCAAGCTGATCCCGCCGCTGGTCATCAACGAGCAGGACGTCGACCGGTTCGTGGACGGCTTCACCGCGGTGATGGACGACGCGCACGGCGGCGGCCTGATGTGGGACTTCGGAAAGACACTGATCAAGCAGGCGGTGGCGAACCGCTAGCCGCGACCGTGATGGCCATGGCTTTGCCTCTGGGGCAATAAATTTGCCGGAGAGGCAAGTCTGCGGCTGAATAGGGAGCATGACCGCTCCCGAGAACGAGTCCGGCCCTGGCGAGGACCTGCCCGCCGTCGCGCCGCAACTGCGTGCGCTGCGCCGCCGCGCCTCGCTCACCCTGGAGGCCGCGGCACGCGCCGCCGGGCTCTCGCCCGCGCATCTGTCCCGGCTGGAGACCGGGCAGCGCCAGCCCTCGCTGCCGATGCTGCTCGCGCTGGCCCGTGTCTACAGTACGACCGTCTCCGAACTGCTCGGCGAGACCGTCGCCGACCGGGACGCCATCGTGCGCGCCCCCGCCATGGAGCCGACCCGGGCGGGTGGCTGGACGTACTGGCAGGCCGGCGCGTCCGGGCGCGGAATGCAGGCCCTGCGTGTCCACGTCCCGTACGGGACCCAGGGCGACATCGTGCGTGTCCATCCGGGCGAGGAGTGGCTGTACGTCCTCAGGGGACGGCTGCGGCTGAGCCTCGGCGACACCACGCATGTGCTCGAACCGGGGGACAGCGCCCACTTCGACTCGCTGACCCCGCACCGGCTGGCGGCCGCCGATCACGGCGGAACCGATCTGCTCTTCGTCCACACGCTGCTGCAGAGCCCGCTCACCGCACTCTGCCTCGGCCCTCATCCTGGAGAAACACCATGAGCGACATCGAAGACAAGTTCCCCCGCGCTCTGTGGGTCCGCCTGATCATCTACATCGCGGCCGGCCACCTCTTCGCCGGCTTCATCTATCTCCTGTTCTCGGTGGGCGCCAAGTAGGACCGGGCCGACCGGGCCGACCGGGCCGACCGGGCCGGTGGGGCCAGGTCCCGCACGGCGGCCCGGCCGCTCAGTCCAGCAGTCGCCCGCGCAGCCTCTCCCGCATCTGCGGAGTCACACCGAGCCCCTGCTCCAGATAGGCGTCCACGCCACCCCAGGTCTCCTCGACGGTCTCGAGTGCCGCCGCCAGATACTCGACCCGCGCGTCGAAGAGGGGGCTGAGCAGCTCCATCACCTCGGGCGAGTACGTGTCGGCGGAGGAGCCGTTGCGGCGAACCTTGTACCGGCGGTGCTTGGCGTTGGACTCCAGGTAGTCCGCGAGGATGGCGTCCCGTTCGACCCCGAGGGCGATGAGCGTCACCGCGATCGACAGGCCCGCACGGTCCTTGCCCGCGGCGCAGTGCATCAGCGCGGGCACGCTGTCCTCGGCCATCGCGTGCAGCACCCGGGAGTGCTCGGCGGTGCGCTCCCGGATGATCGTGCGATACGAGGCGATCATGCGGTTCGCGGCCTTGCCGTCGGAGAGCAGCCCGCGCAGCTGCTCCAGATCGCCGTCGCGGACCATCTTCCAGAACTCGGCCCCGTCCGCCGGGTCCGTCAGCGGAAGGTTGACGTTCCGCACGCCCGCCAGCTCGACGTCCGGGCCCTCCAGCTTCATGTCCGCCGCGTTGCGGAAGTCGAAGACGGTGTGCAGACCGAGGGAAGCGAGAAACGCCGCGTCCTGCTCCGTGGCGTGCGCGAGGTGGCCGCTGCGGAAGAGCACTCCGTGCCGTACGCGCCGCCCGTCCACGGTCGGCAGGCCGCCCAGGTCGCGGAAGTTGCGCACTCCGGTCAGCTCGGGCTCGGTAGACGGGATCTGCTGCGTCACGGGGGTCCTCCCATCCGTCCGTCGACGCTGCTCGTCGACGGGCCGCGCTTCGACGATACGACATGGGTTGAACGGGCAATCATCGCGGACGGGGTGCCTGGCCGAACCCGGCCCGCAGCCGTTGCCCAGGAGGCCTCTCAGGCCCGATCATGTTGAGGCCTGGTCGTACCTGATCGAATCTGTGGGGGTCCCATGTTGGAGATCGGCGCTGACGGTCGTACCTGGCTGCTGTCGGGACCCGGGAGCAGCTACGCGGTGCGGCTCACCGACGGCGACGAACTGTTGCATCTGCACTGGGGCCCGCGTATCGCCCTCGCCGACGCGGAGGCCCTCGCCGCCCTCCCCGCCCCCCGCTACCGGCCCTTCGAATCCCCGCTGGACGGCCGCGAGGAGTACCCGGTCGAGGGCGGCCCCCGCTTCGTACGGCCAGCCCTGTCCGTGCGCACCGAGGAGCGCCGGGGCACCGAGTGGGCCTTCGCGTCGTACGAGACCGACGGCGAGGAGCTGCGGCTGCGGTTCACCGACACCGGGCTGCGGATCACCCTCCACTACCGGATGCGCGGCGATGTCGTCGAGCGCTGGGTGACCCTCGCCAACGACGGCGCCGCCCCGGTGGAGCTGCTGCGCGCCGACTCGGCCACCTGGACCCTGCCGGAGCGCGAGGGCTGGGGGCTGTCACAGCTGCACGGCCGCTGGGCGGCCGAGTCCCGGCTCGTACGGTCCGGCCTCACCTACGGCGAGAAGGTCATCGGCAGCCGCCGCGGCCACACCGGCCACCAGCACCTTCCCTGGGTCGCGCTGGACACGGACGCCACCGAGGAGCGGGGCGAGGTCTACGGCTGCGCGCTCGCCTGGTCGGGCAGCTGGCGGATCGCCGTCGCCCAACTCCCCGACGCACGGGTGCAGATCACCGGCGGCGCCGGCTACGACGACTCGGGCCTGCTGCGGCTGGCGCCGGGGGAGACCCACACCACCCCCGTCTTCGCCGGACTGTGGAGCGACGGCGGTTTCGGCGGCGCGAGCCGCGCCTGGCACGCCTACCAGCGGGCGTATGTCATCCCGGACGCGGACCGGGACCGGCCCGTGCTCTACAACTCCTGGGAGGCGACCGGATTCGGCATCTCCGAGGAGCAGCAGCGGGTGCTGGCGCGACGGGCCGCGGCGATGGGCGTCGAGCTGTTCGTGGTCGACGACGGCTGGTTCGGGGCGCGCACCAGCGACCGGGCCGGACTCGGCGACTGGACCCCCAACCCCGACCGCTTCCCGAGCGGCCTGAAGCCGCTCGCCGACGATGTGCACGCCCTCGGGATGCAGTTCGGCATCTGGGTCGAGCCCGAGATGGTCAACGCGGACAGCGACCTCTATCGCGCGCACCCCGACTGGGTGCAGTACCAGCCGGGACGGAGGCGGACGGAGTTCCGCAACCAGCTCGTCCTCAACCTGGCCCGCGAGGACGTCCAGGAGTACCTGTGGGAGCAACTGGACGGACTGCTCTCCAGCGCCCCGATCGACTATGTGAAGTGGGACTTCAACCGCTGCTTCACCGACGCCGGCTGGCCCGGCGAAGCGTATCCGCAGCGGTTGTGGGTCGACCATGTGCGCGCGCTCTACGGACTGTTGGACCGGCTGCGGGCCGCGCACCCCTCGGTCGCCTTCGAATCCTGCTCGGGCGGCGGCGGGCGCGTCGACCTCGGCATCATCAGCCGTACGGACCAGGTGTGGACCTCCGACAACACCGATCCGCTCGACCGGCTCGCCATCCAGCACGGCTTCAGCCAGATCCATCCGGCCCGGGTCATGGCTGCCTGGGTCACCGACAGCCCCAACACCCAGCTCAACGGGCGGGTCAGCTCCCTGCGCTTCCGGTTTGTGAGCGCCATGGCCGGGGTGCTCGGTGTCGGCGGCGACCTGGCGGAGTGGGCCGAGGAGGAGTTGGAGGAGGCCCGGGACTGGGTGGGCCTCTACAAGGAGATCCGCCCCGTCGTCCAGCGCGGCGACCTCTACCGGCTACGGCGTCCCGAGGGGGGTCTCAGCGCGGTCCAGTACGTCCTCGGCGACGAGACCGTCGTCCTGGCCCTGCTCCAGGCGCAGCACCACGGCGAGCCGGTCGCGCCGCTGCGGCTTCGGGGCCTCGACCCCACAGCGACATATAAATGCCGCGAAACGGGCGAAATCCACCGAGGTGCCGTGCTGTTGCACCACGGTCTGCGGACCGGACTGCACGGCGACTTCGACGCGACGGTCATCCGGCTGCGCCGCGTCTGAGCCGGTCGGCGCACATCATGCCACTGATCCTGCGGATGCACTTCGGGCCGTTCAACATCCCTCTTCAGGGGCTTATTCCGGATCGGCCCGAACAAGTCGAGTGGTTTATCTCACCGCCCGTCAACCCCTTCTTACGGTCGCGTAGCTCACACCAAAGGGTGAATCATGGTCCGATGTGGCAGACGATTCGAAGAGTGACAAGAGATCAGTGATCGGGTCGTACGTGGCGGTGGGGGACAGCTTCACCGAGGGCGTCGGCGACCCCGGCCCTGACGGACAGTTCGTCGGCTGGGCCGACCGGTTCGCGGTGCTCCTGGCCGACCTGCGTCCCGAGGGCGACTTCCGGTACACAAACCTCGCCGTACGCGGCAAACTCCTCGACCAGATCATCGAGGACCAGATACCCAAGGCCCTGGAACTGGCCCCGGACATGGTGTCCTTCTGTGCGGGCGGCAACGACATCATCCGGCCCGGCACCGACCCCGACGAGGTCGCCGAGCGCTTCGAGCGCGCCGTCGCCGGTCTCACCGCCGCCGTCGGCACCGTGATGGTCACCACCGGCTTCGACACCCGCGACGTGCCCGTGCTCAAGCATCTGCGCGGCAAGATCGCCACGTACAACGGGCACGTCCGGGCCATCGCCGACCGGTACGGCTGCCCGGTGCTCGACCTGTGGTCCCTGAAGACCGTCCAGGACCGCCGCGCCTGGGACGACGACCGCCTCCACCTCTCGCCCGAGGGACACACCCGGGTCGCCCTGCGGGCGGGCCAGGTGCTCGGCATCGAGGTGCCGGCCGACCCGGACCAGCCGTGGCCGCCGCTGCCGCCGCGCGGCACGTTCGAGGTGCGGCGCGACGACATCCACTGGGCCCGCGAGTTCCTGGTCCCGTGGATCGGGCGCCGGCTGCGCGGCGAGTCCTCCGGGGACCGTGTGGTGGCCAAGGGCGCCCTGTCGCCGGACGACATCAGGATGCGGATCGCGAAGGCGGTCTGAACCGGCACCGCTCCCGCATCGGCCCCGGTCCGGGCCACAGCCCCGGCCGGGGCCGATGCGGGCCGGACCTCCCTGCGGTGCGCTTCCTGGCGATGGTGTCGCGTGCGGTCGAGAGTCAGCTCCTCGCTGTCGTCAACTCGGCGCGCTCCACGCCCAGTTCACGAGCGAGGGCTTCGTCCACCCACTCCCGGGCACAGGCCCGGGAGACCGCGCCCTCGTACACCGTCATCTGCACGGCCAGTCCGTCCAGCAGTGCGGTCAGCCGCAGTGCCGTGGCCGCCGGGTCGGGGCAGCGGAACTCGCCCCCGGCCACGCCCTCCGCCACGACCTCGGTGATCGCGGCCTTCCACTCCCGGTCGAGGTTGCGCGCGACCTCCCGCAGTGCGGGCTCGCGCAGCGCCGCCGCCCAGCCCTCGATCCACAGCCGCCAGCCCTTGGCCTGCCCGGTCGGCGCGTACCAGCGCACCGCGGTACGCAGCCGGCGCAACGCCGTCGTACGGCGGCCGAGCAGCTTGCGCAGATGGGCCAGGTCGTATTCGGCGGCGTAGGCGAAGGCCTCCGCGACCAGCTTCTCCTTGGTCGAGAAGTGGTACAGCACCAGCGCGTTGCTCACCCCGAGGGCCGAGGCCACATCGGCGATGCGCACGGCCGCCACGCCCCGCTCCTCGATCTGACCGACGGCGGCCCGGAGCAACTCCTCGCGCCGCTCGGTCACGCTCAATCGCACCCTCGTCACGCGGCTACCCTACGTCACCGGTACCACCCGAAGCGCTCCGATATCACCGGCAGCCGGTCCGCGACGAGGGCGTGCGCGGCCGCCCGCGGACTCGTTCCGTCGGCCTTCGCGCGGTCGAGTATCCGGCCCACCAGCTCCCGCATCGCCTGCCGCGTGTACGCGAACGCCTCGTCCGCGTCCGCCTCGATGTCACCGAACAGCGTCCACCACCACCAGGCGTTCGTCCCGGAGTTGACCACCACATCCGGCAGCACGGTCACCCCGCGCGCCGCGAGCAGTTCCTCCGCCTCGGGCAGCACCGGCATGTTGGCCGCCTCGGCGATCCAACGGGCGCCGATCCGCGCCTGGTTCACCGTGTCGACCGTGTACGACACCGCCGCCGGCACCAGTACCTCCGCCTCGGCCGACAGCCAGGCGTCGCCCTGCAGTTCCCGGTCGTCGGGGCGCAACGCCCCACGGTCCACCGTCCCGTAGGCGTCGCGCGCCGCGAGCAGCGCTTCGACATCGAGCCCGTCCGGATGGGCGATCGTGCCCTTGATGTCGGCGACGGCGACGACCGCGAGCCCCGCCCGGGCCAGGAAGCGCGCCGTGGCCCCGCCCATGGTGCCGAACCCCTGCACGGCCACGCGCGTTCCCTCGTACGGCACGCCGGCCCGGTCCAGGGCGGTGAGGACGGACTCGGCGACCCCGCACCCGCCGACCAGCCCGTCCAGCCCGATCCCGTCCACCTCGACCGCGAACGCGTCCGCGAGCCGGCGACGCGCCGCGGTCTCGTCGTCCAGCAGCGGATACACCGCCTGCACCGACGACACGAGCCCTGCCTCGGCGGCCGCCCGGTCCACCAGGTCCTGAGTGAGCCCCAGGTCCTCGCCGGTGGTCCAGACGCTCTCGATGTACGGCTTCATGGCGCGCAGATAGCGCACCAGGACGTCGTACGCCTCCGGGGCCCGGGGATCGCAGTCGATACCGCCCTTGGCGCCGCCCAGCGGCACATAGCGGCTCTCGGGGCGGTAGTGCAGCGCCTCCTTCATGGTCATGCCGCGGGCCAGCCCGGCCACCTCGTCCAGCGTGCAGCCCGGGCGCATCCGCAGCCCGCCGCTCGCGACCCCGCGGACGAGTCGGTCGACGACGAGGTAGCCGCGCCGGCCCGTGATGTGGTCGGTCCACACGAGTGTCAGGAGGGGAGCGTTCCGATCGATGGTCATGCGCACACTGTACTGACCGGACATTCAGTTTCCCGCCGAGATTCCGAGGTCTTCCGGAAGGTACGGGCGGGCGGCGGGAGAGGCGTCTCACAGTGCACCGGAACGCCGCTGCGGCTTCCCGCCGCCGTCCCGCGCGCGCACTTCGGCCCCGCGATGCGGAAGAAGAACGTGCGGCCCGGGGTTGTGGTGCTGAGGGCCCGGAACCCGATGTGACCTCCGGGCCCGCACAGCGTGGTGAGAGCCGGGGACATCGCACTGTGACACGGCCGACCCGGCGCCGTGGGAGGGCTTGCTCATAATGGAAGCCCCCACCGATTCCACTGGAGGACCCGTGACCGGTTCCCGTTCCCTGAGCTCAGGGCTCCGCGCGCTGCGGCCCACCGCCTTCGGCGCGGATCCGAGCGGGGAGCGCCTGGCGCGCATCCGCAGATCGCCGCACTTCGCGGACGGCGTCTTCGTGAACCCGTCAGGCACCCGGATCCGCCCGTCCGGGAACTCCACACTGGAGCTGGCGAAGGTCTACTTCCGCAAGGAGTCACGGGCCCGCCGGGCCCCGAGCGGCACGATCCCGGTGCACCCCACGACCTACGCCGAACTGGCGAAGCCCCCGGCGACCGGGGTGCGGCTGACCTGGATGGGGCACTCCAGCGTGCTCGCCGAGATCGACGGGCACCGGGTGCTCTTCGACCCGGTGTGGGGCGAGCGCTGCTCACCCTTCGACTTCGCCGGTCCCCGGCGGCTGCACCCGGTGCCCCTGCCGCTGGCCTCGCTCGGCCCGGTCGACGTCGTCGTCATCTCCCACGATCACTACGACCACCTCGACCTGCCCACCATCAAGGCCCTCGCCGGCACGGACACCGTGTTCGCGATACCCCTCGGTGTCGGCGCCCACCTGGAGCACTGGGGCGTGTCCCCGGACCGGCTGCGCGAGCTGGACTGGCACGAGTCGACCAAGGTCGGCGGCATCACCCTGACCGCTACGCCCGCCCGCCACTTCTGCGGCCGCGGCCTGCGCAACGCTCAGCACACGCTGTGGGCGTCGTGGTCCGTGGCCGGCGACGAGCACCGGATCTACCACAGCGGTGACACCGGCTACTTCGACGGCTTCAAGGACATCGGCGCCGCCCACGGCCCGTTCGACGCCACGATGATCCAGATCGGCGCCTACTCCGAGTTCTGGCCCGACATCCACATGACGCCCGAGGAGGGCATGCGCGCCCACCTCGATCTGCAGGGCGGGCAGCCGCACGGTGTGATGCTGCCGATCCACTGGGGCACCTTCAACCTGGCGCCGCACGCGTGGGCCGAGCCCGGTGAGTGGACGAAGGCCGCCGCCGACGCCGTCGGACAGGCGGTCGCTCTCCCCGTTCCAGGCCACCCGTTCGAGCCCGCCGGAGTGCTGCCCACCGACCCGTGGTGGCGCGGTGTCGGGTACGTGCCCGACACCGAGTGGCCGGTCCCCGAGGTCGCCCGGACGGCGACCCGTGACGACGACCTCGACCTGGTGGCGGAGGGCTGACCGAGGACGAACTGAAGCGCGTGACGGATGTCCTTGTAACCATCTCGGAGGCCGAGCGCGAGCAGGTTCTACGGGTCATCGATGGCCCGCTGCGTCGGCAGGGCCGCGAACCGGCGTCGGAGTTCCGGCCGTTGCCCGCAGCCTGCCGTAGGGGCGTGAGTCTGCGAGTGACCGTGAAGGGCGCGTAGCGCCGCGACAGAAGGGATTGTGCTGCGTCAGGCGAGCCACTGGCGAAGGAGAACCTCAGCTCGAGGACACCTTCAAGCGGGGGTGTTGGCCCGCCTGGTGCTACGGCGAGGTGGGCAGCTGCGGAGAGCGGAGCACGAGCAGGGTGATCTCGCTGGGGGCGAAGACGCGGAACGGCGGGCCCCAGAAGCCGGTGCCGCGGCTGGTGTAAAGGAGGGTACGGGTGCCGTGGTGGCTGAGGCCGGCGAGGGCGGGCTGGTCGATGCGGACCAGGTGGTGGAAGGGCCAGATCTGGCCGCCGTGGGTGTGGCCGGAGAGTTGGAGGTCGATGCCGTCGGCTGCCGCCCGGTCGACGAACTTGGGCTGGTGTGCCAAGAGCAGGACGGGCAGGTCGGGGTCGGCGCCGTTCAAGGCTCCGGCGAGGTGGGCGCGGTGGCCTGCCAGGCCGGAGGACTCGGCGGTGACGTCATCCACGCCGGCGACCACGAGGGTGTCGCCTCCGCGTTCGAGCAGCAGATGGCGGTTGCGCAGCGGCTCCCAGCCCAGCTCGTCCATCAGGTCGACCCAGCCCTGGGCCTCGCTGTAGTACTCGTGGTTGCCGGTGACGTATACACGGGCCCGGGTGGCCCGCACGGTACCGAGTGGGACGGCCTGGGCGCGGCGGCGTTCGGCCGTGCCGTCCGCGATGTCGCCGGTGTGGCAGACCAGGTCGGCTTCCAGAGTGTTCACCGTCTCGCATACCCCTGCCGACCAGCGAGCGCGATCGAGCGGGCCGTAGTGGGTGTCGGTGATGAGGACGACGCGGAGGCCGTCCAACCCGGCACCCAGTCGCGGGAGTTCCACGTCGAGTCGGCGCACGCGTGGTACGCGGCGGGCCTCGGCGTACCCCCAGGCGAGCAGTACGGCGGTTACGCCGAGGACGGCCCACGTGACGATTCGGGCCCGGTCCTGACTCTCGCCGACGCCGGCCGCGGTCAGGGCGAGCCGTAGCAGGACGCCGAGCAGAACGGACCAGGTGAACAGAACCCAGCTGGTGCCCAGCAGGGTGTCACCGACGATCGCCGCCCGGTCCTGCTGGCGCCGGCCGTGGCCGCGCACCATCGCGAGCGGCATACCGATGAGGCCGAGGGCGAACAGGGCGGTGCCGACCAGCGTGACGGGCAGCGGCCAGTGCTGGCCGCTGTGCAGGAGCACCCAGCAGGGCACGGCCCACAGCAGGACGGGGGCGATCAGGGGGATGTAGCGCATCAGGCGGTGCAGTCGGCTCTGCCGCGGCGCTCGCGCTTCACCGTCGGCGGGTCGGATGTTGCCGGTGGCGGTCACGCTTCCCCTCCCTGACCAGGTTGCCGTCTCGCGCACTGTATCCGGTCGCCCTCGGGCCGGCCGGACGGGCGTTCACAGGCGCGGCCCCATGGGGCGAAGGGTTCTCTGCGGGATGGCAAGACTCCGCCGCAGACACCTCCCTTGGCGGTGGACGTCACCCCGCCTGGGGCTGCCGTCCGCGGACGGCAGCGCTTCGGGAGACGAAACTCCGCGCGTGCTGAGGGAGGCTGGCGGCCTTCAGCGCACCGTATCTCCCGCTCGCCACGAGTTGGAACTTGACACCCTCCCGACCTTCGGGGTGCTCGTAGCCGTCAGGGAGGAACCGCCGGTAGTGCTCGCTGGCGCGTGCGAAGAACTGCGGGCGCTCGGAGCGGGAGAGACATCCCTCGAGATGGAGAAGGAAGAGGTAATGACGAATCATACGAGTGAAGAGAAACGGAGCCACAACGTCCAGCGCGTCGTGCTCCTTGAGCAAGTCGAAGCTCTCTTCGTACCGGCCGAAGACGTCGAAGTGGGTGCCGTCCGGTGAGCCTGCGGGGTGTTGAGTGTGCCGACGACGGACCTGGACGCAGTTCCATTTCAGGACAGCGACCCGGTCGGCGGCGAGCATGGCGCGATGGACGACGGGGACCTCCTCGTGAAGACCGTCAGGGAACGCGAGTTCCTGCCGGATCCACAAGTCGCGACGGACCAAACGGTCCCAGGAGTAGGCGGGAGCACCGAACAACTCTGGCTGGTCGA
Source organism: Streptomyces sp. NPDC052036 (assembly GCF_040680495.1). Classification (NCBI taxonomy): domain Bacteria; kingdom Bacillati; phylum Actinomycetota; class Actinomycetes; order Kitasatosporales; family Streptomycetaceae; genus Streptomyces; species Streptomyces sp. NPDC052036. The sequence goes on along the minus strand of NZ_JBFAWW010000047.1, from coordinate 48,959 downwards.
TCGAGGCGAAGGGCTCACGTCCCTGCCGGGCAAGCAGGCCGGCGGCGGCACCGGGCCACGCGCGGCCGCGATGGAGGCGAGTGTGCCCGAAGAGAAGAACATCCGGCTCGTCTGCCGATCGCAGCTGATCGCCCATCGCCTGAAGCGTTTCACCCCCGATGATGTGATCGCTGTCCAGGAACAGCAGGTAGTGACCGGCGGCGCGCTCCGCCCCCGCGTTGCGTATCCGGCCGATGCTGACGACGCCCGTCAGCCGCACGACCGAGACCCGCCCATCGCGCCGAGCGTAGTCATCCACCAAGTCCGCAGGGCATTCAGCAGACTGGTCCAGGACCGCGACAACCTCCACGTCCCGGAAGGACTGGTTCAGTATCGAATTGAGGCAGACCTCCAGCTGTCCCTGAAGGTCGTGCGCGGCGACTATGACACTGATCATCGGGGAAGCGAGCACGGTGACCGAACATAGGTGGGCAGCTCACAGCGTGACAAGCCCCTCGGGCAGCCCGTCCACAGCAGCACCATACAAAGTTCTGAACATGCTCACACAGCAACGGCTTCAGCAACAGCGACTCCGAACCTGCGACACCCGCCTCAGGAGTGGGATCGAATCCTTGGCGGGTAGTGCCTGGCGCTGCCGCGTGGTGCTGTTTTGCCGGATCAGCGCCACGCGGCCGCGTGCTTGATCCCGCTCATGACGCCGCGTGCTGGACCGTCCGCTCCCGGTGTGTAAGGGGCCGCGCAGTCGCCGTTGGCGTGCGTCCGCCGCCCGGGTGCGGGACTTGTGACGCTGGAGCGTCCGGAGGCGCTGGTATTCCAGGGGGCACTCCTGTGACAGCTGTGCCCTGCGATGGCTGATGACAACGGCAACGGGGATTCAAGGGTGGGGCATGAGAACTGAACACGGGGTTCGGCGCGGTCGTCGTCGAGCCGGTCTGAGAACCCGCACGTGGTTGGCGCTGGGGGCGGTCGTCGTCGGTGGGGGCGTGGCTGTGGCGACCGTCGCGATGGCCGGGTCGGGAGGCCATGCCGGAGCGTCGGCCGCGCGGGGACCGGTCAAGACGCATGTCCACTCGCTGTCCCTGACCGGGGCCAGTGCGTCGCTCAAGATGCTGGGGACCCAGGCCACGGCTCCGTTCAGCATGGTGGGCGTCACCTGGAACGGCGCGCACGCCAAGCTGCGCGGCACGGTGGAGGTGCGGACCCGTTCCGCCGTAAGCGGTCACTGGACGTCGTGGCTGAAGATGCAGCAGCCGGACGACATCCCCGACGCTGCCGAGCTGAACCGTCCCGGTGTGCGTGGCGGGATGTCGCCCATGTGGTCGGGGCCGTCGAACGGAATCCAGGTCCGTGTGACCGGTGCGGGCAAGGCGACCGCGTTGCCCGCCGGGCTGCGGGTGGACCTGGTCGACCCGGGCAGGCCCGCCACCGGCGCGACGCAGGACTCCGGCATGGGCCCGGCGGGATACGCCATGGACGCGACGGCCACCGACACCGCGACGCCGACGGACAGCGTCGCCCCCACCGACACCGCAACGGCCACAGCAGGCGGCGACGCTTCGGGGACCCCGACCGCGACGGACTCCGCCTCACCCACGGACAGCCCCACGGTCACGGACTCGGCATCCGTCTCGCCGTCCACGGGAATCTCCGCCTCCGCCTCCGCCTCACCAAGCGCGTCCCTGACGTCCTGGCCCAGCCAGGTTCCGTCGCTGTCCGAGGCGTACCCGTCCTGCACGACCACCCCCAGCAGCCCCTCCGCGACGGCGTCGCCGACCCCGCCGGACCCGATGCCGGCCGCGACCACCTCGACGGTGGCACCGCCGACTGTGGTCACCCGGGCCGGCTGGGGCGCGGACGAGTGCGCCCGCGATACCGGCTACCCGTCGTACGGCTCGGCGGTGAAGGTGATGTTCGTCCATCACACCGACACCCCCAACGACTACTCCTGCGCAGACTCGCCGGAGATCGTGCGCAGCCTCTACGCCGCGCACCTCAGCCAGGGCTGGCGCGACCTCGGCTACAACTTCCTGGTCGACAAGTGCGGCACCATCTTCGAGGGCCGCTTCGGCGGGATGGCGCTGCCGGTCGTGGGTGCTCAGACGTACGGGTTCAACACCAACAGCGTGGGTGTGGCCGCCATCGGCACCTACACCGACCTCAGCGGCGGCGACTCTCAAGAGACCTCCTACACCGGAGCCGCGCCGAGCCCGGCCCTGCTGAGCTCCATCGCCCGGATCGCGGCCTGGAAGTTCGGCATGACGGGCGTGGATCCCGCTACCGCCACCGCCTCTCTGCCCGAGGGCTCCTCCGACAGCTCCGGCTTCACCCTGGGCAAGGACTACACGTTCAACGTCATCTCCGGCCACCGCAACGGCTTCGCCACCGACTGCCCCGGCAACCAGCTCTACAACGCCCTGGGCACCATCCGCTCCTACGCGTCCGGCCCGGTCAGCGCTGTCTCCGTCACCGGGCTCGCGGGCGGCGCGGTCAAGTCCGGGACGAGCTACTACACCAAGAACTCGGCCACGGTGAGCTGGACGACCTCCACACCGTCCGCAGTGATCTCCGGCTTCGACGTCCTGGTCGACGGCAAGGCCGTGGCACACACCTCCGGCTCCGCCCGCTCCACCTCGATCTCGGTCGCCTCCGGCAGCCACACCGTCCAGGTCCGCGCCACCCACGTCCGTGGGGCGACCACGCTGTCCGGCTCGGTCACCCTGGTCGGCGACACGACCGCGCCGACCTTCCCGACCGCTCCCGGCGCGAACCTGCGCACCGGCACGGTCAACTCCACCTCTGTCCCGGTCACGGTGACCTGGAAGGCCGCCGACAACGCGGCACTCGCCAAGGTCATGGCGAGCTCGCCGTCCTCGGCCACCTTCGGCCCGACGGTGACCTCCTGGGCGACCAGCGCCAAGCCCGGCGCCTCGGACCTGTTCGCCCTGAAGGCGTACGACATGGCCGGCAACACCGGCGGCGCCTCCGTCTACCGGACGCCCAACATCATCCAGGAGACCTCCACCACCCGGACCGGCACCTGGACCCGTAAGAGCAGCACCAGCTACCTGGGCGGCTACTCCTACAGCTCCTCCTCCGCCGGGGCCTCGATCAGCTGGACCTTCACCGGACGCTCGGTGGCCTGGATCGTCTCCCGGGCCTCCACTTCGGGCCAGGCGTACGTCTACATCGACGGCACCAAGGTCACCACGGTGGACCTGAAGTCCTCCACCACCCTCTACCGCCAGGCGATCTGGACCAAGACCTGGTCCAGCTCCGCCAAGCACACCCTGAAGATCGTCGTGGTCGGCACCTCGGGCCGCCCGGCGGTCACCACCGACGGCATCGCCACCATCGGCTGACCCGTCAGCGGCACCTCACGAAGGAGCCCTCCGCACGCGGCAAGTCTGCGGGCAGAGGGCTCTTTCGGGCACATACGACGTGCGGCGCGCTGACAGGAGTGACCCCGGGCGGGGTCATGGCGCCCATCCTCCGGGGGAGGTATGCAGGCGCCGTTGTGCAGGGGCAGGCTCGGCTTTTCCCCGCCGTGACCGGGTCTGGAGACCCTGGATACCGGACGGTTGGCGCGTCAGGACGGCCCGAGGCGAGGCTGTCGACAGCGGCCCGGACCGCGCTGGGCTCAGCCCTCCGTCCCACGGACACAGCCGCCGATATCAAGGGGCAGGATGGCGTTGACGCTCGTTTGACGCTTCGGGCCATGATGCACACCTCCAGAAGCTCACCCAAGGGCCTCTGATCTGCCGCGCACGGTGCGCGGCGGCGCGGCATCTTATCCGTGGGTCGAGAATGCGCTGCTGCAACGGGCGGAGCCAGTTGCGGTTGGCGCTGAGGGAGCAGGCGAGTGGCGTCCGCGGTCGGGGCACACCAGCCCTCCGTCGTGGGCGGCCCGCTGCCCTCGGGCGCGAGGAGATCCCTTTACGGCACGCGGGCGACGCCGACATAGAAGCCGCTCAGCTCCTGGGCGGGAGCCGGTGAGTCCTTGTACCACTTGGTCGCTGTTACCAGCCCTGGAGCCACCAGTTCCAGGCCCTCGAAGAACGGCTCGATCTCGGCCCGCGTACGCATGCGCAGGGGGATCTCGCCCTTGCGGTAGGTCGTGGTCACCGACTTGACGAGGTGCGGATGCTCATCGGTGGTGCCGTGGGAGAACATGAAGTAACTACCCGAGGGCAGCGCGTCGAGAAGCGTCCGTGTAAGACCGTAGGGGTTTTCGTTGTCGGTGATGAAGTGCATCAGCGCGATCATCGACAGCGCGACAGGCCGGGAGAAGTCCAGGAACGTATGGGCGTGGTCGAGGATGGTTCCCGGGTTCCGTACGTCGGCCTCGATGTAGTCGGTGCTCCCCTCGGGACTGCTGACGAGCAGAGCCTCCGCGTGCCGCAGCACGATGGGGTCGTTGTCGGCGTAGGCGATCCGCGCCGACGGCACTATGCCTTGCACGATCTGATGCAGGTTCGGCTGGGTCGGGATGCCCGTGCCGATATCGAGGAACTGGTCGATGCCGTTTCCGGCCAGCCACGCCGCCGCGCGGTGCATGAACGCCCTGTTGCGCATGGCGTTGAGACGCGCTTCCGGTGGCAGCTTCGCCGCCACCTCCTCATCAACCGGATAGTTGTCCTTGCCGCCCAGCAGCCAGTCGTAGACGCGTGCCGGGTGGGGCCTGCTCGTGTCGATACGACTTTCGGAGGAGGGGTCGGCCTTCATGCATGACTCCAGCGTGTACTAGATCGCTGACCGACTCACCGAGGTCGCTTCGAGCGCTGTGGGTGAGACAGTAGGGGGCATCGCGATTGTGCCATTGGCCCAGCCCTCGCGCAGAGTTGTCACTCGGGTCGCATTGGCTGGAACGGCGAGTTCGCGTGGTCGGCAGCGACTGTGGAGCCAGATGTGCTGGCTCTGCACGTGGCTGAGATCCTGAAGCTTGATAGAGCGTCATGTGCTCCGACATCCGCATGACGCCCGAGGAGGGCATGCGCGCACACCTCGATCTGCAGGGCGGGCAGGCGCACGGTGTGAAACTGCCGATCCACTGGGGCACCGCCAACCTGGCGCCGTACGCGTGGGCCGAGCCCGGTGAGAGCCACCTTGGGACGGCCCAGGAGTCGGCCGACTTGTGTGCCAGGTATCGGGACCTGTCCGGTACCGTCGGAACCGTGGCGGTCCCTGGCGAGGATGCCTTGCTCCTCTAGCAGGCGCCTCCTTGCCGGAGGCGGACATCGGGCACGATGTTGTGGAAGCGGGGAAGTCAGGGACCGACCACACGAGCAATCTTGAAAGCCGTCGTGGCGCGAGCCATCCGCAGCCAGACACTCGCCCAGGATGTGGGCCGGCGCTTGGGCTGATGTACTCGGGTGGAGCTGAGTACCTGAGCTCTGGTCGGTGACGGGGTGAGCCGAAACGCTTGGGGCATGCGCCAAGGACTACTGAAACCCGTTCTCCAGCTCTTGCCGATCCTCGTGCCGGCTGGAGTGTCGCTGGCGGCATGGGCTGCTTGGCTGGGCTGGGACCAGCATCGTGACGTGCAACCTGATGGCACCACGACCGGTCCGTACGAGGCGTGGCAGGTGATCGGGGGCTGGTGCTGACTCTGCTGGCACCGGTGTACTGGGCGGCATCTCGGCGCTACATCGCAGGCGCTGTGCTCGGCACCACGGCCGGACTCACCGTTGCTGCCTATTACGACTGGTCGGACGACTTACGACTGGTCGGACGACTTCAGCGGCCTCTTGGTGGGTCGGGTCGGTCGGCGTCGGGATGGTCATGGTGACTCCTCCCCCGGCTGAAGCCGGGGGCTTCTCGTTATGCCGGGTTGGCGTCGCGACGGACCAGCCCGGCCCGTAAAATGTTGAGAGTGCCCACCGTGTCAGCGTGTGCGTTGTGGCCGCACGAGACGCAGTGGAACTTTTCCTGTGTGGGCCGGTTCTCCTTCGCGGTGTGCCCGCATGCGGGGCAGGTGCGGGAGGTGTTGCGGGGGTCCACGGCGATCACTTCCCGTCCGGCGCTTTCAGCCTTGGCGTGCAAGATCGTCAGGAACACCCCCCATCCGGCATCGTTGATCGACTTGTTGAGCCCGGCTTTGGCTACGGCCCCGTTGGGCAGGAAGGTGCCCGGCTGGCCAGGGGCGGGTGTCGGTGCAGGGGCCTTGCTCATGTTACGGATCTTGAGGTCTTCGTGCGCGATGAAGTCGTGTGCGCGGACCAGGCCGAGCGCGGTCTTGTGTGCGTGATCGAGCCGCTGGCGACGCACCTTTGCGTGAAGCTGGGCAACCTTCTCCACCGCGCGCTGGTGGTTGGCGGTCCGGTCCTTCGCCTTGCGGCGCGGGAACCGGGACAGGGCCTGCTGCGCCGCCGCGAGCTTCTCAGCCGCACGGCGCCCGTGGCGCGGGTTGGGCACGAACTCGCCGCCTGAGTCGGCGAGGAAGTTCGCGATGCCCAGGTCGATGCCGGCCACGGAGCCGGTCGCGGGCAGCGGTTCGGGCTGGTCCTGCTCGGCACTGAGCAGGACGAACCACTTACGGCCCTCGCGTTTCACCGACACGGTTTTGATCCTGCCGATCACGGCGCGGTGCTGGTTGACCTTGACGTGGCCCACGCCCTGGAAGCGGACGCGGGTGACGGGGTCGTGCGGGGTGGAGTTCCACCGGCAGCCGTCCCCGTCCTTGGGGAAGTCCACCGTGTCGAACCAGTTCACCCCGCGAAAACGCGGGTAGCCCGGGGTGTCGCCGGACTTAACCCGGCGGAAGAACGCGGCGAACGCCTTGTCGAGACGGCGCAAGGTGGCCTGCTGCGAACTGAACGACCAGCGGCCCTGACGCTCCGGGTCGAACGCCCGGATCTCCTTGAGCTGCGCGGACTGCATCCCGTACTTGACGGTGGTCTTCGACACGTGCCGGTAGGCGTCGCGGCGTTCCTGCAACGCCGCATTGTAGAGGGAGCAGTGGTCCCGCAGCATCTCGCCGAGCGCCTGACCCTGCCGGACGGTGGGCCGCATGAGGAACTTGTACGCACGGATCACCTCAGCCCACCCACACCGGTCGATTCCGTTCGATCCTACTACACTTGGCGCATGTCACCGCGATGGGAACCAGACCCCGGTATCAGGCGTGGAAACCACGTTGTCTGCAACCTCCACGCGCACTTGGTGTTTGTCACGAAGTACCGGCGTGAAGTCTTCAACGGCGAGATGCTGACACGCTGCGAGGAGATCATGCGCGACGTGTGCGAGAGCTTCGGCGCGGAACTGCGGGAGTTCAACGGCGAAGACGATCACGTCCACCTTCTCGTGCACTACCCGCCCAAGGTCGCCCTGTCCAAACTCGTCAACAGCCTCAAAGGCGTCAGCTCCCGATACCTGCGCGCGGAGTACACCGGCCGGATCAACCGGACCGGGACCGGCTCGGTGTTCTGGTCCCCGTCCTACTTCGTGGGGTCCTGCGGCGGCGCACCGCTGAGCATCGTCAAGGACTACATCGAGAACCAGAAGCGCCCAGCCTGACCGGCACCACACAAACGCAGAGATCTCCGGCGCTTCGCGCTTCCCGGCCGAGGATCGCATTCCCGCCCGGCCTGAAGGCCGGGATTCCCTGCGAAGAACAAGGGATGGTGCGGCTGTCGTGCTCGTAGGAGAAGTACGGGGGGACGGGCTTGCCGTTCTCCTCCTCGTACCACAGGCGGTAGACGTGGGCGCCGCCTCGTGACACGGGCGGCTCATGGCCGAACTCCCCGCACCAGAAGCCGTGTTGGACGACGTGGGACCACTCGTCGATCTCGCCGTAGCGCAGAGCGATGGCCTGGTGGGTGTCACCGAACAGGCCGCTCATCGCGTCGTCCGCCTGCCACCCGGTGAGGCTTCCGAGAAACCGTGGCAGCTGCTTGTTCCGGCCGAACCGGCTGGCGGCGACACGCGCCGCCAGCTCCTCTCCGGCGAGGTACAGGGCGATGACGACGCTGTATCCGCCCCAGTCGCTCGACTTCGGTTCCGCGAGCCAGGTGATTCCGTCGGTCATGCGGATCACTCCATCAGTGCACGCCCCGCCTCGCTGTGGCGGAGGCCACAATTCTGCGCACGGGAGGTGCGGGGCGACCGCATGACCGATACGGCCCCGAAGGGCAGGGCGGAAAGTGTCGTGCCGTCAGATTCCTTTCTAGGCTGGGCTGTTGCGCAGCTCTGTCAGGGACGACGCGGTCAGCGGGCGAGGGGTGTGGTCCGGGTCGACGAGGACCACGGTGCAGGCGGCGGCATGGGTGAGGGCGGTGGTGAAACTGCCGTCGGCGAACTGGGCCAGCGGGCCGCGCGGCGAGCGTCCGACGGCGACCGTGGGCGCGTGGATCTCGGCGGCGTGCCGGGCGAGGGCCCGGCCCGCCGACGCGTGGTCGCCGACGGAGGCCAGGATCTGGCCGGTGGCCGGTATGCCATGGGCGGCCAGCCGGTCGAGATGGGCGGTGACGGCCGTACGGGCCTGGTCGAAGTCCTCGGTGTCGACGGACTGTTCCTCGACGACGGCGGTCTGCAGGACGTGGACGACCTCCAGGGGGCTGCCGGTGTCGCGGGCGAGGCGGGCCGCCGTGTCGACGATGATCGCGGCCCGGTCGTGGTCTCCCACCGCGACCACGACAGGAGGCGTGTCGGCCGCCACCGGGGCGCCGACGGGGGTGAAGGCCGGGGTCACGGGCCGTCCTTCACCGGTGCGCTGCTCTGCCTGGCTGAGCAGCCGGTGACCGCTGGCCAGGACCGGGATGGCCACGACGAAGGTGGCGGCGCCGAGGTAGAAGGGGACGCTCAGGTCGGTGGCGTCGGCCAGCTTGCCGGCGACGTACGGGGCCAGGCCACCGCCGATGAAGCGCAGGAAGCCGTAGGCGGAGGAGGCCACGGGGCGCTCGACGGGGGAGACCAGCATGACGGCCTGGGTGGTGAGGGTGTTGTTGATGCCGATGAAGGCGCCGCTGACGATGACCGCCACGATGACCACTGCCGGGGTGCTGACGCCGGCGGCGATGACGGCCATCACGACGCCGAGGCCCAGCAGGTTGACGTACAGCACGGGAGCGGTGCCGTAACGGGCCTGCAGACGAGGGGCGAAGAAGACGCTGAACGCGGCCACCAGCAGGCCCCAGCCGGTGAAGACCAGGCCGAGCTGATGGGCGTCCAGCTTCATGGGGTAGGGCGCGTAGCCGAGCATCGTGAAGAAGCCCCAGTTGTACAACAGGGCCATGATGCCCATGGTCAGCAGGCCGCGGTGGCGCAGCGCACGGAGCGGGGCGATCGGTGAGGTGGGGCGCTCCGGCTTGGGCAGGGACGGGACGAAGGCGAGGGTCGCGAGCAGGGCGACGGCCATCAGCACGGCGACGCCGTAGAACGGTCCGCGCCAGCTGATGGCGCCCAACTCGCCGCCCAGCAGCGGACCCACGGCGATGCCGAGTCCGAGCGCGGTCTCGTAGAGGATGATCGCGCCGCCGAAGCCGCCGCTGGCGGAGGCCACGATGACGGCCAGCGAGGTGGCGATGAACAGGGCGTTGCCCAGGCCCCAGCCCGCGCGGAAGCCGACGATCCCGTTGATGGAGTCGGAGGTGCCGGCCAGGGCGGCGAAGACGACGATGAGCGCCAGGCCGGTGATCAGGGTGCGCTTGGCGCCGATGCGGCTGGAGACCCAGCCGACGATCAGCATCGCCACCGCGGTCACGATGAGGTAGCTGCTGAACAGCAGGGAGACCTGGCTGGGTGAGGCGTGCAGGTTGTTGGCCAGGGCGGGCAGGATCGGGTCGACCAGACCGATGCCCATGAACGAGATGACGCAGGCGAACGCGACTGCCCAGACGGCCTTGGGCTGCTTGAAGGGGCTCGCGACCCCTCCGTGCGAAGCACTCATGCGTACGTGTCCTCCGGAAGTTGACGGGTGGGTGGGGTGGTTCAGGAACGCTTCTGGCGGTCCTGGATCGCACGGGCGAGGGCCGGCAGTGCGACGTTCACCGCGCGCTGCTCGGGCTCGGTCAGCTCCTCGATCAGCTCCTGCAGGGCTCGTGCGCGTTCGGTGCGCCGTTGCCGGAAGACGTCGAGTCCGGTGTCGGTGATCTCCACCAGGACGCCCCGTCCGTCGGTGCTGTCCGCGCTGCGCCGTACGAGGCCCGCGCGCTCCAGGCGGGTGACGAGCTGGGTCATGTTCGGCTGGGAGACACCCTCGGCGCGGGCCAGGTCCGTCAGCCGGTGCGGACCTTCCCGCCCCAGACGGCCGAGGGCGGAGGAGGCCGCGGTGCTCAGTCCGCCGGTGGTGGCTCTGTGGCGGACATAGCGGACCATCCGCTCCACGGCGATCATCAGGTCCTCGGACGAGGCCTCGGGCGGATCGGAGTCCATAACCGGCTTATGCATAACCGTATTATGCATATAGATGTACCGTGAATCAATGGGTGTGGCGGGCCGGGTGGTCCGGGGTGGCGGATGGCCGTTCTCGATACGCCGCGTGACCTTTTCGGGGGAGCTTCAGGCGAGCTCCAGGGGTGCTCGGCGTCAGGTTGAGGGCGGAAGGCGACCTCAAGGGGCCACCCCGGAGCGGGGCTAGGAGGTGAGGGGGCGTCGGCGCTCACCCCTCTCTTGTGACCACTTCTGAGCAGCCCTGATCGCTTCAATGACGTCTCTGGATGTATGCGGGGCGCGGTTATCGGTCTGTCGTACGAGGCCTCATACCAGAGCGGGAAGCTCTGCGGAGGACTTTGTCAACAGGCCATCACGGCTGCCCGAAGGGCGACTACTCTGAGTTGTCGTCGGTCGACGCAGAGACGGGAGATGCGGCTCTTTTCGACCGGCGCCGCGATGCCGCACGCCCGAGTCGCGCAGACCCGCGGGAGCCCCACGCCCCGACACACCCAGTACGAGGACGCCGATGTCTCACCTCCGCGCACCGGCCGCACGCGCAGACCGCCGTGAGGGCGGCCGGCACGGGCGGCCGGCCGCCCAGCCCACCCCCACACCGGCAGAGACCCCCATACGGCACCAACTGCTGCGCCTGGCGATCCTGCCGCCGGTCGCGGTGGCCCTGAGCGCCTGCGCCGCCGTGCTCTTCACCGTCCGCACCACTGGCGCGCGCCCCACCCCCATCCTCTGGGCCGTGCTCGCGGGCGCCCTCGCCGTGACCCTCGCGGGCATCGTGATCGCCGCCGTCGCCGCCGAACGCACCGCCGCGTCCATGCGAGACCGCCTCCACGAACTGCGCCGCGCCAGCGCCCGCGGCGCGACCGACCTGCACCGTCTCGTCGAGTCGCTGCGCCGCGGCGAGGCACCGTCCGCACCCGGCCCTCACGCCGAACGGCCGGTGGACTCCGACGACTTCGAGCAGCTCGCCGCGGAGCTGGCGCGCGCCCACGACGGCGCCGTCGCCGCGGTCGTCCAGGCCGCACAGCTCTCCAGCCGGGCCGGCAGCGAACAGAAACTGGAGGTGTTCCTCAACCTCGCCCGGCGACTGCAGTCCCTCGTGCACCGGGAGATCTCGATCCTCGACGAGCTGGAGAACGAGATCGAGGACCCCGACCTGCTCAAGGGCCTCTTCCATGTCGACCACCTCGCCACCCGCATCCGGCGCCACGCCGAGAACCTCGCGGTGCTCGGCGGCGCCGTCTCCCGTCGCCAGTGGAGCACGCCGGTGCCCATGACCGAGGTGCTGCGCTCCGCCACCGCGGAGGTCGAGCAGTACGCGCGGGTCAGACTCGTCCCCCCGGTCGAGGGCACCCTGCGCGGGCACGCCGTCGCCGATGTGATCCATCTGCTCGCCGAACTCGTGGAGAACGCCACGGTGTTCTCGCCTCCGCACACCCAGGTGGTGCTGCGGGCGGGCCTTGTGACCTCGGGGCTCGCCGTGGAGGTCGAGGACCGCGGGCTCGGCATGCCGCCGGCCGAGCAGAGCAGGATGAACGCCCTGCTCGCCGACCCCGACCAGGTCAATGTCGCCGGCCTGCTGGCGGACGGCCGCATCGGCCTGTTCGTGGTCTCCCAACTCGCCCGTCGGCACGGCATCCATGTGCGGTTGCAGACCAACATCTACGGCGGTGTCCAAGCGGTGCTCGTGCTGCCGCAGGGCTTGCTCGGGGAGGACTGCGGCACGGCCGAGGCCATGACGCTGGGCGCGGTGCAGGGCACGGGCATCGTGACGGCACCGCTCACGGCATCCGGTGCGACCGGCACCCGGGAGGCGGAAGGCGCGGGCACGCACACCCAGGCCCCGCCGCCGTGGGACGCTCGCACCGGCCACTCCCCGTCCGGTGCCTCGGAACACCCCGTGCCGCCGGGACCCCGGCAGCCGGGGGACATCCGGATCCCGGCCGGCCGGGCCCGGTCACCGCTTCCCGTGCGCGACGCCGACATCCCGCGCCCCAACCCCGCCGAGGCGCAGCCCGGAGTCCGGCCCGGTGACCGTCCGACCATCGTGGGCGCTCCTGGCGGCGGCGTGGGGGCGGCCGGCGGACTCGTGCCGACTCCCGGCGATCTGGCGCCGACCCCCGGCGGATTCGTACCGCCTCCGCTCGGTGTTGTCTCGGCCCCCGGCGGACTCGTGGGGACCTCGGGCAGACAGCCGACACCGCAGCCGGGCACCGTGCGAGGCACTATGGGCAAGCCCCAACTGCCGCGCAGACGGGCCCAGGAGCACATCGCACCCCAGCTCCGCGGCGGCCCCGCCGCGCCCGTCCGCCAGGAGGCCGAGCAACTCGTCGGCCACGATCCGGGCCTGATGGCCGCGTTCCAGCGGGGCATCTCCCTCGCGGAGGCGCGGCAGCAGGCGGACCTCGACCCCACCGAGACGGCCGCCCGCCCCGAGTCCGATGTCCCGCGCACGCCCGGCCCGGAGCTGACGGCGCGTCATCACGGCCACCCATCGGCCGGATGACCGCCGAACACCTCGGCCGGATGACCGTCGAACTCGTCGGCCGGATGACCGCCCCCGTTCCACCCGCTCTCGCGAACCCGTGTACCCCAAGGAGTCGATCCACCATGGCGAGCGACATGCCGACTACCCATGTCTCCGATCTCGACTGGCTGATGAGCGGCCTCGTGCAGCGCGTACCCCACACCAAGAGCGCGGTGCTGCTCTCCTGCGACGGGCTGGTGAAGTCCGTGCACGGCCTCGACACGGACAGCGCCGACCATATGGCCGCCCTGGCCTCCGGCCTCTACTCGCTCGGCCGCAGCGCGGGCGTCCGCTTCGGGGACGGCGGCGACGTACGGCAGGTCGTCGTCGAACTCGACTCGACCCTGCTCTTCGTCACCACCGCCGGTTCCGGCACCTGTCTCGCCGTGCTCGCCGACCGCGAGGCCGACGCGGCCGTCCTCGGCTACGAGATGGCGATGCTCGTGAAGAGCGTACGGCCGTATCTGGTCACCGCGCCCCGCCGGAGCGCGGCGCAGCCCTCGGTGACCGGGCCTTGAACGTGACCGCGGCCGGTGACAGCCCCTGGCTCGACGACGCGGCCGGACGACTGATCCGCCCCTACACGGTCAGCAACGGCCGCACCCGGCCGAGCACCGCCCTCGATCTGCTCTCCCAGGTGATGGCCACGGGCACGACCCTCCTCGGCACGCTCGGCCCCGAGCACGCCGAGGCGCTCGGCCGGTGCGGGGCCCCCGTCTCGGTCGCCGAGGTGGCCGCGCAGCTGAAGCTGCCCGCGGTGGTCACCAAGGTGCTGCTCGCCGACCTCGTCGACTGCGGGGCGCTCACCACCAAACCCCCCGTCTTCCACCACAACCCCACTGACCGGTCTCTGCTGGAGGCAGTGCTCGATGGACTACGACGACAGCTCTGACCCCTTTCCCACCGCGCTGAAGATCCTGGTGGCGGGAGGGTTCGGAGTAGGCAAGACGACCTTCGTTGGCGCGGTGAGCGAGATCGCGCCGCTGAGCACGGAGGAACTGCTCACCACGGCCGGCGCCGCGACCGACAGCCTCGACGGGATCGAGAACAAGGTCGAGACGACCGTGGCGATGGACTTCGGCCGCATCACCCTCGACCCGCAGCATGTGCTGTACCTGTTCGGTACGCCCGGTCAGGAACGGTTCTGGTTCATGTGGGACGAGCTGTCCGAAGGCGCGCTCGGAGCGGTCATCCTCGCCGACACCCGCAGACTGGAGGACTGCTTCGCCGCCGTCGACTTCTTCGAGCAGCGCGGACTCGGTTTCATCATCGCCCTCAACGAGTTCGACGGCGCCCATCGCTACGACCCCGGGGAGGTGTGTGCCGCCCTCGACCTCGACCCGAAGATTCCCGTGGTGCGCTGCGACGCCCGTATCTCCAGCTCGGGGGTGCAGACCCTGCTCACGCTCGTCCGTCATCTCCTCGCACACGACCCGGCGACGACACCGGCCCCGAGGCCCGGAGCGCGCACATGACCCTGCGCCGACTGTTGCTGACCCCCGAGGACAGGGACGCCCCCGAGCGCGTCCGCAGGCTGCGCCTGCTCGGCCTGGGCGAGCGCGCCGAACCGGAGTTCGACGCCTTCGCGGATCGGCTGGCGGAGCTCACCGCGGCGCCGTACGCGATGGTCACCTTCGTCGACGAGCACCGGCAGTTCTTCGCGGGCCTCCACCAGCCCGACGACCGCCCGCTCACCGCGCTCCCCACCCCGGACGGCACGGGCGCGCCCGTCCGTCAGCTGGGCCGCGCGTACGGCTTCTGTCCGCACGTCGTCGTCCGGCGCAGGGCGCTCGTCCTCGAGGACGTCCGCGACTATCCGCGCTTCGCCCAGAACCCCGTCGTCGACGAGATCGGTATCCGCTCCTATCTCGGCGCGCCGCTCGTGGACCGCACGGGCACCGCCCTCGGCACGGTCTGCGCCGCCGACGTGGAGCCGCGTCCCTGGGGCCGGGCAGGTCTGGAGACCATCAAGGCGCTGGCCGCGGAGCTGACGGAAGGTATCGCACGACGGGAGGGCGGCACGACCTGAGAGGCGTGCGCCGGATCGCCCTGCCGTGGCGCGCCCCTCGGTGCCGTTTCGGGCGCCCCGCACTCCGTGTCCCGCCCGGTCCGGAGCCGGTCGTGTCCGTGGAACGGGAAGCGAAGCCGCAGGTGACACGGGGGGCGTGAAGGAAAGCTGTGGCGGCGCTTAAGAAATCCTCGATGGACCAGTGCGTCGCCGTAGGGCAGATTGCTACGCGATTCCACTCCTCTCCCCGGTGCGGGCTCCTTCGGCGTGCCTGGAACCGGGACCTCACTCACAGGAGCCGTAGCGTTGAAGGCGCTGGTCAAGGAGAAGGCGGAGCCCGGGCTCCAGCTCGCGGACGTCCCGGAACCCGCCGTCGGACCCGGCGACGTGCTCATCAAGGTCCTGCGGACCGGTATCTGCGGCACCGACCTGCACATCCGGGCGTGGGACGGCTGGGCGCAGCAGGCGATCCGCACCCCGCTGGTGGTCGGGCACGAGTTCGTCGGCGAGGTCGTCGAGACCGGCCGTGACGTCACGGACATCAACGTGGGCGACCGGGTCAGCGGCGAGGGCCATCTGGTGTGCGGGAAGTGCCGCAACTGTCTGGCCGGGCGCCGCCATCTGTGCCGGGCGACGGTCGGGCTCGGGGTCGGGCGCGACGGTGCGTTCGCCGAGTATGTGGCCCTGCCCGCCGGCAACGTCTGGGTGCATCGCGCCCCCGTGGACCTCGACGTGGCCGCGATCTTCGACCCGTTCGGCAACGCGGTGCACACCGCGCTGTCGTTCCCCCTGGTCGGCGAGGACGTCCTGATCACCGGTGCCGGCCCGATCGGCCTGATGGCCGCGGCGGTGGCCCGGCACGCGGGCGCACGCAACGTCGTCGTGACCGATGTCAGCGAGGAACGCCTGGAGCTGGCGCGCAAGATCGGCGTGAGCCTCGCGCTGAACGTCTCCGACGCGACGATCGCCGACGGCCAGCGCGAGCTGGGCCTGCGTGAGGGCTTCGACATCGGTCTGGAGATGTCCGGCCGCCCCGAGGCGATGCGCGACATGATCGCCAACATGACGCACGGCGGCCGGATCGCCATGCTCGGACTGCCGTCCCAGGAGTTCCCCGTCGACTGGGCCCGGATCGTCACCTCCATGATCACGATCAAGGGCATCTACGGCCGCGAGATGTTCGAGACGTGGTACGCGATGTCGGTCCTGCTCGAGGGCGGGCTCGACCTTTCGCCCGTGATCACCGGCCGGTACGACTACCGCGAGCACGAGGCGGCGTTCGAGGACGCGGCGAGCGGCCGGGGCGGCAAGATCATCCTGGACTGGACCGCGTAGCCCTTCCCCGCGATTGCCCGCCTTCCCGCGTAAGCACTTTGAGGAGCTTCCCCCATGTTCGACTCCGTGCGCGACGACCTGCGCGCCACCCTCGACGAGATCCGGGCCGCCGGCCTGCACAAGCCCGAGCGGGTGATCGACACCCCGCAGTCCGCGACCGTGAACGTCACCGCGGGCGGCCGCCCCGGTGAGGTGCTCAACTTCTGCGCCAACAACTACCTCGGCCTCGCCGACCACCCTGACGTCATCGCCGCCGCTCACACGGCGCTGGACCGCTGGGGCTACGGCATGGCGTCCGTACGGTTCATCTGCGGTACGCAGGAGGTGCACAAGGAGCTGGAGGCGCGGCTGTCCGCGTTCCTCGGCCAGGAGGACACGATCCTGTACTCCTCGTGCTTCGACGCCAACGGCGGTGTCTTCGAGACCCTCCTCGGCCCGGAGGACGCGGTGATTTCCGACGCCCTCAACCACGCCTCGATCATCGACGGCATCCGCCTGTCCAAGGCGCGCCGCTTCCGTTACGCCAACCGCGACATGGCGGATCTGGAGCGGCAGCTGAAGGAGGCCTCGGAGGGCGGCGCCCGCCGCAAGCTGGTCGTCACCGACGGCGTGTTCTCCATGGACGGCTATGTGGCCCCGCTGCGGGAGATCTGCGACCTCGCCGACCGGTACGACGCCATGGTCATGGTCGACGACTCGCACGCCGTCGGCTTCGTCGGCGCGGGCGGTCGCGGCACCCCCGAGCTGCACGGGGTCATGGACCGCGTCGACATCATCACCGGCACCCTCGGCAAGGCGCTCGGCGGCGCCTCCGGCGGCTATGTCGCCGCCCGCGCCGAGATCGTCGCCCTGCTGCGCCAGCGCTCGCGGCCGTATCTCTTCTCCAACACGCTCGCCCCGGTGATCGCGGCGGCCTCGCTCAAGGTGCTCGACCTGCTGGAGTCGGCGGGCGACCTGCGCGTGAAGCTGGCGGAGAACACCGCGCTCTTCCGCCGCCGGATGACCGAGGAGGGCTTCGACATCCTGCCGGGCGACCACGCGATCGCCCCGGTGATGATCGGCGACGCGTCGAAGGCCGGACGCATGGCCGAACTGCTGCTGGAGCGCGGCGTGTACGTCGTCGGCTTCTCCTACCCGGTGGTCCCGCAGGGCCAGGCCCGTATCCGGGTGCAGCTGTCCGCCGCGCACTCCACGGACGACGTCAACCGCGCCGTCGACGCGTTCGTGTCCGCCCGGGCGGAGCTGGAGGGCTGATCAGCCCGCGCGTCTTGCGATAATCGGTTGCATGATCGAAGCGCGGCGGCTGCACATCCTCCGTGCGGTGGCCGACCACCGCACGGTCACGGCCGCTGCCGCCGCGCTCTATCTCACCCCCTCCGCCGTGTCCCAGCAGCTCGCCGCGCTGGAACAGGAGACCGGTCACCGGCTGGTGGAGCGGGGCGCCAAGGGAGTACGGCTGACCCCGGCCGGTGAGATCCTGCTCGGCCACACCAACGCCGTCCTCGCCCAGCTGGAGCGCGCCGAGGCCGAGCTGGCCGCCTACGGCGCCGGCTCGGCGGGCACGGTGACACTCGCCTCCTTCGCCACCGGCATCGGCCTGGTGGTGGCCCCCGCGCTGGCGCGGCTCGCCCGCACCGCGCCCGGCATCCGGGTCCGGGTCCAGGACGCCGAGGGAGACGCGAGCCTGCCGATGGTCCTGGACCGGCAGGTCGACGTCGCCGTCGCCGTGGAGTACCGGGGCGCGCCCGACGCGGACGACCCCCGGCTCACTCCCGTCGCGCTCTACGCCGAACCCTTCGACGCGGTCGTGCCGGTCACCCATCGTCTGGCCGACGCGCCCGAGGTGCCGCTGGCCGAGCTGGCCAAGGACCCGTGGATCGGCCCGTACCCGGGCAATCCCTGCCATGACGTCGTCGTGCTGGCCTGTGAGCACGCCGGGTTCCAGCCCCGTCTTGAACACTCCTCGGACGACTTCCGTGCGGTCGTGGCGCTCGCCTCGGCCGGCGCGGGAGTGGCCCTCGTACCGCGCTCCGCCCTGCGTGGAATGGACCTGACGGGTGTGGTCGTCCGCCCGGTCGACGGAGTCGCCCCCACCCGCCGGGTCTTCGCGGCCGTGCGCCGCGGGGCGGAGGGACACCCGCTGATCCGCCCGGTGCTGGACGCGCTGGCAAAGGCCGCGACGGTGGACTGACGGGGCCGGACCGGGGCCGGACCGAGGCGGCTCATCGCGACTGAGCCCACCCATCCCATATCCGGCACGCAATCCCGGATTCGGGATAGACTCCCGTCATGGCAAGTGACGTCATGGATCCCGTCGATGCCCGGCTCGCCGCGCGCCTGGCCGAGCTGCGGGCGGAGCGCGGCTGGTCGCTGGGCGAGCTGGCGGACCGCAGCGGGGTCAGCCGGTCCACCCTGTCCCGCGCGGAACGCGCCGAGATCAGCCCCACCGCCTCGATGCTGAACCGGCTGTGCGGCGTCTACGGCCGCACCATGTCCCAGCTGCTGAGCGAGATCGAGACCGAGCCCGCCCAGGTGGTGCGCGCCGCCGACCAGGCCCGGTGGCAGGACGCGGCCTCCGGCTTCGTACGACGCTCCGTGTCCCCTCCGCACCCTGGGCTGCGCGGCGAACTCGTCGAGGGGCGGCTCACGGCCGGGGCGGACATCGCCTACGACCGGCCGCCCGTGCCCGGACTCGAACAGCACATCTGGGTCCTCGACGGGACGCTGGAGGTCACCGCCCAGGACGTGGAGCACCGGCTCGCTGCCGGCGACTGCCTGCGGCTGCGGGTGTGGGGTCCGACCCGGTTCCGCTGCCCGGGCCCGGGTGAGGTGCGCTACGCGCTCGTGGTGGTGCTCCCATGACCCCGATCGTCCGGCTCGCCGCCGGGGACCTGCTCGCCCGCGCCGAAGAACTGGCTGAGCTGCTGACCGACACCGTCGAGGGCGGCGCCTCCGTGGGGTTCCTCGCCCCGCTCGACCGGGCGGAGGCCCTCGCCTGGTGGAAGGAGCGGGCGGCCGCGGTCGACGCCGGAGGTCTCGCGGTGTGGGTGGCGACGGCGGGGGAGCGGGTGGCGGGCACCGTGAGTCTCGCCTTCCCGGACAAGCCGAACAGCCGCCACCGTGCCGAACTGGGCAAGCTCATGGTGCACCGGGAGGCGCGCGGCCGGGGCCTGGGGCGCGCGCTGCTGGCCACCGCGGAGCGGGCCGCCGGCGAGGCCGGGATCACCCTGCTCCACCTGGACACGGAGACCGGCAGCCCGGCCGAGTCCCTGTACCGCACCGCGGGCTGGACCCGCGCCGGGATGATTCCGGACTACGCGGCGACACCGGCCGGAGCGCTGTGCCCGACCACGATCTTCTACAAGCGGATCGAGCGGATCGAGCGGATCGGGCGGGTCGGGCGGATCGTGCGGGTCGGCGCCGTGTCGCCTCAGGGGCCGACGCCGTCCCCCTGAGCACGGGCCGGCTGTCAGTGGCATTGGCTACGGTGCGGGACATGCCGGATGCCGAAGACGTACGCCGTATCGCCCTGTCCCTGCCCGAGACGGCCGAGAAGACCGCCTGGAGCATGCCCACGTTCCGGGTCGCGGGCAAGATGTTCGCCACCCTGCCCGAGGACGAGACATCCATGGCGGTGCGCTGCCCCAAGGAGGAGCGGGACGAGCTGGTGCTCGCCGAGCCCGGGAAGTTCTGGGTCGCCGGGCACGAGTCGCAGTTCGCCTGGATCCGGGTACGCCTCGCCGCCCTGGAGGACGAGGCCGAACTGCGGGACATCCTCGCCGACTCCTGGCGCCAGGCGGCCTCGCCCCGGCTCCTGGAGCACCATCCCGAGCTGGGCGCCCCGACCGGAGAGTGACAGGACAGGGGACGGCGCATAACGGGTGCGCGACCACCGTCCCGAGTGCGGTATTGTTTCTGTGCACGTTCGGCCCGGGGAAACCCCAGGTCAGACGGGCAACGGGACGTGGCGCAGCTTGGTAGCGCACTTGACTGGGGGTCAAGGGGTCGCAGGTTCAAATCCTGTCGTCCCGACAGTGCGAAGGGTCTTCGCAGGTGAGAGCCTGTGAAGACCCTTCTTCGCGATCACAGATTGATCATGTGCCCGGCCAGGCCGTGCAGGGCGTCCTGGACCGCCTCGCTCAGCGTGGGATGCGCGTGCACGTTCCTCACCAGCTCGGTCACCGTCAGATCCCACTTCTGCGCCAGGGTCAGTTCCGGAAGAAGCTCGGTGACGTCCGGACCGATCAGATGGCCGCCCAGAAGTTCGCCGTGGCGCGCGTCGCTGAGGAGCTTCACGAAGCCGGCTGTTTCGCCGAAACCGTGCGCCTTCGCGTTCGCGGTGAAGGGGAACTTCGCGACCTGGACGTCGAACCCCGCGTCCCGGGCCTCCGTCTCGGTCCAGCCGAAACTGGCGATCTGGGGCCTGCAGAACGTGGCGCGGGGAATCATGCGGTAGTCGAGTTCCATCGTCTCCACACCGGCGATGGTCTCCGCGGCGACGACCCCCATCGCCTCGGCCGCGTGGGCCAGCATCAGCTTCGCCGTGACGTCACCGATGGCGAAGATGTGCGGCTGACTGGTACGGCACCGGGCGTCCACGTCGATGGCACCGCGGTCCGTGAGCCGGACCCCTGCCTGCCCGAGCCCGTACCCGGTCGTGCGCGGCTGGAAGCCCAGGGCCTGGAGCACCTTGTCCGCCTCCAGGATCTGCTGGCGACCGTCCTGCGAGACGACGACGCGGACGCCGTTCGCCGTCTCCTCCATCGACTCCACACGAGTGGACGTCATCAGCTTGATCCCTTGCCGGCGGAACTGCCGGGCCAGCTCCGCGGAGACTTCCTCGTCCTCCAGGGGAGCGACGCGGTCGAAGAACTCGACCAGGGTGACGTCGACGCCGTAGGCCCGCAGCAGGTAGGCGAACTCCACGCCGATGGCGCCCGCCCCGGCGATGACGATGCTCGCGGGCACGTGGTCGGAGAGGATCTGCTCCTCGTACGTCACGATGCGCGCGCCGAGGCGGGTTCCCGGCAGCAGCTTCACGGTGGAGCCGGTGGCGATGATGCAGTGGGCGAAGGTGAGGGTGGTGTCCCCGTCGGGCATCCGGACGCTCAGGGTGTGGGGGTCGACGAAGGCGCCCTGTCCCTCGTACTGCGCGATGCCGTTCTTGCGCATCAGATAGGTGACGCCCTTCGCGCGGCCGTCGGCCACCTTTCTGCTCCTGAGAAACGCCGCCCCGTAGTCGAGACTCACCGAACCGTCGATCCGTACGCCGAACGTGTCCCGCTCCTGCAACACGAGATGGGCCACTTCCGCGTTTCTGAGCAGGGACTTCGCCGGGATGCAGCCGATGTTCAGGCAGATTCCGCCCCAGAACCGTGCTTCGACGATGGCGGTTCTCAGACCCAGTTGGGCGCATCGAATGGCCGCCACATACCCACCCGGGCCCGCGCCCAGGACCACCACGTCGAACTCTGCGTTCATGATCCGGCCTCACGGTTGACGAAGTGCACATCCGGCGGCGGCCCTCGTCAGCCTAAGCGCGGCCCGGCCGCACGGCATGTCGACGCCGGTCGGTGTCGGGTGGGCACCTCTTCCTGAAGGGGAAGTGTGTTTTCGACTTCCTCGTCGCATGGGTCATGAATCGCGGTTCCGGCGATTTCCAGTCGTCTTCATGGAGGGGCGGAGAAGGTCGTTTCGCAGAGCACCATGACAAATCCGACCGGCTATGCGGCCCAAGGGAAATCCGGCGTTTTCGCAGTATTCTCTCACGCGTGGGCCTTTCGCGCCTCAAGCGCGAAGGGCCCATATCCTCTGCGTCAAGGGCACCCGCGCCGTCCCTCTGAACGTCCAACGTCCGGATTCCCAACGGAACTTGAACACTACAGGCGCTGTCCCGCGCCGCGGTAATCACTCCGTCATTGCCCGGCACGGCGCCCGGCGGGGCGGCAATAATGCGCGGGTCTCTACCCCCTTGCGGTCACGCCCACTGAGGAGTTGCCTTGACTGCATTCATGACCTCGGACGCGTTCTTACGCGCGTCGGGCCGGGCCACACGTCCCTTACGGACGACGGCGCTTCGGCGTGCGTTCTTGCCCAGCCGGCCGGGAGCGGGGTGCTCCGGGTGCTGACTGTGCATCCCGGGCGGCGGGGCAGCCGCCCGAGGCTCGAATGGCGAAGATGGCTGACACTTGTACTGGTCGGCGCCCTGCTCGCTCTCGGGCAGACCGCGCTGGCCCCCCACGCGAGCGCAGACGACATCCCCACGCAGGACCAGGTGCGGGCCGCGCTGGTGAGCGCGCCGGGCAGCAACCTGTTCTGGACCGGGCGGATCGGCTCCTGCCAGAGCGAGGCCGACAGCGTCAAGCCGATCACTGAGAAGTACGCGAAGCAGCGCGGCCAGAAGACGCTGGAGACGCGCCTCGCCGACGCGGGTCTCAAGATGCCGCCGTTCGACACCCCGGACAACAAGGCCAAGGACATCTGGCGGTTCGCCTCGGCCGAATACGCCCGGCAGACCTCCGACCAGGCGTGGGTGATCAAGGGCAAGTGCGTCCGCTCGGGCAACACCTGGGAGACCCGCGAGCTGCCCGAGCTGGAGAACCGCGGCAAGGTCAAGTGCATCTGGGAGATCGACGCGGGCGACCTCGGCCACGAGAAGCTGCTCTGGAACGCGTGGTGGTGGGGCAGTACCTGCAAGGGCCAGGTGCACCTGCACAACACAGCCGCGCTGGCCTGCGTCCCGTACGACGAGCAGGACCTCGACGAAGGCTTCAAGTGGCGGCACTACGACCAGCAGGGGCAGGACAGCTGGAGTTATCTGTACCAGTGGGCGTACATCGGAGGGGAGCCCTGGTTCGGGAAGCGGGACTCCAAGGTGGATCCCCACGCCTATGGGTACCAGTATTCGATCGAACCCGATGACAGCGGTCCCGCGAACCCCAGTTACCACGTGAACCATTCCGACAGGCTCATCGCATGGTTCCTGCACCACGATGACAGACGGCCGTACCTCATCCAGATCTACAACTACCAGGGCGGCTACTCGCCGGGACGGCCGGAGCCGTACAACGACGTCTGCAACTTCGAGACGGGACTCAGGACGACGGACGTCTCCACCTCCGCAGAGCAGTGCGGCACGACGGACGACAAGACGTGCAACGTGATGGTCGTCGGCGACTCGATCAGCAACGGGTACGAGGGCGACAGCACTTGGCGGTACCGGCTGTGGGAGTGGGCCCAGGACCAGAACTGGCAGGCCCGTTTCGTCGGACCGCTGACCGGGACCGAGAAGCAGAACGCGGCGCACCCGCCGGAGCCGCCGCCGCTGGTGGAGAACCCCCCTGACCCGCCACCGGCGCAGCCCGACCCGTCGCAGTTCACCGGCGCCTACGCGCAGAGCGACGCCCCGGGCTTCGTCCGGGGCGATTCGGGCCACTACGCGATGTGGGGCCGCACCCTGGGGCAGGACGTGGGCACCATCGAGCTGGTCATGGCCGCCCAGGGCGCCCAGGGGCATCTGCCCGATGTGCTCCTGGTCGAGCTCGGCTTCAACGACATCGGCTGGCAGGGCGCCGGCGCCGGCCTGGTCGACACCATGAAGAAGTTCGTGGACAACGCCCGCAACGCCAACCCGCATGTGAAGATCGTGCTGGCCAACGTCCCGCAGCGCACCACACTCGGCGACGCCAACCCGCAACTCCCGCAGCGCACAAGGGACTACGACGCCGCCCTCGCCCAGGCTGCACCCGGCTGGTCCACCCCCGACTCACCGGTCGTGATCGCCGACATCGACAAGGCGATGGGCTGCGACTCGTCCTCCAAGACCTGTGCCACCGCCTATGACGGGCTTCACCCCAATCCGTTGGGCGAGTACCGCATCGCGTCCGCTTTCGGCACCGCCCTGCACGACGCGTTCGGCATCGGCACGGCGGCGCCCGAGGCCCCGGCGAGCGTCCCCGACCGGCAGGTGACCACACCCACCAACCTGGTGTTCGACGGCAGCCAGCAGGGCGTCACCGTGACCTGGGACAAGGTGGTCGGCGCGCACAGCTACGACGTGGAGTGGCGGGAGGTGGTCGACGGCGCGGAGAAGCCCTGGGAGGACGCCGTCCCGTCGGCCCAGTTCAACCGATGGGACCTGCCCTGGCAGTTCAGCTTCCAACCGGTCGACGGCCACCGCTACGAGGTCCGGGTGCGCGAGGTCGCGGGCGACGCCGACGATCTGAAATCGCCCTGGTCCCAGCCGGTTTCGGGCATCGCCCACCCGACCACGCCCAAGCCGCCGGACGAGGTGACCGCCCACGCCGCGGGGCCGGGGGAGATCGACGTCAGCTGGACCCCGGTCCACGACGCCTCCCTCACCCGCTACGCCGTCTACGTCTACGACACGGACACCCCGCTCGTCTTCGCCAAGGTCTACGGTTACGCCCCGACGGTGAGCCCGCTGCGCCGCATCACCGGCCTGACCCCCGGCCACCACTACCAGGTGTACATATGCAGCTGGAACGCGTCGGGCGAGGGGATGCCGCACATCGCGGAGGGAACGGTGGTGCCCTGACCGCGACCGAAGTCGCCCGCCGAAGCGTGAGTTCGGGTGTCGCGTCCCGAGCGGGTGATCTTCGGCCGCGGTGTGCCTGAGGACAGGGCCTCCTGCGCGGCTCGGGGTCGTCGAGACCGACGAGCGCGCCGGGAGGCCCTGATCCTTGTCAACAGCCCCAGCAGCGGGGACCTCCCGCGCCGCACTGTTCGAGTCCGGGACTACGACGCCCTTCGGGACCCCGGCCGATGAGGCCTCCACTGAGAGCGGTGTGGGTCCCGATGTCCGCCGGTACCTGTGGGGCGGCCACTTCTGGTCCGACTCCTACTTCGCCGGGAGCTGCGGCGGGGCACCCGCTGACCGTCGTACGCCAGTACATCGAGAACCAGAAGCGCCCCGTGGGCTGAGGTAAACAGTGCTGACCTGTGCCCACTGCGGGTCAGAGCAATTCTGAGATGGCCTTCAACCCCGGCGTAAACGCCGGAGCACTGGCCAAGATCAAAGGTAGACGCCGACCTGTTTGCGGTGGACGTCGCGTTCGATGAGTACCGGGAATCGGTGGGCGGTGCGGGCGGCGCCCGGCGGAGAATCCGCTTTCGCGGCGACATTCCCGGCGCGGCCCGGATCGACGTGCTTCTCCCGTCGACCGGAAAGCGGGCACGACGCGAACGGGCGGATGCCGGGAGGCATCTGACGTGCGGGGGCCGGGGGGCTGCTCGAGGGCGGACGCGTCGGTCCGCCCGGTGCTCGGGGACGGTGGAGCCCTGGCGGTGTTCCGGTCCGGCGGTGCGTGGATCTGGGGGAACGGGGGGCTCGGGGCCGGGGTGTCCGGGGCCGGGACGTCAGATGAGGCCGGCGCGGATGGCGTAGGAGACGGCGTGCGCCCGGTTGCGCAGGTGGAGCCGCTTCATGAGGCCGTACAGCACGTATTTGACGGTGCGTTCGGAATAGGAGAGCTTGGTGGCGATTTCGGAAAGTTCCTTGCCGTCGGCGACGAGGCGGAGGACGTCGACTTCGCGGGGGGTGACGCCGGACGCGGTGAGGCCGCGGGGGGCGAGGATTTCGCGATGGGCCCACTGGACCTGCTGCATGAGGGTGCCCTGGAGGGTGGGGGGAAAGCTCCCGCCGCCGTCGGCGATGGTGTGGAGGGTGCGGATGAAGGCGGCGGGTGTGAAGTTGTCGCGCCATATGACGGCGCGTACCCCGCGGTCGATGGCGGCGGAGATGTCGGCGCGCCATTCGCGTCCGGTGATCATGACGAAGCGCGCGTCGGGTTTGTCGTTGAGGGTGGGGAGGAGGTCGAGGGTGGTGGCGTCGACGGTGTCGACGGCGACGACGATGGTGTCGGCTTCGTTGCTTTTCTTGAGGGGGATCTCGCGGAGACGGTTGGCCTGCTGCAGGCAGCTGAGGAGGCCTGCCCGAGTGATGGCGTCGGGTGCGTGCACGGCGACGCGTATGGTGTCCGCGATTGTCTGTGAGGGCATCTGTCCTCCCGTGGGGATACTGCTTTTGATCTCCGGGGATCCTCACACGGGTGAACGGTTCTTCGGCTGGCGTGGGCTCCCTGAGGGTTAAGAACAGGGAAACCTGGCGCGAGCGGCGTGCGGGCCCCCGCCGGGGCGTGACCAGGGCGTTTGAGGGTGCGATGCCGGTGCCTCCCGGCCGACCGGTGCCTCTTCGCCCGCCGCGGAACGCCGGCGCCCGTCCGCCTGTCGTACCGCGTGACGCGCCGGACGCCGCCTGGGCGCGGTCGAGATTGGGGCCGCGGTCGCGGTCCTGGGCGAAGCGGTGGAGCCGGACGAGGAGGCGGGCCTGGAGGAGCGGAGGTGAACTGGCAGGCAGAATCGGCTGTCCGCACGGACAGGGGTGCGCACGGCGGGCCCCCCGCCGGACGGCTCGTTCCTAGGGTGGACGGGCAGCCCCCGCTGCGGCGCTCCGCGGCCCCCGGCCACGCGTGATCCGCCGGTACCGCCGGTGCGCTCTGAATCACCACAAGTCCGCAGGAGACCGTCCGATGAGCACTGTGGTCGTCAAGCGCTCCCCTCGTGAACCGGGGCCTGAGGCGCCCGAGGGCCGGATCGAGCTGGCGGAGCCCCCGGTCCTCGGCGAACCCGCTACCGCGGACTTCAGCTCGGCGATGGTGTACCTGCCCATGGCGCTGGGCGTCGGCTCCATGGTCATGATGTTCACCATGGGCTCCGGCTCGTCGTCCACGTACATGATGTCCGGGATGATGGGCGTGGCCATGATGAGCATGGGGCTCGGCCAGCTCGGCAGGCGTGGTGCCGACCGCAAGCGCAAGATGCGCGCCGAACGCCGTGACTACCTGCGCTACCTGGCCCAGTTGCGCCGCGAGGTCCGGCAGGCGGCGGCCGAGCAGCGTGTGGCGGTGACCTGGGACAACCCGAGTCCGCGGGACCTGTGGTCGATCGCTGCCGGGCCCCGGCTGTGGGAGCGCCGGGCCGGGCACGAGGACTTCGCGGAGGTGCGCATCGGGCTGGGCGCCCGCCGTGCGAACCTGGAGCTGATCCCGCCGGAGACCAAGCCGGTCGAGGATCTCGAACCCTTGTCGGCCGTCTCGCTGCGGCGCTTCACCAAGGCGTACCAGTCCATCGGCAACGTGCCGGTTCCGGTGCCTCTGCGGCGGTTCGCCAGCGTGGAGTTCGCGGGCGAGGGCGCCGCGGCGCTGGGCATGCTGCGCGCGATGATCGGCCAGCTGGTGGTGCTGCACTCGCCCGACGAGCTGCGGATCGCCCTGCTGACCGACGCGGTCGGCCGCGCCGAGTGGGACTGGCTCAAGTGGCTGCCGCACAACGCCCACCCGCACGAGGAGGACGCGGCGGGGCCGCTGCGTCTGGTGGCCGACGACTACGAGGCGCTGCTGGACCTGCTGGGCGCCGAGCTGACCGACCGCCCGGACCACGAGGCCGACGCGCCGCCGCGGATCGGGGAGCCGTTCGTGGTGGTGGTCGCCTACCGGGTGCACATCCCCGAGACCTCCCGGCTGCTCGGCGCCGGCCTGCGCAACGTCGTCCTGCTGGACGCCACAGGCGCGATGACCGGCGGTCCGCGAGTACTGCGGCTGACCGTGCGCGACGGCGAGGTGGAGTACCCGGCCGGCGAGACCACTGTCACCGCCCGGGCCGACTCGCTGTCCCCGTCGTCCGCTGACGCGCTCGCCCGCGTCCTCGCCCCGATGCGGACCGGCGGCGGCATCGAGCTCGTCGAGCAGCCGCTGGAGAGCGACTTCGACATCGTCACCCTGCTGGGCGTGCGCGACCCCCGTTCCTTCGACGTGGCGGCCCTGTGGCGCACCCGCCTCCCCCAGCACACCCGGCTGCGGGTGCCCATCGGCATCACCGAGGACAACGAGGTGCTGGAACTGGACCTGAAGGAGTCCGCCCAGGCCGGAATGGGCCCGCACGGACTGCTGATCGGCGCGACCGGCTCGGGCAAGAGTGAGCTGGTGCGCACCCTGGTCATCGGCCTGGCCGTGACGCACTCCTCGGACGTGCTCAACTTCGTCCTGGTCGACTTCAAGGGCGGCGCCACGTTCCTCAACATGGACCGGCTGCCGCACACGTCGGCTGTCATCACCAACCTCGCCGACGAGCTCCACCTGGTCGACCGGATGCGGGACTCGCTCAACGGCGAGATGATCCGCCGTCAGGAACTGCTGCGCGAGAGCGGCTACTCCTCGCTGTACGAGTACGAGAAGGCACGCCTGGGCGGCGCGGCGCTCACCCCGCTGCCCTCACTGGTGGTCGTCGTCGACGAGTTCTCCGAACTGCTCGCCAACAAGCCGGAGTTCGTCGACCTGTTCGTCTCCATCGGGCGGCTGGGCCGATCGCTGGGCGTCCATCTGCTCCTGGCGTCCCAGCGGCTGGACGAAGGGCGCATCCATCGCGTCGAGGGCCACCTGTCGTACCGGATCGCCCTGCGGACCTTCTCCTCGATGGAGTCGCGCAGCGTCATCGGCGTCGGCAGCGCCTACGAGCTGCCCTCCGCGCCCGGCAACGGCTACCTCAAGGTCGATACCACCAACCTCGCCCGGTTCAAGGCCGCCTACGTCTCCGGCCCCTGCCCGGTGCCGGTCGGCGCCGCCCGGCCGGCGGAGCCGGCGGCCGGTGCCGAGGGCGTCGTCGCCTTCGGCATGGAGCAGCGGCTGCCGGCGGCCCCCGGCGTCCTGGCGGAGGCCGAGGAGCTGACCGCGCGGCCCGAGCCGCAGCCGGAGCCCGCCTCGGAGGACCAGGAGAGTCTGCTCGACGTCCTGATCGAACGCCTGGAGGGCGCCGGCCCGCCGGCCCGCCAGGTGTGGCTGCCGCCGCTGGACTTCTCGCCCAGCCTCGACCAACTGCTGCCCGGCATTGTCCCGGACCCGGTACGTGGCATGAGCGCGAGCGACTACCCGGCCCTCGGGGGCCTGCGGGTTCCGCTCGGCATGGTCGACCGGCCCTTCGAGCAACTGCGGGAACTGCTGGTGGCCGACCTGTCCGGTGCCGACGGGCACCTCGCGCTGGCCGGCGGCCCGCAGACTGGCAAGTCCACGATGCTGCGCACCCTGATGCTCGCGCTCGCGCTTACCCACACCCCGCAGGAGGCGCAGTTCTACTGCCTCGACTTCGGCGGCGGCGGTCTGCAGTCCACGGCCGGCCTGCCGCACGTCGGCTCGATCGCCACCCGTATGGAGCGCGACCGGGTCCAGCGCACCATCGAGGAGTTGACCCAGCTGCTGGAGGTCCGCGAGCAGCGCTTCACCGACCTGGGCCTGGAGTCGATGACGGCCTACCGGCAGCAGCGTGACCGCGGCGAGATCGACGACCCCTACGGCGACGTCTTCCTGGTCATCGACAACTGGTCCACGCTCAAGCAGGACTTCGAGGACCTCGAACCGCGGATCATCGACCTGGCGGCTCGCGGCCTGTCGTTCGGACTGCACGTGGTCGTTTCCGCGGTGCGCTGGTCGGAGATCCGGCCGCGGGCCCGCGACCTGTTCGGCACCAAGTTCGAACTGCGGCTCGGCGACAACATGGAGTCCGAGATCGGCTCCAAGCTGGCCGCCAGCGTCCCCAACCAGCCCGGTCGCGGCCTGACCAAGTCCAAGTTCCACTTCCTGTGCGCCCTGCCCCGGCTGGACAGTTCCTCGGACACCGCGGACCTCACCGCGGCCACCAAGTCCGCGGTGGCCGAGATCGACACGTTCTGGGCCGGGAAGCCGGCCCCGGGGGTGCGCCTGCTGCCCGCCAAGCTGCCGTTGGACAAGCTCCCGGCCCCCGAGGGCGACCTGCGGGTCTGCCTCGGCTGGGACGAGCAGCGCCTCGCCCCCGTCTGGCACGACTTCCGGGTCACCCCGCACCTGATGGTCTTCGGCGACAGCGAGACCGGCAAGACCAACTCGCTGCGCCTGGCCATCGACGCGATCCTGCGCCGCTACCGGCCGGAGGAGGCGCGTATCCTGCTCGCCGACACCCGCCGCGACCTGCTCGGCGCCGTCCCGGAGGAGTACCGTGTCGGGTTCGCCGTGGACGGCGACGCCCTCACCACACTCGCCGGCAACGCCGCGGTCTCGGTCGGCAAGCGGGTGCCCGGGCCTGAGATCAGCCCGGAGCGCCTGGCCGGCCGCGACTGGTGGACGGGCCCCCGGCTGTTCCTCGTCGTCGACGACTACGACCTGTACGGCGGCGGCCCGGGCGCCGGGTCGCCGCTGGGCGCGCTGGCCCCGATGCTCGCCCACTCGGCCAACATCGGCCTGCACATGGTGATCTCCCGCTCCACCTCCGGTGCCACCCGCGCCATGATGGACCCGGTCCTGCGTCGGATCTGGGAACTGGGCAGCCCGGCACTCCTGCACTCCTACCCCAAGGAGGAAGGGAAGTTCATCGGCGAGGCCAGGCCCCGCACCCTTCCCCCCGGCCGCGCCCAGCTCGTCACCCGGCGCGGTGTACGGCTGGTCCAGGTGGGACACGCCGGCCCCTGACCGCGTACCGGCCCCGCCCACGGCGCCGCCGTACCTCCCCGTTCCCAGGAGTACCATGACCACCGCCATACCCGACCCCCGTACCCTCGGCGCGGTCAGCACCGAGGTGTGCCGACTGACCATCGCGGGACCGGCCGGGCGCGCCGACCTGGCCGTGCCGGTCACCACCACCGTCTCGGCTCTCCTGCCCGTCCTGCTGCGCCACGTCCCCGCCGACCCCAACCGGTCGGCCGGGGTGTGGACGCTCCAGCGGCTGGGCGAGCCCCCGTTGGACCTCGACGCCACGCCGCAGAGCGCGGGACTGCTCCACGGCGACCTGCTCTACCTGCGCCCGATCGACCAGCCGATGCCGGAGCTGGAGTTCGACGACATCGCCGACGGCGTCTCCCAGGTCATCGCCTCCCGCTCCAACCGTTGGCGCCCCGATCTGACCCGGCGGCTGTTCCTCTTCCTGGCCTGCGTGGTCCTCGGCGTCCTCGCCGTGGCGATCGGCGGGATCGGGACGGGACGGCTGGAATCCGTGCTGTACGGGGTCACCGCCGTCGCCCTCGTCGCGGGCCTGCTGCTGGACCAGCGCCAACCCGTGGACCGTGAGGCCACGTTGATCACCGGCGTCGGCGCCTGCGTGTTCGCCGGCCTGTCCGGGCTGACCGTGCTGCACGGCACGCAAGCCTTCGCCTCGCCGCAGCCGGTCGACCTGATGGCCGGCGGGGGCTGGGCGGCCGCGCTGGCGGCCATCCTGCTGCCCCTGCCGAGGCTGCGGTCCGCGGTGACCGGCACGGTGCTGCTCGTCGCCGCGCTGACCGTCGTGACCGGCGGCCTGTCCGCCACGTTCGGCTGGAGCGCCACGCTCAGTACCAGCGCGGTCGCCGTCGTCTTCTTCCTGCTGGGCCACCTCGCGCCGCGCACCTCGTTGCGCCTGGCCCGCATCCGGGTGCCCCAACTGCCGCGCAACGCGCAGGAGCTCCAGGAGGACACCGACCCCCATCCGGAGCGGCAGGTCAACCAGCGTGCCATCAGCGCCGACAACATCCTGACCGCCATCAGCATCGCCGGCGCGCTGCAGTGCGTGGCCGCGTTCATCCTGCTGGCCGGGACCGCCGGCTGGATCAACTGGCTGTTCCCGCTGGTCCTGTCCGGTGCGGTGCTGATGCGCACCAAGAGCCTCAGCGCGACCTGGCAGCGGGTGCCGGCCGCGGTGGCCGGCACCGTCGGCCTGCTCAGCGTGGTGTTGACCTGGGGCGGGCACTTCTCCGCGGCCGGGCAGTGCGTCCTGCTGCTCGGCCTGCTGGTTGCCGCCGGACTGCTGCTGGTCGGCGCCTGGCGGCTGCCCACGGCCCGGCTGCTGCCGGTCTGGGGGCACGTCGCCGACATCCTGGAGTTGCTGACCGCGCTGGCCCTGCTGCCGCTGCTGCTGCAACTGCTCCACGCCTACGCGTACTTCCGCGCGTCGGTCAGCTGAGGGGGAAGCAGTGCAAAGCCGCCGCGACCATTTGCAGGCCTACCAGTTCGCCACCGGCCGACTCGCCTCCTCCCTAGTCTCCGGTGACCCCGGATCCGGTGAGGCGCCGATGCGCCGGTCCGGGCTCGGCGCCACCTTCGGCGTCGTCATCACCGTGCTGCTCGTGGTCGCCGCCACCGTCTACGGCCTGCTCAGACCCGTGCAGAACACCGCCTGGGCGCACAACGGCGCCCTGGTCGTCGAGAAGGAGACCGGCACCCGGTACCTGTACCTGAGCAGGCAGCTGCACCCGACCGCCAACTACGCCTCCGCGCTGCTGGCGGTCGGCAGCGGTGTGCACCTCCAGCAGGTCTCACGCGCGTCGCTGGCCGGCGTGCCCCGCGGCGTGCCGGTCGGCATCCCCGGCGCGCCCGACGACGTGGCCCCGCCGACCGCGCTGCTGACCGGCGGGTGGGCGGACTGCGTGCGCCGTGGGACCGCGGTCGACGAGGCGCTGGACTTCGACCCGTCCGGCGTCCACCGGATACCGGGCGACGCCGCGGTGCTCGTGGCCGGCTCGGGAACCACGCGTTACGTGCTGTGGAACGGCACGAAGTACGCCGTCGGCTCCCGCTCCGTCCTCGTCGCGCTGGGCCTGGACACCGAGCAGCCCGTCAAGGCCACCGCCGACTGGCTGGCCGAGCTGCCCAGCGGCCCCTCCATCGCCCCGCCCGTCATCCCCGGCACCGGCTCCAAGGGCACCGCCGTGGCCGGCAACCCGGCGGTGATCGGACAGGTGTTCCGCACCGTCATCCGCGGCACGAGCCACTACTACGTCCTCAAGGCGGACGGCCTCGCCCCGCTGACCGCCACCGAGGCGGCGCTGATCGCCGCCGCACCCGGCGGCCACGGGCCGGTGCAGGTCAGCGCCGCGGACATCGCCGCGGTGCGGACGTCCAGCGACACCACGCTCATGCACCGAATCCCCGACCTGCTCGACGGCAAGGACGCCACCGCCGACGGCGGCGCCGCACTGTGCCTGCTGTACTCCGCCGACGGCCGCACCACCACGGTCGTGCGCGAGACCGGCGGCGCGGCGACCGCCGGCGCCTCGGTCATCGTGCCGCCGGGCGACGCGGTCCTCGCGGCGCCGCCGAAGGACTCGGCCGGCGGCACCACCCCCGACTCCTACCTGATCACCGACCAGGGCGTGAAGCACCAACTCGACGGCCAGGCCGCCGAAGCGCTCGGCTACGGCGGTGTGACGCCGCGGATCCTGCCGGCCGACCTGCTCGCCCGGATACCGTCCGGCGTGCGGCTGACCCGCGCGCAGGCCGTCGCACCTGTTTCGGGAGCGAACTGACCATGGCTCGCACCCCACGTGAACGCCTCGCGGGCCCCGGCGACCCCTGGCCGTCCCGGCTCGCACGCGCCGCCCTGCATCCGCGCGGCCCCGCGCTGGAGTCCCGCAGCGTCGGCAACGCGCTGCTGGTGCACCCGCGCGGGTTCGTCGACAGCCGCGCGCTCACCTTCACCCAGCGGCTGGCCGCCGACCCGCAGAACACGCTGGTCGTCCTCGACCTGCCCTCCCGTCCCGAGGACGTGGTCTGGGAGACCGTGGCGCGGGCGCTGGACCGGCAGGGCCGCAGCTTCCGGCTCGTCCCCGGCCGCGGCACCCGCGAGGACGTCAATCGCGCCGCGCAGTGGCTCGCCGACCGGCTGGAACGCAGTGTGCTGGCCCCCGACGGCGCCGTGCTGCCCGCGGCGGGCGGCGCGCTGTTCGTCCCCGCCCACCACGGCACCGGATGGCTGCGCTACCGGCCCAACAAGCCGTCCATGCCGGACTCGCGCCGCTTCCCCAAGCCGCAGTGGGAGTACTCGGTCCCCGACCGGCCCCTCTCGCTCGGCCCGGGCGGCCTGGCCGAGCCGCTGCCCGGCGGGGTGTGGTTGCGCGGCAGCTGGGAGGAAGCGGACACCGCCGTTCACCGGCAGCGGCTGGTGGACCTGCTGGCCGCCCACCCCGACCTGCTCGGCATCGCGCTCGGCAGCCCGGGCACGTCGGCCCTGCCGATGGAGGAGATCGCCGCCTTCTGGAACTCGCTGCCGCCCAGCGCACGGCCGTTGGTGCGGTTCATCCCCTACGGCCCGGTCGCGGTCCCCGACGGCGCACCGCTCGGCCAGGCCCTCGCCGACCTGCTCGGAGCGCACGTCAGCGTCTACGCCGGCCTCCCGGTCGCCGGCGACGGCGGCACGCCCGAGGTCAGCACCCTCCTGCGCGACGGCACCCGCGGATGGCGCCCCTACACGGACGCGTTCGGCTTCGTGCCGCGTGCGCAGACCGGCGGCCACGCCCTGGCACCGGTCGCGCTGGACGCCCGGGTCCCCGTGGGGGCCATCCCGGCCGTCGCGCCCGGCGTCTTCCAGTACGCGCCCGACGTGCTGCTGGAGGTCGTGCAGAGCGGCCTGTGGGTGCGCCCGCCCGTCGAACCGCACGACAGCCATGTGGTGCGCGGCGCGCCGGCCCACGCGCCCTACCCGGCCATCCTCTACGACGAGACCGACCCGATGGCCGCCGACCGGATGCGGTCCATCTCCTACGAACTCCTGCGCGGCCTCGACCCCTCCTTCAGCCGGCACAGCCGCATCATGCCCTCCAGCGAGGCAGGCCGCCTCCCCGACGGCGCCACCGCGTCCCTGGCGAACGGCGCGCCGCTGGACGCGACCCGGCGCGGACCGGTCGCCGCGCCCGGGACGGCGGACGGCTGGGTCGCGCACGACCCGGCGGCCGGACGGCTGGCTCTGCCGCCCGCCGCCGGGGACAGCGGCACCTGGACCGACCAGCCGATCCCACCGCGACCGGAACCCGGTGCCGGGCCGGAGTACGGCGCCCCACGGCAACAGCCGCCCGCCGTGCCCCTCGACTCCCAGCCACAGTTCCCGGGGCCTGCGCACCAGCCGTCCCTGCCTCCGACGGCCACGCCGGTGGCAGGCCCCGAGCTGCCGGCGGCCCCACCGGCGGCCACGGCCCGTGCGGCGGCCGAGCAGCGTCCCGTGCCGCCCGCCCCTGCACCGGTGCAGCCGCCTGTGCCGCCTGCTCCTGCACCGGTGCAGCCGCCTGTGCCGCCTGCTCCTGCACCGGTGCAGCCGGCCGTGCCGCCCGCCCCTGTGCCGGTGCAGCCGGCCGTCCCGGTGACCCCGCCGGGGGCGGCACAGCCTCCCGTGCCCGCCGCACCGCCGTCCTCCGACGCGGCGCCGCCGGCCCCGGCGGGGCGCGTCGAACCGCCGACCGCGGCACCGCCCGGTGCCCCGCGCATCCGCCTGGAGTCGTCGCCCACCCCCGGACCGGTGTGGCCCGCACCGCGGCCGGCCGGTGGAGCACAGCCAGGGCCGCCGTCCGCCGCCGAACCGGCGGTGCCCCCCGCCCCGGCCCCAGAGACGCCTCCGGGCCCCG
Source organism: Streptomyces sp. NPDC052036 (assembly GCF_040680495.1). NCBI lineage: Bacteria > Bacillati > Actinomycetota > Actinomycetes > Kitasatosporales > Streptomycetaceae > Streptomyces > Streptomyces sp. NPDC052036. The sequence goes on along the minus strand of NZ_JBFAWW010000047.1, from coordinate 13,301 downwards.
AGGTGCCCGCGGCCCCCACCCCGGCGGGTGCCCCCGGGCTCGGCGGCGCCGTGCGGGCCCAGCCCGCGCCGGGGCCCGCCGCCGACGTGACGCTGCCGGCCAAGGGGGTCGAGCGCGAACGCGACTGGCTGCGCCGCAGCCTGGGGGAGGGCTACGACACCGCGGCGGCCTTCGTCTCGCGGGTGCTGTCGGAGTCGCCCGGCCTGCACGGCGGTCCGCGCAGCTCCGCGGGCGACGCGCTCGCCGACCTGGCAGCCGTCCGCCTGTACCTGTCCGGTGCCACCGCGGCGATCGACGCCGCGGTGCGCTCCGCCGCGCCCGGCCCGCACGTCCCGCTGGCCCGGTGCGCCGCCAGCGGCCTGCGTCGGCTGCCCTCCCACCGGGGCGCGACGATGCTGCGCGCGACGCTCAGCGCCGAGGAGCGCGCCTGGTACCGCGAGGGCGCGGTGGTGGCCGAGCACTCGTTCCTCGCCGCGCTGACCACGGTCCGGCGCGGCCTGCGGGGCGACACCGACATCCTCGTCTGGTCCCTCACCGCCCGGCGCACCGCGCTGGTGGCCGCGGAGGTCCCCGACCGCGTGCTGTTCGCGCCCGGCACCCGCTTCAAGGTGCTGCGGGTGCTGGACGGCGACCGCCCGGCCATCCTGCTGCGCGAGCTGTCGGCCGCCGAGGTCGACGAGAACGGCCAGGTGAGCGGCAAGCGCGTGCCACTGGACGAGATCGCCGCCGCCGGACTCGAACAGGTCCACGCCTTCTGGAAGAAGGCTGAGGAGGACCCCGACGGCAAGGGGGGCGAGCCACTTCCCGAGGAGTACGCGGAGTCCTTCCGCAGCGCTCCCGGGCTCCTGCAAACCAGGCCCGACATCTCAGGCGGGCCACGGCAGCCCGCCGCACGGGCAGGCACCTTGCCACAGAAAGGGGCGTAGCCGTGAACCGGCAGGTCCTGCGGGTCTCCACCAGCCAGCCCGGTGCCTACCGCACCGTCACCCAGGCGCTGGCCGCCGCCGGCGACGGCGCACTGATCGCCATCGGCCCCGGCACCTACAGCGAGGCGCTCACCCTCACCCGGACCGTCACCCTGTCCGCCGACGGCGAGCCCGGCAGCGTACGGCTCCAGTCGCCGACGGGCAGCGCGGTCGTCGTCGACGCCGAAGCGGTGCAGCTGACCGGCCTCACCCTGTGCGGCTCCGACGCCAACGCGGCCGTCCTGGACGTCCGGCGCGGCCAGGCGGCGCTGGAACGCTGCACCGTCCAGGGCGACACGGCGTGGGCCGGGATGATCGCCTGGCAGTCCGGCCAACTGGCCGCCCGCGACTGCCAGGTGACCAATCCCGGCGGCGCCGGCATCGTCGTGACCGCCTCGACCGACAACACCGTGGAGCGCGTCACCGTCAGCGACCTGGGGTCCTCCGCCGTCGTCGTCGCCGAGAGCGGGCGCCTGACGGTGCGCGGCTGCACGCTGGAACGGGTGCGCGGCAACGGCGTATGCGTCAACGGCCAAGGCAGCGTCACCGTCGAGTCGACCACGGTCAACGGCAGCGAGAAGCCCGCCGTCGTCGTGGAGCAGCAGGCCAGGGCGGAACTGCTGCGCGTCACCGTCACCGGCTCCGCCAGCCTGGACGCATACCTGACGAGCACCGGACTGACCACGCTCACCGACTGCACCCTCAGCGGCTCGCGCGGCCAGTCCGTGCACGTGAGCGGGGGAGCGGCCCCCGTCCTGCGGGACTGCACCCTGGCCTCCGCGGCCAGCAGCGGTTTTCAGGTGACCGGAGGCTCCAGCCCCCGCCTGGAGCAGTGCGAGATCCACGGCACGCCGCTCGCGGTCCTCGTCGAGGACGCCAGCCAGGCCACCTTCAAACGGCTGCGGGTCAAGGGCGCGTCGCGGAACGCGGCGCAGATCAGCGGCGGGGCCACCGCAACCTTCGAGGAGTTGGAGGTCGGCGACGGCTCGGCGGGCCTGCGGGTCGCCGGCTCCTCCCGGGTCGAACTGCGGCAGTGCGAGATCGACGCAGGCCGCGCCACCGGTGTGGAACTCACCGAGGGTGCCACCGCCCGCTTCGAGGGTGTGCGGCTGCGCAGCACCGGGGACTGGGGCGTCACCGTCTCCGGCGGCGCCCGTGCCGAGATCGAGTCCTCCACCGTGGCCGACGCCGGCCTGCTCATCGGCACCGACGGCGAGGTGGCGCTGCGCGACACCGAACTGGTCGGCGCCGGGGGCGACGGGGTGCGGGTGCTCGGCGGCGGCAGTCTTACCGCGAACGGCTGCCGGGTGCACGAGGCCGCGGGACACGGTGTCAACGTGCAGGCGTCGGGACGCGCTGACATCAGCGACTGCACCGTCGTCGACAACGCGGGGGACGGCGTCCGCTCCAACTCCGAGGAGCCGGTCACCGTCCAGCGCAGCGACGTCGTCAACAACGGGGGAACCGCGGTCAACCGACTGCGTGACGGCGAGGGTGAGCAGCTCGCGGCGCCGGCCGCCGCCAAGCCGCGCCCCGCCGCCCGCGGCCGCACGTCAGCCTCCCCGTCCGGCGGGGAGCAGCGGCCCTCGGGAGGCAACGGTCCGCTGGCCGAACTCGACGCGCTCGTCGGCCTGGAGAGCGTCAAGCGCGAGGTCACCGGGCTGATCAACCTCAACAAGATGGCCCAGCGGCGTGAGGAGCTGGGTCTGCCCATGCCGCCGATGAGCCGCCACCTGGTCTTCGCCGGGCCGCCCGGCACCGGCAAGACCACCGTGGCCCGGCTCTACGGCGCCGTCCTGGCCGAACTCGGCATCCTCAGCCAGGGCCACATCGTCGAGGTGTCCAGATCCGGGCTAGTCGCCCAGATCATCGGCGGCACCGCCATCAAGACCACCGAGGTGTTCAACAAGGCCATCGGCGGCGTGCTGTTCATCGACGAGGCGTACACCCTGACCAACCAGTCGAAGGGCAGCGGCCCCGACTTCGGGCAGGAGGCCGTCGAGACGCTGATGAAGCTCATGGAGGACCACCGCGACGAGATCGTGGTCATCGTCGCCGGATACTCCGAGCAGATGGGCCAGTTCCTGGAGTCCAACCCGGGCATGGCCTCTCGGTTCTCCCGCACGGTGGAGTTCCCCAACTACGAGGTCTCCGAACTAGTCACCATCGTGCAGGGCCTGTGCAGCAAGCACTACTACGAGCTGGACGACTCGGCCCTCGAGGCCCTCACCCGCTACTTCGACACCATCCCGAAGGGACCGACGTTCGGCAACGGCCGCGTCGCGCGGTCCGTCTTCGAGACCATGATCAGCAACCAGGCCTCCCGCTTCGCCGCCGACCCGCCGCAGGACACGGCCGCGCTCAACCGCCTGGAGGCCGGCGACATCGGCCCCATCCCCGAGGGGGAGAGGACCGACAAGGGCAGCAGGGCCGGCAAGCAGGCCGAGCGCGCCGGGGACGAGCACGCGGCGGACGAGCGCGGGCGGCGGACGGCCGCCCCCCTGCGCGGCACACCGCAGCCGCCGAACGAGCCGCCCCCCGCGATGCGCCGCCTGGCGGGGCTGTGCGGCCTGGGCGAGGTGCGGACCGCGCTGCTGAAACGCGTCAACGAACTGGTCGCGTCCACCCGGGACGGCGGGGCGCCGGTGCCGGGGGTCAACGTCGTGCTGGCCGGCGAACAGGGCAGCGGCCGGCGCGCCGTGGCCGCGCTGTACGCCAAATGCCTGGCCGAGACCGGGGTCCTGCCCAACGGCGCGGTGTACCGTGCCGCGCTCTCGCAGATCCCCGCCCGCTGGGCCCAGGAGGCCCCGGCATACATGGCGATGCTGTTCAGGGAGGCCGAGGGCGGCCTACTGGAGCTCGAACTCGACGCGGCGTTCTCCGCGCGGCCCGACCACGAGCGTGGCGCGGTGTGGCAGGCGCTGGCCGCCGGCGCCCCGCGCGTCCCCAACACCAGCCTCGTCCTGCGTGGCGCACATCAGGACCTCAGCGGAGTGTTGCGGGAGCGCAACGACGTGGCCCGATGCTTCGCGGAGTACCTGCGCTTCCCCGGCTACACCGCCGAGGAGCTGGCCGACCTGGTGTGCCGTCGGCTCATCGGGCGCGGCTACCGTGTCCAGGAAGAGTCCCGCGCGATCCTCGCCGAACGGCTGTCGGTCCAGCCACCCGCCAACGGGGCCTGGGGAGTCCACCGGTTCGCGGACCGCATGGCGGAGCGGGTGACATCGCCGGACCTGCGCCTACGGCCCCCCCGGACCGGACCCGGAGCTACTGCGTCCACCCCGGCACCGGACACGCAGGCACAAGCCCTTGTATCGGAAGGCAACGAACAGCGCGCGCCCTATCTCACGAGTGCGGCAGCGCGCAACCATTGAGTGGCAATTGACAGCGAGTGAGATCGCTGCATCACCGAGAGGAATCCGTCATGGCCACCGGGCAGACGAACGTTGATGTCTCTGGAATGCTCGCGGCGCAGCCGCACTTCGAGCAGGCGCTCGCCGAGACCTCCACCGTGTACAGCAACATGGACGACCAGTACCTGACGCTTCAGGGCAGCTGGACCGGCGACTCCTCCGCCGCCTTCCTCGGCGCGCTCAGCTCGTGGCTGGAGAACTGCAGCGCGGTCCAGAAGGCGCTGCAGGGGATCACCGACAAGCTGGCGGCCAACACCCACAGCTACCAGTCCGTCCACTCCCAGGCCAGCGACGAGGCCTCTGCCCTGCGGCAGGCCATGGCCGCGGGCCTTCCCGGTTTCTGACCGGACCGGAGTGCGGGTCGCCGGCAGACCGGTGACCACATCGTCAACGTTCACGCGATCGCGACCGTAAGGAAGACACTATGACCACGTATTCCGTCGTGCACGGGCAGATGGAGTTCGTCGCCGGTGAGATGGACGGCATCACCAAGCAGATCCAGCAGACGCTGAGCAACCTCGACGACGCCGCCAAGCAGAACCTCGCCGAGTGGACGAGCGACGCGCGCGACGCCTACAACGCGGCCAAGGCGGTCTGGGACGCCGCCGCCCAGCGGATGCAGCAGCAGGCGGCCGCCGCCACCCAGTCGCTCGGCAGCATCGACAGCTACTACCAGAGCGGCGAGAAGTACGGTGTCGGCCTCTGGGAGCAGTGACCGTCGTGTCAGGGGAACGAGCGCAGACGCTCGGAATGGGATCTGGCACTGATGCGGTGAAGAAGCCCGAGCCGCAGCCGTACAACGGCGGTACCTACACCGACGGCAGCACCGGTCACATCGACAAGTCCTCACTGCCGCCGGTACCCGCCGTTCCCGTGTCCCAGAAGCAGGGCAACGGCAAGACCTCGGTCGACACCTCGTCGCTCAAGAAGTTCGCCGACAACCTGGATACGCTGGCGGACATGCTGGGGGACGCCAGGACCCGCATCCAGGGGATCAAGGACCTTGCCGCCGGATCCTTCAAGGAGGCCGAAGACCTCAAGAGGGCGGTCACGGGCGACCGGCCGGCCGGCGGCACCGGTGACAGCACGAGCGACTCCGGTGGCAGCGGCGGGGGACTGCGAGGGAACTACTACCAGGCGCTGCACGACCTGCGGGTCGTGCTGAAGCAGACGGCCGAGAATATTCGGAACCTGGCCACCAAGTACTCGACCATCGAGGACATCAACGCAAAAGCAGGCAGTGACCTGACCAACCTGATCAACCAGGCGGAGGGCGAGCTGCAGACTCTCCAGCGGGACCAGCTCTGACCGCGGGACGCCGCGACGGAGCCGCGTGTGTCCGCCCCGACACGCGTGGCGGGCAACCTAGGTGTGCTGTCGGCCCGGTGACGTGTCACCGGGCCGACAGCTCTGCCGCGTTGTCCGCGGTTGACAGCATGGGGTACGGAGACGTCGGATCTCCCGGCCACCGGGCCGGGGGTCCGGACTTGACGGTGTAGGCGGTGCGGCGTCCGTGAGCTGGGCGGTGCGCCTTATCAGTGTAGGGCGAACGGGAGCGCGGACGGCATGGCTGACTCCAACAATTATCTTGACGACAACTCCGACGGTTTCATCACCGATTCGGAAGGCACGTGGGCGACCGGTCAAGGCGACACCACGGGCGACTACAGCCAGTGGGACTGGCGGCGGATCATGACCGCCATCCGCGGTGGCGCCGCCTACACCGACACCGCCGCCCACACCCAGCGCGCGCAGCAGTACTCCAACCCGCAATCCCTCCAGGACGCCGCGAACACCCTGTACTACACGGAGCAGGTGCTGCAGGAGGTCGCGCAGTCGATCATCGACCAGACGAACGCGCTGACCGGTGAGAACGGCCCGTGGCAGGGACCGGCCGCTCAGGCGCTCAACAGCGCGATGGCCGGCGTGGCCAAGCAGACCCTGGCGATGGCCGACGTGCTGTCGGGCGGTGTCACCGGCGACGAGAATGTCCCCCAGCAACTGGCGAACAACGCGCAGCACCTGCGCGAGGCCATAGCCAAGGTCAACGACATCGACATGTGGTACGCCCGTCAGGCCGCCGAGGTCGATCCGGACCTCGTGATGGACAACGGCCAGGTCCGCGTCTCGGGGAGCCAGCAGATCGTCAAGATGATGAGTGACGACATGCGACAGGTGCTCATCGCCCTGGCGAGTCATTACGAACTCAACAAGGACTCCATCGCGCAGCCGCACTCACCCAACAACCCGAACAACGCTCCCGGCTCCAGCGATCCGGCCGACCAGGGTCAGGGTCAGGGTCAGGGCCAGGGCCAGGGCCAGGGCCAGGGCCAAGGCCAGGGCCAGAGCCAAGGCCAGGGCCAGAGCCAAGGCCCGGGCCCGGGGGGGTACCCCTACGGATACGGCCAGGGGCAGTCCACCTACGCGCCGAACGGTTACAACGTTGGGGTTGGTTCCGGCGGTCAGGGTGGGTACACGTACGCGAAGCCGAACCTTGGGGTTGGTTCCGGCGGTCAGGGTGGGTACACGTACGCGCCGAACGGTTACAACGTTGGGGGCGGTTCCGGCGGTCAGGGTGGGTACACGTACGCGCCGAACGGCTACAACATTGAGAACGGTTACGGCGGCGAGCAGGGAGTGGACACCGCACCCGGCTACGTGCCTGCTGACTACCGGCCCGCAGGCAACCAGTCCTACGGATACGGCCCCTACCGCGACGCCATACCGAACGGCAGTCTGCCCGTGGAGCTGACCCCTCAGTCGCAGAACATGCCGGCGCAGTCGCAGGTGACGCCTCAGCATCCGGTGCATTTCTCGGAGGGTGTGCCGTCGTCGCAGCCTGAGTCGCAGAATGTGCCGGGGCAGTCGCAGGTGACGCCTCAGCATCCGGTGCATATGGCGCAGGGTGTGCCGTCGTCGCAGCCTGAGTCGCAGAATGTGCCGGGGCAGTCGCAGG
>NZ_JBFAWW010000047.1:0-5867 GCF_040680495.1 Streptomyces sp. NPDC052036 | reverse complement strand
TGACGCCTCAGCATCCGGTGCATATGGCGCAGGGTGTGCCGTCGTCGCAGTGGCAGTCGCAGTCGGAGCCGTTTGATTCGTCGCAGGTGACGCCTCAGCAGCCGGTGCATTTCTCGGAGGGTGTGCCGTCGTCGGAGTTGCGGTCGCAGTCGGAGCCGTTCGACCCGTCGCAGGAGGTGCCTCAGCGGCCGGTCCACGCGTCGCAAGGAGAGCCTGTGCAGACCGGATTGCCCGGCTTCTAGTCTTGTTCTGTAGGCTTTTGACGGCGCCCGGTGATGGTTGGTACCGACGGGGACCTGGGCGCCGTTGCCTGGCGGGTAGCGGAATCTGGCTGGTGCATACCGGGCTACGGTCGCCAGCCCTCAGGTGATGGGAGCGCGGACGCATGGCGGACTCCAACAGCGTCGACAAATCTGACGGCTTCAGCAATACCGGCGACGGTGTCATCGCCACCAGCGCCGGTGACACCACCGGTGACTACAGCCACTGGAACTGGAAGTTGATCATGGCGGCAATCACCGGCGGTGCCGCCTACGCCGACCAATCCTCCGTCACGAACCCGTCCGACCCGCAGACCATCCAGGACGCCGCGAACACCCTGTACTACACGCAGCAGGTGCTGCAGGAGGTCGCGCAGTCGATCACCGACCAGACGAACGCGCTGACCGGTGAGAACGGCCCGTGGCAGGGGCAGGCCGCTCAGGCGCTCAACGGCGTGATGGCCGGGGTGGCCAAGCAGACCCAGGCGATGGCCGACGTGCTGTCGGGCGGTGTCACCGGCGACGAGAATGTCCCCCAGCAACTGGCGAACAACGCGCAGCACCTGCGTGAGGCGATAGCCAAGATCTGGGATATCAACTACTGGTACGGGCAGCAGGCGTTGAAGATCAAACCCAGCGCGCTGATGGATAACGGGCTGATCGCGGTCAGCCAGGTGCCGCCGATCCCCACCATGATGGCCGACGACATGCGTCAGGTGCTCACCACGCTCGCGGGGCACTACGAGATGTCGAAGGACTCGGTCGCCCAGCCGACCTCGCCCAACAACCCGAACAACATCGGTTCGGGCTCGGGGATGCCCGACAACGGCGGGTACGGCTACGGACCGAACGACCCGGTGCCGTACTACGGCAACCCGTCGGACCCGTACGGCACGGGGAGCAACAACCCGTACGGCATGGAGCTCTACGACCCGTACGGCACGGGGAGCAACAACCCGTACGGCATGGAGCCCTACGACCCGTACGGCACGGGGAACAACGGCCCGTACGGCACGGAGGGCAACCCGTCCAACATCCCCGGATACCAGAACAACGACCCTGGCCTCGGGGAGAACGCCCCGGGCTTCGGTACCAACTCGCCGAAATTCATGTCCGTGGCGCCGCCCGGGTTCTCGCCGGACTCGGGGAGCAACGCGTCCAACATCCCCGGATTCCACAACAACGACCCTGGCCTCGGGGAGAACGCCCCGGGCTTCGGTACCAACTCGCCGAAATTCATGTCCGTGGCGCCGCCCGGGTTCTCGCCGCACGCGGGGACCCTGGACGGCCCGCTGTCGAATTCCGCACTGGAGAGCCCGGCGCCGTTCCCCGGCGGGCATCTCGACCCCACCATGGACGCGGCGCTGAATCCTGTCGACAGCCCCACCGGATTCAACGCACCGATCGCGTCCTTCCCCAACCTCGGGCTGGGCGACGGCTCGGCGGCCTCCCCGAACAGATCGAAGCTGTCCACCAAAGTGTCGCCGTACACGGGCGACACGAACCTGAACTCCCCGGGCGGCACGCACCTGTCCGAACCGTCGGCGCACGCCATCACCCCGTACAAGGACACCGCTCTGGACACCTCCAGGGCCGGCGCCCCCTTCAAGGGCGGCCTTTCGTCGCCCTCCGGGTACTCCGGCACGGGCCTGGGTTCCGACATGCCGGCCATCCGCTCCCTGAGCGCCGACGGTCCGCCGGCCAACGACGCCGTGACCGGATTCCCCGGCGCCGGCGGACTGGGCACCGAGGGGGTGTCGAACGGCTCCGGTATGCCAATGATGCCGATGGGCATGGGCGGCATGGGTGCCGGCGGCGCGGGTGCCGGCGGCGGCCAGGGAGGGACGTCCGATGCTTCGGGCCTGCTGAGCGGGGACGCGGCGCCGTGGAAGGGTTCGCCGTCGGACGGTCTGGGCGAGGTCACGGGCGGAGCCGACGCAGGCGGGCCCGGGCTGAGTCTGCCGGGTGACCACGTGATGGCCAACGAGCCGTCGTTGGGCGACGTGCCGTCGGAGGTCGCGCCGGTCGAGTCCGGTATGCCGATGATGCCGATGATGCCGATGGGTATGGGCGGCATGGGTGCCGGTGGCGCGGGCGGCGGATCCTCCGAGCGCGCCGCCTCCGATGCGTCGGGTCTGTTGAGCGGGGATGCCGCGCCGTGGGCCGGTTCGTCCCCGGAGTCGGACGGACTGGACGGCTTCACCGGCGGCACGAACGCCGGCGGACCGGGGCTCAGCCCGCTGGATGAGGAGGCGGTGGCGGGCGAGCCGATACCGGGCATGCCGATGATGCCCGTGGGCGGTACGAACTCCGGGGGCGCCTCGGAGCACGAACGCTCCGACGCCTCGGGCCTGTTGTTCGGCACGACGGAACCGTGGGCGACCACCTCGGACGGGCACGGTCAGGCGGTGGGCTCCCCCCACGGCGCGGTCCGCGACGAAGGCCACCTGACGCTCCCGCAGGACGAGACCCTCGCCGCCGACCTCTTCAGCGGCCCGGGTCAGGATTCGTCCTCGGGCCACGAGTCGTCGGCGGCTTCCGCGGTTGACGAGGAGGCCGCAGCCGCGATGCTGGCGTGGGCTCCGTTCCTCGCGGCGGCGGGCGCGTCCGAGGGCCCGGTCGGCGGCCGCGCCCACCCGGCGGACACCTCCGCCCGAGCCACCGAGGGCGCTCCCGGATCGGCGTGGGGAGAGACCGCGTGGGGACCGTCCGGCACGGAATGGGGAACTCCCGACTCGGTGGTCGGCTCCGGCCCATCCGGTGCCGCCGCCTACGGAGCGGACCCGGTGGCAGGTTCGGCGCAGCAGGCCGTACCAGCGCAGGACCACGGACCCATCGAGGCGCGGGCCGAGGAGTCCCACCAGCCGCGCCATGAGGCGATGCCGCACCATCTGGGGGCTCGCGGGGTGGAGGCACCGGGCCACCAGGAGGCGGTCCAGGCGGCGTCCGGCGAACCCGCCGCGTCCTTCGAGTCGGAACCGGCCGAGGAGGCGCCGGCTCCCGAAGCCCTCGCGGCTGACGACGCGGCCACGTGGGACTCGACGGCGGGTTCATTCCTGCCCTTGCTCGGCCTGCATCGGGGCACCGCGGAGGCCGCCGGGACCGCGGTGACCGACGTCGACCGCCAGGACGCCGCCGCCGCGACGGCGGTCGCCGCCGGGGCGTCCGCGATCGCCCGGGCGGCCGGCGCCGAGCAGGGTTTCACCGAGCCCACCCGAGTTGCCTGGCGGCCCAAGGCGTCCGGACCGGCGCCCGTCGAATTGAGCTGCTCGTTCGACGAGCCCGAGTCGGCGCCCGAGCCCGAGACCGAGCCCCGGGCGAACGCGGCCGTCGTCGCGAAGGACCGGGGTGGGGACGGCGAGGACGGCAAGAACAGCATCGCCGATCTGCTGCGCCAGGGTGAAGAGGTCTGGGGGTGAGGCGGCGCCGGGCCGTGCGTGATGGATCCCGCCCGGCCCAGCACCGGCTGGTCGTGCAGGCAGACACGGGTGTACGCAGGGCCATTTCGCGCCACGTCCGATTGGCGACTGATACCGGGTGCGGTTGACTCGGGGAGTCTGAAGACGGACGAGTGTGGCGTTGGGAGAACCGGGATGTCGTCTCCGTACGACGAACAGATCGAGGAGTTGCTGGGCCAGTACCGCGACGCACGTGAGCAGGCGGTCGAGACCCGGCAGCGGATCAACGAGGTCGAGGCGACGGTCACCGCGCCCCGCAAGGTCGTGAAGGTCACCGTCGGCGCCCAGGGCCAGGTGACTGAGCTGGACTTCCCGACCGCCGCGTATCGCAACCTTGCGCCGAAGGAACTGTCGAAAGTGATCCTCACCGCCATCGAACAGGCGCGTGCCCAGGCACTGTCGAAGGTGTCCGAGGTCGCTCTGGGCGGGATGCTGGGCGGGATCTCGCCGGCCGACCTGCTCCAGGGGCGGTTCGATCCGCGGTCCGTCCTGCCCGAGGAGCTGGACCTGCCGGACGTCGTGCGCGCGTACGTAAACCACGGTCTCGGTGTGACGGAGGACGGTGGCCGCCGTGACCGATGACCAGTCGCAGGGGTCGAGCCAGCCGCTGAGAGTCGACACGGACAAGCTGCGACCCGCCATCGCCAAGTTGCTGGAATTCGCCAGCCATTTGACGTCGGCCGGTGAGAGTCTCGAGAACGTCAGCCAGTCGTACGGACAGCCGTGGGGCAACGACAAGACCGGTGAGCAGTTCTACGCCCAGTACCAGGGCCCGCACGGCGACGTGATCACCGCTGCGTTGAAGGGCGGCAAGGGGCTGAACACCGCGGCTGACCAGGTCAGCGACTTGATCCGGGTCTTCGAGCAGGTTGAGGAGCAGGCCGGGTCGGCGGGGCAGTATCTGAAGTCGGACACCGACCAGAATCCCTAGGCGGCCACGGATCCGGCCGTGCGGCCGGGCACGACGGTGAGGCACGGAAGAGGCGGCGGCACCGCAACCCCGGGGCCCACGGCGTATGCCGAGCACGCCGGAAGTCGGGGCACGACCCGATCACGCCGCGGGCCCGTGGCACGGAACGACCGGGCCGGCGCGTCCGGTCCGCCGTATGAGCAGTCCCGCACGAGTAGACGGTGGAGTACAGATGAGCGGCACCTCGGATAAGAGCGGTTCCTCGCGGAAGTCGGCCAAGCCGGCGGCCGAGGCGGCGGCGGAGTCGTCGGGCCGGCCGGCGGAGTCAGGGGCCGAGGAGGTCACCGGGCAGGTACCGTCCGACGCGGAGGCGATGCCGCCCGTTCCGGACCACATCCGCGAGGCGGCCAGGCAGGCGCCCGACCATTGGTTCGGGATGATCGACCCGACCTGGTCGGGGGAGGGGGCCCCGCCGGACTGGGCCATGGTCGGCCAGTGGCGCTCCAACCTTGAGGGCGAGATCGTCGAGTGGCGGGACAATGAGGAGTACCGCCCGTCTCCCAAGGCCCTGGAGTGGCCCGACCCGACCGACCCGGTGGACGCCGCGGTGCAGCTCGCCGCGACCGGCTACGGCTCGGCGGAGGACGTGACGCGGGCCCTGGCGACCGCTGAGGTCGCGGTGTTCCTCGCACCCGGCGGGGGGTTGCTGTCCGCCGTCGCGCCGGACGACCAGACCCCGATCGTGCCCGTGTTCACCGCCCCGGACCACCTTCACGCGGCAGGGCGGTTGTCCTTCAAGCCCATGCGGATCGGGGAGCTGCTCGACCAGCTTCCCGAGGAGCACCTGATCTACCTGAACGCCTCCGGCGCGGTGAGCATGACGGTGGAGCCGCAGGTCCTGCGCGAGTCGATGACCGCCGTCGCCCGGACGGACGACGAGAACGCCTGGTTCGGGGATTTGGACGGCATCCTGCCGGCCGACTCGGAGGCGGAGAGCCCGGCCGACGGCGCGGCTGACCCGGGCACGCGGGAACTGTCCTGAGCCGTAGGGCTGTTGGCCGGGAGTGCAGATCCCGGTGTACGTGAGTGCAGATCCCGGTGTACGTGAGTTCGTGATCTTCTCTGCGGAGGTTGGTGGCCGGCTGGCCCTGTTGTTGACTTGGGCCTTCCGGCTGTTCGGCGGCCCTGGGTGCCTGACCGGGGTGGCGGTGTGGGCCGCCGCCGGGCGTCGGACCGCAT
>NZ_JBFAWW010000046.1:0-63415 GCF_040680495.1 Streptomyces sp. NPDC052036 | reverse complement strand
GGACGTTCCTGGCCGGGCTGGCATCACCACGTCACCCTGGTCACCGCCGCCCACGCCTTCCTCACCGAGCAGCGGCTGGCCCCAAAAGCCGATACCAGATCCTCGACACCCTCCAGGACCTGCTGAACTGCTGGACCGGCACCTGCACCACCTGCCACCAACCCCTGCCAAGCAGGACCCCAAGATCGAAGCAGACCTAACGGAGTCCTACTAGTGCTGTGGCCGGAAAGGTTTGCCGGGAAGCTCGCGGCGTCCGGTACTGGGGGTGGCCCCACGCCTTTCCGGCAGTGGAGGAGCATCGCAAGGCGGAGCGTCGCCCGCGTACTGGATGTACGCGGGCGATTGGACAACGCGGCGAGGTGCCGTGCCTGGGGCACCTCCCAGCCGCCAGGCCGGGGGAGTCGCGAGCCGCTGAACCTTTCCGGTCGCAGCACTAGCGCGCCATCTCCTCCTTCAGTGCCGCCAGGAACCGGTCCACGTCGTCCTCGGTCGTGTCGAAGGCGCACATCCAGCGCACGACACCGGCGGCCTCGTCCCAGAAGTAGAACCGGAACCGCTGCTGCAGACGCTCGCTCACCTCGTGCGGGAGTTTGGCGAAGACGCCGTTGGCCTGCACCGGGTAGAGGACCTCGACCCCGTGCACGGACCGCACGCCCTCCGCGAGCCGCTGCGCCATCTCGTTGGCGTGGCGGGCGTTGCGCAGCCAGAGGTCCTTGGCCAGCAGGGCTTCCAGCTGCACCGACACGAAGCGCATCTTCGACGCGAGCTGCATGGACAGCTTGCGCAGGTGCTTCATACGGCTGACGGCGTCCTGGTTGATCACGACGACGGCCTCGCCGAACAGCGCACCGTTCTTCGTGCCGCCCAGGGAGAGGATGTCGACACCGACCGCGTTGGTGAACGCCCGCATCGGCACGTTCAGGGAGGCGGCCGCGTTGGCTATCCGGGAGCCGTCCAGGTGCACCTTCATTCCGTGTGCGTGGGCGTGCTCGCAGATCGCGCGGATCTCGTCGGGCGTGTAGAGGGTGCCCAGCTCGGTGCTCTGGGTGATCGAGACGACCTGCGGCATGGCGCGGTGCTCGTCCTCCCAGCCGTACGCCTGCCGGTCGATCAGCTCGGGTGTGAGCTTGCCGTCCGGCGTGGGCACGGTGAGCAGCTTCAGGCCGCCCATGCGCTCGGGGGCGCCGCCCTCGTCGACGTTGATGTGCGCGCTCTCCGCGCAGATCACCGCGCCCCAGCGGTCGGTGACGGCCTGCAGCGCGACGACGTTCGCGCCGGTGCCGTTGAACACCGGGAACGCCTCGGCCGTGGAGCCGAAGTGACTGCGGATGATCCGCTGGAGGTTCTCGGTGTAGACGTCCTCGCCATACGCGACCTGGTGCCCACCGTTGGCCACGGCCAGGGCGGCGAGCACCTCCGGGTGGGCCCCGGCGTAGTTGTCGCTGGCGAAACCGCGGACCTCCGGGTCGTGACGGCGACGTGCGTCGGTCTTGGGAGGGTTCACGGCTTCTCGGTCAGCCACAGACGTTTTCCGTTCACTTCCGCGGCGGGCTCGTTCCAGACGCCGGCGATGGCCTCGGCCAGGTCCTTGACGTCCGTGAAGCCCGCGAACTTCGCGTTGGGGCGGTCCGCGCGCATCGCGTCGTGCACCAACGCCTTCACCACCAGGATCGCAGCCGCCGACGTCGGCCCCTGCTCGCCCCCGGCCTTACGGAAGTAGTCGGCCATGGCCAGCGTCCACGCCTCGGCGGCGGCCTTGGCGGCGGCGTAGGCGGCGTTGCCCGCGGTGGGCTTGCTGGCGCCCGCGGCGCTGATCAGGACGTAGCGGCCGCGCTCGCTGCGCTGCAGCGCCTCGTGGAACGCGAGGGAGGTGTGCTGCACGGTGCGGACGAGCAGCAGTTCGAGAAAGTCCCAGTCGTCGAGGCTGGTCTTGGTGAAGGTCTCGCTGCCGCGCCAGCCGCCGACCAGGTGCACCAGTCCGTCGACCCGCCCGAAGACCTTCTCGACATGGGTCGCCCAGTCCCGGGTGGACTGCAGGTCGAGCAGGTCCACCGTGTCCCCGGTGACGGTGGCGCCGCCGAGCGCGTAGCGAGCCGCGTCGACGGCCTCCGCGAGCCGCTCGGCGTCGTTGTCCGAGGCCACGACGGTCGCGCCCGCCTCGGCCAGCCTCAGCAGCGTCGCCCGGCCGGCCGCTCCGCCCGCGCCGGCCACCGCGATCACCGCGCCACTCAGTGGTCCGTTCCCGTTCCGCATGGTCCTCGCCTCCCGAACAGCGTCCGCTGCATCAGCCGCACCCACGGCGCGGGCGCTCACGCGGCGACTCGCTCGGCGGTCTCCGCGGTGATGCCCTTGGTGGAGGCGATCACGTTCTTGAGCTTCTTCTGGAGCGCCTCATAGAACATGCTCAGGGGAAACTCGTCCGGAAGCACGTCGTCCACGAGCTTGCGCGGCGGCTGGCTCAGATCGAGGGCCTCGGGACCCTTGGCCCACTTGGAGCCCGGGTGCGGGGCGAGGTAGGTGGAGACCAGCTCGTAGGCGGCGAACCAGTGCACGAGCTTCGGGCGGTCGATGCCGTCCCGGTACAGCGTCTCGATCTCGGCGCACAGCTGGTTGGTGATCTGCGGCGCACGCTGCCAGTCGATGGAGAGCTTGTTGTCGGTCCAGCGCACCACGTCGTGCTTGTGCAGGTAGGAGAAGAGCAGCTGGCCGCCGAGGCCGTCGTAGTTGCGGACGCGGTCACCGGTGACGGGGAAGCGGAACATGCGGTCGAAGAGCACCGCGTACTGCACGTCACGGCCCTGCGGGAAGCCGTCGGCCTCCAGCTGCACGGCCTCCTTGAAGGCGGTGAGGTCGCAGCGCAGCTCCTCCAGGCCGTACATCCAGAACGGCTGGCGCTGCTTGATCATAAACGGGTCGAACGGCAGGTCGCCGTGGCTGTGGGTGCGGTCGTGGACCATGTCCCAGAGGACGAACGCCTGCTGGCAGCGCTCCTGGTCGTGCACCATCGCAGCGATGTCCTCGGGCAGTTCCAGGCCCAGGAGGTCGACGGCCGCCGCGGTGACCCGACGGAAGCGCGCGGCCTCACGGTCGCAGAAGATACCGCCCCAGGAGAAACGTTCCGGCGCCTCGCGTACGGCGATGGTCTCCGGGAAGAGGACGGCCGAGTTGGTGTCGTAGCCGGCCGTGAAGTCCTCGAAGGTGATGCCGCAGAACAGCGGGTTGTCGTAGCGGGTGGCCTCCAGCTCGGCCAGCCACTCCGGCCACACCATGCGCAGGACGACCGCTTCGAGGTTGCGGTCGGGGTTGCCGTTCTGCGTGTACATCGGGAAGACGACCAGGTGCTGGAGGCCATCCCGGCGGTCGGCGGCGGGCTGGAAGGCCAGCAGCGAGTCCAGGAAGTCGGGGACCTGGAAGCCCCCGTCGGCCCACCGGCGCAGGTCCTTGACGAGCGCCTCGTGGTAGGCGGCGTCGTGCGGCAGCAGCGGCGAGAGTTCCTCGACGGCCCGCACCATCTCGCTCACAACCTCCTCGACGGCCGCGCGCTCGGGGGCACCCTCGGCGTCGAAGTCGATCGAGCCGTCCTTGGCCTGCCATGGCCGGATCCGCTCCACGGCACCCTTGAGCACGGGCCAGGCCGGGTGGTCCACCACCTTGACCTGCGGAGGAACCTGCCCCTCCGTACCCACCTGCACAAGAATTTCCGTCATGACCCATCCTCCACGGGAGAACCTCAAGTAGGGACACCGTATGCGTCGAGTGTTTCTTCCAGCAAGAGGACGATCGGGAAATTATCCTGCCCGCCCCCACTCACACCGCTCTTTTTCCTGCGGGAGTCAAAGTATGCGTGACATCCGCAATACATCGGCGGGGCGCCGGGAGGGCGCGACGACACCTGGGAAGCCGTACGATTTCAGCCACCTCATGAGGTGGCGGGCGATCGGGGGCGACGGTCAACGGCGGTATGACGCGCCCACCCTGGAGTGACACCCACCCGGCTCTGCCGATCCGGTTTCACGCCGCGCCATGCGCCCGTTGCCCCGCACAGGAGCGGGTTCAGCTCACACCCGGGCCACTAGGCTGCGCCCTGCCGCGACGGCGCGGGAACGCCTCGCGGTAGCCGAGCCGCCGTCGACGGAAGCGAGTTGAACCTTGAACTTCCTCACCATCGGTCACCGCGGAGTCATGGGTGTCGAACCCGAGAACACCCTCCGGTCGTTTATCGCCGCGGAGCGCGCGGGCCTCGATCTGATCGAGCTCGATCTACATCTGAGCAAGGACGGCGCCCTCGTGATCATGCACGACGCCGAAGTGGACCGGACGACCGACGGCACCGGGCCGATCGCCGAGAAGACCGTCGCCGAGCTGCGCGCGCTCGACGCGGGCCTCGGTGAACGGGTCCCCGTCTTCGAGGAGGTTCTGGACGCGGTGCGGACGCCGCTCCAGGCGGAGATCAAGGACGTGGCCGCGGCGCGGGCACTCGCCGAGCTGATGCACCGCCGCGACCTCGTCGGCCGGGTCGAGGTGTCGTCGTTCCACGCCGAGGCGATCACCGAGATCGCCCGGCTGGTACCCGGCGTGCGCACCGCGCTCATCGCCGGCCGCTACGGCACCGACGTAGTGGACGACGCCGTCGCGGCAGGGGCGCAGACGGTCTGCCTCAACATCCGCCGGCTGACCCTGGAGGTCGTCGAGCATGCGCGCAAGGCGGACCTGAGGGTCATCGCCTGGGTCGTGAACACCCTGGACCACCTGCGCCTCGTCCGCGCCCTGGAACTGGACGGCGCGACCA
The DNA here is from genome assembly GCF_040680495.1 of Streptomyces sp. NPDC052036. Classification (NCBI taxonomy): domain Bacteria; kingdom Bacillati; phylum Actinomycetota; class Actinomycetes; order Kitasatosporales; family Streptomycetaceae; genus Streptomyces; species Streptomyces sp. NPDC052036. Next base: position 58,626 of record NZ_JBFAWW010000046.1, on the reverse strand, counting down.
CGGACTACCCGGAGATCAAGCGCACCGGCCGCTTCACCGCCTGAGGCGGCTGCGGTCGCGCGGACGGCCTCCTCCGTCGCCACCCGCCCGGCCCACACGTCGCGCCGGGCCTTGCGCCTGAGGTCAGACCAGCGGCTTGACCAGCAGCTCGAACTGGAGGTCGTCGCGCTGCGGGATACCGAAGCGCTCGTCGCCGTACGGGAAGGGGGTCATCCGCCCCGTACGGCGGTAGCCGCGCCGCTCGTACCACGCGATGAGGTCGTCGCGTACGGAGATCACCGTCATCTGCATCTCCGTGACGCCCCAGGTCTCCCGGGCCATACGCTCCGCCTCGGTGATCACCGTCTTGCCCAGGCCCTCGCCCTGGAGCGTGGGGCTCACCGCGAACATGCCGAAGTAGGCGGCCTCCCCTCGGTGTTCGAGCTGGCAGCAGGCGACGATCGCACCGTCGCGCTCGACCGTGAGCAACCGGCTGTCGGGCGACTCGATGACCTGGAGCACGCCCTCCGGGTCGGTCCGCTGCCCTTCCAGGATGTCCGCCTCGGTCGTCCATCCGGCCCGGCTGGCGTCGCCGCGGTACGCCGACTCGATCAGCGCGACCAGCGCGTCCACGTCACCGTGGGTGGCGTCGCGGAAGATCAGGCCGGTCGTGGCGGTGGCGGCGCTGTCCATGGGCTGTTTCTCCGATCAGTGGCGCGGCGCGGGCACCGTTGAGCGTAACGCTCCCACTAGGCTCCGTTTGCATGGTCCACGTACTGAGCAGCCGCGTTCTCCTGCGTCCCACCGACCCCGAGCGTTCCCGGGCGTTCTACGGCGAGAAGCTCGGGCTCGCGGTCTACCGGGAGTTCGGTACGGGCCCGGAACGCGGGGTCGTGTACTTCCTCGGCGGTGGCTTTCTGGAGGTCGCCGGCCGCGGTGAGACACCGCCCTCCCCCGCGCTGAAGCTCTGGCTGCAGGTGCAGGACGTCACGGCCGCACACGAGGAGCTGGCCGGGGTAGGCGTCGAGATCGTGCGGCCCCCGGTCAAGGAGCCATGGGGACTGATCGAGATGTGGATCACGGACCCGGACGGCACCGAGATCGTGCTGGTGGAGATCCCGGCCGACCATCCCCTGCGCCACCGCCCCGGCATCTGATGCCGCCGCCCGGGCGGGAGGCATAGCCTGCTGAAGAGGCGTGTGTCACGGGAGGACCCATGAAGCTGGAGAAACCGGTGACCGGCGGACCGTGCTGGGCCGAGCTGGGGACCAGCGATCTGGCGGCGGCCAAGCGGTTCTACACCGAGCTGTTCGGCTGGCGTCCGGAGACGGACCCCCGGCAGGAGGCGGGCGGATACACGGTCGCCCGCCTCGGTGACGCGGCGGTCGCGGCCCTCGCCCCGCTGTACCAGGAGGGGCAGCCGGTCGCCTGGAACGTGGCGTTCTCGGTCGACGACGCCGACGCGGCGGCCGAGGCGGTGCGGACGGCGGGCGGCACACTGCTCCTGGGACCGATGGACGTCCACGACGCGGGCCGTTTCACGGTCGCCGTCGATCCGGGCGGCGCGGCCTTCCAGATGTGGCAGCCGCGGGCCTTCGCCGGTGCGGGGCTGTTCAACGCACCGGGCACGCTCGGCTGGGTGGAGCTGCTGACCCGCGTCCCGGACCGGGCCACCGACTTCTACACGACGGTCTTCGGCTGGAGCGTGAAGCCCTCCGAGTACTACACGCAATGGGGCATCGCCGGCGCCGACTTCGGCGGCATGGTGACCATGGGCGACCGGTTCCCGCACGAGGTGCCGTCGCACTGGCTGCCGTACTTCGCGGTCGAGGACGTGGACGGCATGGCGTCCGTCGCCACGGGCGCGGGCGGGAACATCCTCATGGAACCGACGTCGCTGCCGGGCGGCCGGCGCATCGCCGTCCTGAGGGACCCGGAGGGCGCGATGTTCGGCATCTACACGGCCGGCCAAGAGGGCTAGTCGAGAAAACGGTCCCCAGGCGCACCGCTCACGTCACCAGCTCAGTCCCCGGGCCGGTGTCCCGGCATCGGCTCCAGGGTCCACACCTGCACGGCGTCGCGGGACGCGGACGGTGTGAACCAGGTGCCGTCACCCAACGCGGTGGGCGGACAGGTGACCGGGGACGGGTAGGTGATCTGGACGAGTCCACGCGTCCCCGAGGCGTCGACGAGCCAGTGCCGGCCCTCGCCCCACTTCTCGTCGCTCTCGACGGTCGAGCCGATCATGGTCGTCTCGTCGGGGAAGCCACCCGCCCCGTCCCAGTAGGGCAGCGCCTCGTCGTTGTCGGGCTCGGCGTCGGGATGCCTGGGGACGGCGGTCTCGGCGTCCCGCCGGGCACCCTCCGGGACGAGGCCACGGGTGTCGCGGACGGCGAGTTCGTCCTGGTCGTGGGTCACGGTCATGAGCCGCTCGCCCGAGGGGCTCACGCTCAGGAGGGCGAGGTCGTGTCCGGGCTGAGCTCCCCTGCGGGCAGCGGGCCGCGTATATGCGCCCAGACGAGCTTGCCGTCCACCGAGAAGCCGGCCGAACCGCCCTCCGGGTACCGGTGGTCCTCGTTGTCCGCGTACTCGTCGTAGGACCGGTGCATCTCCGGGCAGGCGCCGTACCAGCAGCCGTGCCGGGCCTCCCAGCGCGTCGCACCGGACGGCTCCACCGCCCGCACCGCATGCACACCCGCGAAGACCGCCAGGCCGGCGTCCGGCGCGACCGCCCAGGTCCCGCGCCGGCGTGGCCAGGGCGCGGGAAAGCGCACCCCGGCGTCGGACGGTGTGAGCGTGGTGGCGTCCAGGGTCTGGGCCACGATCGCGTCGTCGTCCCGCTGGACGAACATCCGGCGCCCGGGCGGACCGGGCAGGACCGGGATGTCGCCCTGTGCCGAGGGGATGAGGGCGGCGACGGTGGCATGGAGCCGGGCACGAGCAGGCACGCGAATCTCCCGGGGACGGCGACGTTCCGCGAACACTACGGCACGCCTCGGACAGTGCGGCCGGTCCGCCGGGCCGGGGCTTGACCTCAAGTGCGCTTGAGGCAGAAGGCTCTGCTCATGACCGCACAGAACGATCACGCAGAAATCACCCTGCTCGTCGACCGGTTCTTCCGGGCGCTGGACGAGCGGACGTTCGCAGATGGCTGGGCCGACGACTTCCTCACCGAGGGCTCTGGTATGGAAACACCCCTGGGCACCTTCCACGGGGCCGACGCCGTGCGCGCCACCGAGGAGGCGCTCGGCCGCTACGACCGCACCCAGCACCTCGTGTCCGGGGTCGTCGTCGACGCGGCCGTCGGGGAAGACCGGGCCGCCGCTTCCTGGAACGCCCTGATGACCCATGTGCACAACGACGCCACACTCCGGGAGTACAGCGCCGACACCGATCCGCTCTTCACCGTCGGCGGCCGTTTCGATGCCGAGCTGCGACGGACCTCTGGAGGCTGGCGCTTCAGCCATGTCACGGTCCGGCCGATCTGGACCAGAGGCCGCCCGCCCCTGGGCGTGGGCGTCTAGGCCCCGCCGTCACCGCGCGGCCTGGTGCGGCCGGGCCGGGCGCACGGTCCGTGGCCGTCGTGTCCCGGCAGTGGGCGCTCAGCCGCGCGGTGTGCGGAGTCGTCCCTCCAGCTGGATCAGCAACTCCCCGAGCAGCGACGCGAGGTGCGACTGTTCCTGGTCGTCGAGGCCGGAGAGGACCGCCGTCTCGTAGGTGAGCTGCTCGGGCAGGACGGCGTCGACCAGGTCGCGGCCCGCGTCGGTGAGCCGGACATGGGCGACCCGGCGGTCCCGGGTGTCGCCGCGCCGCTCGACGAGTCCGCGTTCGGTGAGCTGCTTGAGGCGCTTGGTGACGGCGGCCCCGGAGGAGAACGTCTCGCGGGCGATCTCACCGGGCGTCAGCTCGTGGCCCGTACGCCGCAGCGTCCCGAGGACGTCGAACTCGGGCCGGGTGAGCCCCGCACGGCGCAGCGGTGCGTCCTCGGCCTGCTGGAGCAGGGCGGCGCAGCGGTTGACGCGCCCGATGATCTCCATGGGGCCCGTGTCGATGTCGGGGCGGACGGCGTGCCACTGGCGCACCACCGCGGCGACGGTGTCACTCGCGCGACCGTGGTCGACCGTCTCCCGGCCCACGCGCCGCGGCCCCACGGCGCCGACGGCCGCAGCAGGCGCCCTCGATCCGACGGCCTTTCGTCCGTCCGTGTCCTCGTCGCCCGCGGCCGCCCCCCGTCCGTTCCCTGCCGTCATGCCCGTGCGCCTTCCGAGGTGTCCAGTCCCTGCCGTCGTACCGTCGCGGCGAGCGTACGGTGTCCGGCCTGTTCGGCGCGCAGCACCCGCTCCTCCGGCAAGGCGCGCTGCCACCACTCGCCGGCCGCCGCGTCGGCCGCGGCGCGCAGGTCCACGACCGCGGCGGCGAGGCCCCGGCGCGCGACCTCCAGGGCGCCCGGTTCGGGGTGCTCCGCGGCCACCACACCGGCGGCGTGCACACGAGCCCGCTCCAGAGCGGCGAGGGCGTGTTCGATACGGTCGCCGGCCCGCCGGTTGGTGACGGCGACCGCGGCGACGAAGCCGAGGAGTGCTCCGACGAGCGTGTCCAGGACCCGGTCGGCCATCAGTGTGCCGGGCTGCTGGTACTGGGCGAACTCGGTGACGAGCAGGGCCATCGGGGTCACGCAGACACTGCCGAGCCAGTAGTTGCGGCTGATCAGCGCCTCGGCGCCGAAGTTGAGGGCGAGCCCGCACAGCACGAGGGAAAGCCGGCTCTGGTGGGCGAGCGGTGCGATGGCCGCGAACAGCACGACGCCCACCAGGTTGCCGACGACGCGCTGGACGCCGCGGCTCCAGGTGAGGGTGACATTGGCCTGGTAGAGCGAGGCGGCGGTCACCAGCGCCCAGTACGGGCGACCGACACCGAACGCGAGCGAGGCGTATCCGGCGAGGGCACAGCCGGTCGCGGTGCGCAGGGCGAGGGGGCCGAGCGGTTTGAGCCTGCGGTGCAGCGGGGGCATCGGGGCGTCGAGTTCGGCCTCGACACCGAGGAGTTCGTCGGCGGCCTCGCGGAGGTCGTCCGGCTGCGGCACCGGCCCGGTGCCCCGCAGGGCGCGGGCCCACATCCGCAGCCGCTCGGGGTCACTGTCGGCGGGTGCCGCAAGCGCGACCTCGGCCCGGACGACGAGCCGCTCCAGGGCCCGCCGCGGCGCCGAACGGGCCCCGGTGGACAGCAGCGACTGCCAGGCGGTGTGCACGGCGGCCGCCGCGCCGGCCCGGGCGGCGGCCGTACCGGTCTCGGTGAACGCGGCGGTCGCGCTCAGCGCGTGGGCGGCGGCCCGGCGCTCGGGTCCATGGGGCCGCAGCAGGCCGGGGGCCATGCCGACGATCCAGGACCAGACACCCCCTGCCGCGGCGAGGGCCAGATGGCCGGGCACCTGGTCGAGTGTCTGCGGGACGAACAGGGACGCCGAGCTGATGAAGGTGAAGATCACGTTTCCGGGCGGCCCGATCCGGGTCGCGTCGCACAGCACCTTCTGCACGGCCGCGAGCAGGGCCCCGACGGTCACCAGCACCACCACGTCCGTGGTGAGCGAGGCGGCGAGCAGGGCGACGGCGACTCCGCCGAGCATGCCGAGGACGACCAGGGCGAGGGTGCGGGCACGGGCGGCGTACGGGCGGCTGTGGCCGTAGAGGGCGCAGAGCGCGCCCGCCATGGTGTAGGCCGCGAGGTCGAGGCGGCCGAGGGCGAGCAGGACCAGATTCGGCGGGGCGACCGCGGCGACCACGCTCAGCGCGGGCTTGAACCAGATCTCCGACGGCCTGCCGAGACGCAGAAGGCCGGACAGGGGTAGCGGGCGCACACGGGAGGTTCTGGGGGTCGCACTGCTCATGTTCAGAAGATTAGCAGGTGTTTTATTCGTAAAAGAATGTGGGCACTGTTCCCTTGACCTGCGCCACGTTCCCCGCGCTCCCCCGGCGTACCCCTGTGCGCTCGCTTGCGCACCGTCGGTGACGGGCATGCCCCCTGCGTCCGTCTCAGAGTCGAGCGCGGAGGTGCGCGGTGCACGAACCGGCTTCGCCCGGCTGGCTGCTCGTCGCGCTGTGCGCGGCGACCGGTGCCTACTGTCTGCTGCGCATGCGCAGCGCCGTCGAGGAGCAGCGCCGGGCGGCGGGGGGCGAGGCGCTGATGGGGTTCGGCATGGCGGTGATGGCGGTGCCCACCGCGGTCGTGGTGCCGCCACGCTGGATCTGGGTCGCCTACGCTCTCGTCTTCGGCGGGGCCGCCCTGCGAGCTCTGTGGGCGGCCCGGACGAGCTCCCACCATCTGCACCACCTGGTGGGGGCCGGAGCGATGGTCTACATGGCGGCGGCGATGGCGGCCTCGCCCGGACACCACGAGCACGGGGGCATACCTCCCCTGACCGGGGCGCTCCTGCTGTACTTCACGGTCTATGTGCTGTGGTCGGGAGCGCGATTGGTGCCGGTGGCCGCGGTGGCCACGGCCGAGGGCGCGCGCCCTGCGGGCTGGGGCGACCGTCCTGAACTCGCACGTGCGTGCCGACTGTCCATGGCGATCGGGATGCTGGCGATGCTTCTGACCCTCTGAAGCGCTCCGCGGCGGGCGATCGCACGAGCGCATCGGCCCCCGCGAGGGACGACCCAACGAAACCGTGGCGTACGTCACTTTGCCGCGACAGCACGTATCCCGTGGCGCCGCCCGGCTCATAGGCTTCGGCCCATGATGGTCCCCGCGGCACTGTTGCTGCTCGGCGCCCTGACCGCCGTGCTCGCTCCGCGGCTGCTCGCCCAGGCGGACTGGCCGGACCGGGAACCGGTGGTCGCCCTGTGGGTGTGGCAGTGCGTGGTGGCGGCCGTGCTGGTGTGCTGCGCGCTGTCGATGACCCTCAGCGCCGCCGCGGCCTGGGCCGCCGTCCGGGGCCATGTGTTCGCCACCGCACCGCACGGCGTCGTGGACGCCTATGCGCTGGGCACCGGAAGCCCCTGGGCCGCGACCACCGCCGTGGCGCTGGCGTGCGGCGGGGTGTGGACCGCGGCGATGCTGGCGCGGGAGGTCCTACGGGCACAGGCGCGCCGTCGACGCAGCCGGGCCGAACTGCTCGTACGCTCCCCGCAGTTGCCCGGCGAGGAGCCCGGCGGCGACCGGCTGGTGGTGCTGGAGGGGGAGCGTCCGGACGCCTGGTGGCTGCCCGGAGCGTCGCCCCGGCTGGTGATCACCACGGCCGCGTTGCGCCGGCTCAAGGGCAGCCAGCTGGACGCGGTGCTCGCCCATGAGCAGGGCCACGCACGGGCCCGGCACGACTGGCTGCTGCACTCCTCGGCCGCACTGGCCAATGGTTTCCCGCAGGTGCCGGTCTTCGCCGCGTTCCGCGACGAGATGCACCGGCTGGTCGAGCTCGCCGCGGACGACATGGCGTCGCGCCGCCACGGCCGCCTCACCACCGCGCTCGCGCTGGTGGAACTCAACGAGGACCGGGGCGTGTTCGGGCCCTGCGCCACCCCGCAGGCCCATGTGCCCCAGCGCGTCCACCGTCTCCTCACTCCCCCGGACCGGCTGCCTGCGGCGCACCGGCTCAGGCTGACGGCGACGGCGGCGCTGGTTCCCGTGATTCCGGTGCTGGTGGCGTTCGTACCGGGGCTGCGGGCCCTGGGATAGCCACCGGTCGCGCAAGGCTGGGATGGCCCGCTGCGGCTCCTTCCCGGAACGGCGCCCCGCGCCCTGTCGTCGCATACGCGGCCGGGGGCAGCCGGGCCCTTCGCTCCGCCGAAAACGGTCCTTGACCCGCGCGGACCGGTCCCGAAGGATCGGCCCATGACGATCAAAGCTGTGCTCTTCGACTTCTCCGGGACCCTCTTCCGCATCGAGTCGACCGAGTCATGGCTGCGCGCCACGATGACGGAAGCCCGACTGACCCTGCCCGAGGCGGAGTTGATCCGCGCGGCCGAGCAGCTGGAGGCGGCGGGCGCGCTGGCCGGCGGCGCCGCTCCCACCGCTCCCCTGCCGGACGATCTGGTCGCGCTGTGGGCGGTGCGGGACCGTAACGCCGAGGCACACCGGGCCGCGTTCACCGGCGTCTCACGTCAGGTGCCGCTGCCGGACCCCCGGCTCCATGACGCCCTCTACGACCGCCATATGACCCCTGCCGCCTGGCGGCCCTACCCCGACACGGCCGAGGTGCTCGGCGCACTGCGGGAGCGGGGCGTGGCCGTCGGCGTGGTCAGCAACATCGGCTGGGACCTGCGACCGATCTTCCACGAGCACGGGGTCGCCCCGTACGTGGACGCATACGTGCTGTCGTACGAACACGGGATCCAGAAGCCGGACACCCGGCTGTTCGCCCTCGCCTGCGACGCGCTCGGGGTGGCTCCACGGCACACGCTGATGGTGGGGGACGACCGCCGCGCGGACGGCGGCGCGGCGGATCTGGGCTGCGCGGTGCACTTCGTCGACCACCGTCCGGTGGCCGAACGCCCGGACGGGCTCCGTCCCGTGCTGGACCTGATCCGCTGAGCCGGCCGTCCGGCCGCGCTCAGCTCTCGTAGTCCTCGACCTGCGACGCCGGGCGGACGCGGGCGTCGTCAGGGTTCTCGCCGAACTCGGTCTTGGCGCGGCGCTGGCGCAGCAGGTCCCAGCACTGATCGAGCGCGTGTTCCAGTTCGGTGAGCCGTTCGTGCTCCGTCGCATTGTCGATCCGACCGGACTGCAGCGCGTCACGCAGGTCGCGCTCCTCGTCCACCATCGCCGCGATCCGGGTCAGGATCTGCTCTTGGTCCATGTACGTACGCCTCCTCTGGGACTCGTGCCCACTCTAGGGACCGTTGAGCGCCACTGCGAGACCTGGCCGGGCCCGCGACGCATGAGGAAGGGCGCGGGTGGGGCGCGAGTTCTCGGGGCAGGTCCGGCGCGGGCGGGCCCGGCCGACGCTCGCCCCGGAGGCAGGACCGGCGCGCGGCTCGTCGGGCCCGGTCGGCACTCGACGCGGCGGAAGGGCCTCCTGGGTGTGCCGTCCGGCGGATCACACACAGGGGGCGGGGGCACGGTGACACCGGTGCCTGCCCTGGACCATCCCCCGTGTGATCCAGGGCAGACGCCCCCGGAACCGGCCCGCCGGGCACGGTCCGGATGCGCTGAGTATAGTTGGCTGGCAACCAGTCAACGCAGGAGTCCAGGATGTCCCCGCGCAGCGCCTCGGTCAATGAAGAATTGCGGCGGCGTTCCCGCGAGCGGCTTCTGCAGGCCGCGGTCGAACTGGTCAGCGAGCGCGGCTACGACGCGACGACGCTCGGCGACATCGCCGACCGCGCCGGTTCCGCGCGCGGTCTGGTGTCGTACTACTTCCCCGGCAAACGACAGCTCCTCCAGTCCGCCGTGCACCGCTTAATGCACCGCACCCTGGAGGAGGCCCTGGAACGCGAGCCGCGCACCGAGGACGGCCGCGAGCGGATGGCGCGGGCCATCGACGCGATCCTGGGGCTGACGGTTCATCACCCCGTGCTCATGCGCCAGCACATGGCGGGCATCCTGCAGGCGGAGGGGTTCGTGCGGTGCCCCGAACAGCAGCGGCTGGCGGAGCTGTTGCGCGACACGGTCGCCGGGCACGGATCGCAGGCTCCCGACGCCGACTACCCGAAGCTACGGGCCCTGTTGATGGGCTCGGTCTACGCGGCACTCGTGCCCGGCGCACCGATGCCGCTGCCGGTGCTGCGGGCCGAGCTGTTCCAACGGTACGGACTCGACTGGCGGTTGGGGACGCCGCCGGATGCCGAGGGCACGCGCGGGCCGCACGACAAGGACCTGTCGCGGTTCTTCGCGACGGAGCGCCGCGATCCCGAGAGGACCGACCAAGACAGCCGCGATCCCAAGAGGACCGACCAGGACGGCTAGCGGAGCGCTCCGGTCACGCTCCCGCCGTCGCGGACACACTCCTGCCCCCATACACGCCCCTGCCCTCGCACACCCCCCGTCCTCGTGCGCGCCCCGCTCAGCGTCGTGTGTGACGTGGTGGCAGGAAGCCGGCGTCGCGCGCCCCGCCGATCAGTCTGAGCGAGCCGCGGCGGCTGCGGCCCGTCGCGGACATCACCGCGAGCACCGGATCGACCCCTCGCTCCTGGGCCGCCAGGTACTCCTCGGCGACGAGGCGCATCCCTTCGGCGCCGGGCGGCCAGGCGGGGCGGTCGCCGGTCGCGAGCACCCCGGCGGACTCGGGCGCCGAGGCGGATTGCGCGGCGCACGCCTCCAGCAGGGGTTCCTCGATCCAGTCGGCGAGCGCCGTCAGATCGTCGAGGGACAGCGGCGGCTGCGCCCTGACCTCTTCGATCTCCACGGTTCCACCGGCCGCCACCGCGAGCACGTCCACCCGTCCCCCGTCGGGCAGATCGAGCCGGACCGCGAACCACGACGTGACACTCCCGCACTCCTGCACTTCCCAGGCGGGCCACACGGAGACCGGCCCGTCCGAAGGGAAGTCGGATCGGAAGTGATCGGAAAAATCCCCAAAGGACGCTTCCAACATATACGCAACGTAAGCGAGCGATCACATACCATGCGAAGAGCCACGCACGGCAGGAACCCGCTCCGCACTCCGTCGGCCCAGTGCCACGACCGCCCTCCCCTCCCGTCGTGCGCGGTGCGATGCTGGAGCCACCAGCGATCTCCTCAGCGAGGGAGTTCCGCCGTGCTGAATGTCGCCGTCGTCGGCTCCGGGCCGAGCGGGGTCTACACCGCCCAGAGCCTTGTCCAGCAGGACCCGGAGGTACGTGTCGACGTCCTCGACCGGCTGCCCTGCCCGTACGGGCTGGTCCGCTACGGAGTGGCGCCCGACCACGAGAAGATCAAGTCGCTGCAGAACAACCTGCGCGCGGTTCTGGAACACGAGCGGATCCGGTTCCTCGGCGGTGTCGAGGTGGGCGCGGGCGGGGTGCCGCCCGCCCGGCTGCGCGAGCTCTACCACGCGGTGGTCTACTGCGTGGGGGCCGCGACCGACCGGCATCTGGGCATTCCGGGCGAGGAGTTGCCCGGCAGCTGGTCGGCGACGGATTTCGTGTCCTGGTACAGCGCGCACCCGGACTCTGTCGCCGACGGCTTCGTGCTCGGCGCGCGGACGGCCGTGGTGATCGGCGTCGGGAACGTCGCGGTGGACGTGACCCGGATCCTCGCCCGCGGGGTGACGGAGCTGAGCCCCACCGACATGCCGCAGGCGGCGCTCACGGCGCTGGCCGCCAGCCAGGTCACGGAGATCCACATGGTGGGCCGGCGCGGCCCCTCGCAGGCCCGGTTCACCACCAAGGAGCTGCGCGAACTGGGCACCCTGCCGGACACCGAGGTGATCGTGGACGAGGAAGAACTGGCGCTCGACCCGGCGTACCTCGACCCGTCCGGGCTGCCGGCCGCCCAGCGCCGCAATATCGAGGTGCTGCGCACATGGGCCGGGACACCCCCGCGCGGCGCTCCCCGCCGGATCCGGCTGCGGTTCTTCCTGCGGCCGGTGGAGCTGCTCACGGCCGAGGGCACCTGCCCGCTGGAGCTGAGCCCGGAGCCCGGGGAAGGCCGTGTGGGCGCGGTGCGCTTCGAACGGACGATCCCCGACGGCACCGGCGGGGTCGAGGGCACCGGGCGCTACGAGGACGTGGAGGCCCAACTCGTATTGCGTTCGGTCGGCTATCGCGGGGTGCCCCTGGAGGGGCTGCCGTTCGACGCGAAGAGCGGCACCGTGCCGCACAGTTCGGGGCGAGTGCTGCGGGACGGGGCCGCCTCACCGGGCGAGTATGTGGCCGGCTGGATCAAGCGAGGTCCCACCGGCGTGATCGGCACCAACCGGCCCTGCGCCAAGGAGACGGTTGCCTCCCTGCTGGAGGACGCCTCCGGGCTCATGGGGCGGATGGTGCCCGAGGACGCGCTCCCGCTGCTGCGGGCGGACGGGCTCACTCCTGTCGAGTGGCCGGGGTGGCTGGCGATCGAGCGGGCGGAAGCCGAGCTCGGGCTCTCGCTCGGCCGGACGGTGGTGAAGCTCCCGGACTGGCAGTCCCTCATGGCCGCCGCGCGGTACGACGCGGCGGCCATGACCGTCGCGCAGCACGACGCACAGCGGCAACCGCCTCGGAATCAGCAGCCTGTCTGAGCCGCCTGCCGTCTCCCCCGTGCATGCGGTCGCGGCGCGCCCGGGGCGCGACCGTATCCGCCGCCGTGCCCGTCAGCGCTCGCGCAGCCGAGCGAGAGTGGCGTCCAGGCCCGCGCCGCGCGGCCGGTTGTGCGGGAGCTTGCCGAGCAGGCGGGCCATCCCGCAGGTGTCGGTGACGGCCGAGCGGACGAGGCCGCTCGCGACGCCGGCCGACAGCAGCCGCACTGTTCAGGGACGCAGTCGTCTGCGCCCCGGGGACCGCTCGACCCGGCCCGGGCCGGGTCAGCCCGTCTTACGACCCCACGTCGGGCCGAAGCGCGCCCAGGCCTCGTCCCACTGCGCCATGCGGCGCCGTTCCAGGCGTTCGCGGACGACGCGGCCGCCCAGGTACGGAACCGCCGCAACACTGGCCCCGACCAGCACGCCGACCATCGCCGCGCGCATCTGCGCCTCGGACTGGGAGGCGGGCCTGCTCACCAGGGAGCCGTTGCCGTCCGTCCACACGGTGACGGTCGTGCCCGTCCGGCTTCCGGCGGCCACACGCGCCTCGCCTGCGTGGGAGCGGCCGTCGGTCCCGGTCCAGCGCACATCCGCCCAGACACGTCCCGCACCGGACGCGGTCGAGGCCGTCGCCTTCGGCGCGTCCTCGGTGAGGAGGGCCACGACCGGGCGCCACTCGGCCCGCTCCTGGGCCAGGCCGTGCTCCACGGAGTGCGTCGCCGCCAGCCCCGCCAGCAGTCCCCCGACCAAGGACACCACCCACACGGTGAGGACGACCCAGGCCTCCAGCGCATCGCTGCGGCGCCGCAGCGGATTGTGCCGCCACCGCCACCACCACACCCTGGGACCGCGGAACGCCGTCATCGATGGCAGCCGCCTCATCGACGCCCTCCTTCTCACGCACACACGGATACCCCCGAACGCCCTCCCATACGAGAGGCGGGCCGCCGCTGCTCACGTGATGTCTCCCGCGCCCGGCTCCGGCCCCCGGGTCGATCCCGCTCCGTCGTTCGGCAACACGGCATATGACCTGCGCGAACGAGGCGTCTGGGGGTGACTGTCAGTGCCTGGGTGCAGACTGGCCCGTGTCTGGAACAACGGCGTTTCGGAGGTGGCCGGCATGGCCGACGTACTGCTCACCGTGGGCACACGCAAGGGACTGTTCATCGCGCGGCGACGGGGCGGCGCATGGGAGTTCGACGACAGTCCGTACTTCAACGCGCAGGCGATCTACTCGGTCGCCATCGACACCCGTGGCGCGACCCCGCGCCTGCTGGTCGGAGGGGACAGCTCGCACTGGGGACCGTCCGTCTTCCACTCCGACGACCTGGGCCGCACCTGGGCCGAGCCGGCCCGACCGGCCGTCAAGTTCCCCCAGAACACGGGCGCTTCGCTGGAGCGCGTGTGGCAGTTGCACCCGGCGGCCGCGGAGCCGGACGTCGTGTACGCGGGCACGGAACCGGCCGCGCTGTACCGCTCGGAGGACCGCGGCGAGAGCTTCGAGCTGGTGCGTCCTCTGTGGGAGCACCCGACGCGCGGCAGATGGGTGCCGGGCGGTGGGGGCGAGGGCCTGCACACGGTGGTGACCGACAAGCGGGACCCCAAGGCCGTGACGGTCGCCGTGTCGACGGCCGGGGTGTTCCGGACCCAGGACGGCGGCGTGAGCTGGGAGCCGTCCAACTCGGGTGTGTCCGCGGTCTTCCTGCCCGATCCGAACCCGGAGTTCGGCCAGTGCGTCCACAAGATCGCACAGGACGCGGCGGTCCCGGACCGGCTGTATCTGCAGAACCACTGGGGGGTCTACAGAAGCGACGACGGGGGCGGGCACTGGACGGACATCGGCGGCGGGCTGCCCTCCACGTTCGGCTTCGCCGCGGCCTCCCATCCGCATCGCGGGGACACGGTGTACGTCTTCCCGATCAACGCGGACGCCGACCGGGTCCCGGCAGGCCACCGGTGCCGCGTCTTCCGGACGGCGGACGCGGGCAGGAGCTGGGAACCGCTCATGGCCGGCCTGCCCGACGAGGACCACTACGGCACGGTGCTGCGCGACGCCCTGTGCACGGACGACGGGGACCCCGCGGGCGTGTACTTCGGCAATCGCAACGGCGAGTTGTACGCGTCGGCGGACGACGGGGACAGCTGGCAGCAGCTCGCGTCCCATCTACCGGACGTACTGTGCGTACGGGCGGCGGTGATCGCCTGATCCGACACAGGCAGGACCGCGGCCTCTGAGGCAGCCCCTGACGCCACGACGGCGACACCTGAAACGGCCCTTGAGAGGAGGGACTTACGCCCGGGCTCCTGAGAGGAAGGACTCGCGCTCGGTTGCGCTCGGTCACATCCGCCCGTCCCCTGCCTCGTTCGTGACCCGCCCGATCACTCCCGGTCGCCCTCGGACCACCGGTTGATCGTCGGCGTGCGCCCGGCAGTAGGGTGACGCTCGTGGCACCACGACCGTTGCATGAGATCGTCGAAACCGGCTGGGCGAAGGCCCTGGAACCCGTGGCCGGAAGGATCGCCGAGATGGGCGACTTCCTGCGCGCGGAGATCGGCGCGGGGCGTACCTACCTCCCCGCGGGGCCGAACGTCCTACGAGCCTTCCAGCAGCCCTTCGACGACGTCCGCGTCCTGATCGTCGGACAGGATCCGTATCCGACCCCGGGACACGCGGTGGGGCTGTCGTTCTCGGTCGCCCCGGACGTCCGTCCGCTGCCGGGGAGCCTGATCAACATCTTCCGGGAGCTGAACACCGATCTGGGCCTGCCCCAGCCGTCCAACGGCGATCTCACACCGTGGACTCAACAGGGCGTGCTGCTGCTCAACAGGGCGCTGACCACGGCCCCGCGCCGTCCCGCGGCACACCGGGGCAAGGGCTGGGAAGAGGTCACCGAGCAGGCGATCCGGGCGCTGGCGGCACGCGGAAAGCCGCTGGTGTCCATCCTGTGGGGCCGTGACGCCCGCAATCTGCGGCCCTTGCTCGGCGAGTTGCCGTCGGTCGAGTCGGCGCACCCGTCGCCGATGTCGGCGGACCGCGGCTTCTTCGGCTCGCGCCCGTTCAGCCGCGCCAACGACCTGCTGCTCAGGCAGGGCGCACAGCCGGTGGACTGGCGTCTGCCGTAACGTCTGCGGGTCTCGCGGGCGGCCGTGATCGAGAGGGCGCCGCGGCCCCTCTCCCGGCGGCCCTGAGCCGCCCTGACCGGTGACCTGTTCCGTATGAGAGACGCGCTCCTGACGCCGCGCCAGGAGGAATCGGCACTCCGGCTTCCGCACGCTCGGCAGGTCCCCTCCCAGGACGACCGCCGTACGGCGCCGGGTCGTACGCGCACCGGCGGGCGACGCGCTCAAACTGCCGTACGGCGAACGATCGCTGCGCCTCACGACCGAAAAGGGCGAGTGGTCCTCCTTGTCGGGAGTGGGTCGATACTCAGGGGCGCGACGGGAAAGTCACACGGTATCGATCACTTCTCATCCGTACGTAACTCATCAGACAAAACCGGACGGATACCGCTCACCTGCACCCTCCCCGAACAGGGGAGCCCACAAAGCCAGTAGCATGCGGCGCCATGAGCTCCCCCACTGGGCCCGCATCTGGCCTGCCTGTACGAATGCCGCGACCCCGCCAGCCGGGGCGGCACCGCCGACCCGAACCGCTGGCGGCTCCCGAAGGCGCGCCCGCGCTCGTCCTCGCGGTGCCGGGCGCGCCCAGCGCCGCCATTCGCAGCCTCGCCGAGGAGGTTGTGAGCATCGCGCGTTCCGAGCTGCCCGGTCTCGACGCGCGGATCGGTTACGTGGATGGGGATGAGTCCGAGTTCCCCACGCTGCAGTCCGTCCTCAGCCGCACCGCCGAGGAGCGCACAGCCCGCTACGAGCAGGCGATCGCGGCCGGCGTGGAGGCCAAGGCGCCCGAGGGCCCCGTCGCCGTCGTGGTGCCCCTGCTGGCCGGTCCGGACAGCGCGCTGCTGCGCCGGGTCCGTCAGGCCGTGATGGACAGCCGTGTCGCGGCCGACCTCACCGATGCCCTCGGCCCGCACCCGCTGCTCGCCGAGGCGCTGCACGTACGCCTGTCGGAGGCCGGCCTCGCCCGCGCCGACCGCGCCCGCCTGTTCACCGTGGCGACGGCCGCGGACGGCATCATCCTCGCGTCCGTGGGCGGCGACGAGGCCGTCCAGGCGGCCGGGATCACGGGCATGCTGCTGGCCGCACGGCTCGCCGTGCCGGTGATGGCGGCCGCGCTGGACCAGGAAGGCTCGATCGCGGCCGTCGCGGAGCAGCTGCGCGCCTCGGGCTCGCAGCAGCTCGCGCTGGCCCCGTACCTGATCGGCCCGGAGCTGGAGGCCGGTCTGCTGAACGCGGCCGCCGAGGAGGCGGGCTGCCCCGCCGCCGAGGCTCTGGGCGCGTACCCGGCCGTCGGCAAGCTGGCGCTCGCCAAGTACACGACGGCGCTCGGCATCGCCCCGCAGCAGCCGCAGGGCGCGCCGGCCCGCTGAGCCCCGCACAAGAGCACCTGTACGACCAGGGCCCGCTTCCCTCACGGGAGCGGGCCCTTCTGCCTGACCAGGCCGCGGGACAACTGCCGAGGCAGGACACGGACGGACAAAAACAGACGAGAACCGATGAGAACGGGCGAGAACGGGCGGGGCCAGAGGAGAGGCCGTCAGCCGAAGACGACGCAGGAGGCCGCCGGAGCCTCCACCGAACCGCCGCGCCGCGGCAGGCCGGTCTCCCGGTCCAGCGCGAACCAGGTCACGTCCCCGGACCGCTCGTTGGCGACGTAGAGAAAACCCGCCGACAGGGCGATCGCACGCGGCCAGACGCCCCCGCACGGCACCGCGGCCACCGGCCGCAGCCCGTCGCCCTCGACGGCCAGCACGGACAGCAGGTCCTGTCCTCGGGTCGCGGTCCACACGAAGCGCCCGTCGGGTGAGGCGACGATCCCCGACGGGTAGGCGTCGCCCGTGGGCGCCTGAGGCAGCACCGGTGTCTCGGTGACCGGTTCGAGGGCCCCGGCCTCGGCGTCCCAGCGGCAGACGGTGACGGTCGGCGTCAGCTCGTTGAGGACGTAGGCGCGGTCGCCGTCCGGATGGAAGGCCAGATGGCGCGGTCCCGACCCGGCGGGCAGCGGCGTCTCCCGATGCAGCCGCAGGGTGTTGTCCTGAAGTGCGCAGACGCGGATCGAGTCCGTGCCCAGGTCGACGCTGACGACCCAGCGGCCGCTGGGGTCGGGCCGCACCTGATGGGCATGTGGCCCCTCCTGCCGCCGCGGGTCGGGCCCGGCGCCTCGATGCCGGAGCACGCCCGAGGCGCTCTCCGCCAAGGCCCCTTCAGCGCGCAGGGGGACGGCGGTGACGCTGCCGGAGCCGTAGTCGGCGGTCAGGAGGTGGCCGGCGTGCAGGCTCAGATGCGTGGGTCCGTCGCCGACAGGGACCGGTGGACCGGCGGGTTCGAGCCGGTCGCCGTAGCGGCGGTACGCGGCGACCGCGCCGTCGGGCCGCTCGCTGACCGCGTACAGCACGCTCCCGGACAGAGCCAGCCAGGACGGGTCGGGCAGCCCGTCGTACGCACCGAGGACGGTCAGCGCTCCGCTGTCCGGATCGACGGCGGCCGTGAGGATGCCTCGCCCTCCCGCCGTCGTGAACGAACCGATGTACGCCCGCCGTCCGCCGCCGTCCGCCATGCCGTCCCCTCTCCTCGGTGCTCCGCCGGGACGACGGTAGCAGCAGGTCTAGACCAAAGGACGGGAGGTGGGGAAGTCAGGCCCGGGCGGGCGACGAGCCGCCCAGTGGTGCGGCCAGCGCGAGCAGGGCCCGTTCCAGGCCGTGGAGGTGGCCGAGGGCCTGCTCGGCGCCCGGGTGATGGCCGGGGACGCCCGGATGCGGTGCGACAACGCGCTGGGGCACCGCGCCGAACAGTGCCTCCACCGCGGCCTCGACCCGCCGGCACGCGGCGGTGAGGCGGGCGTCGTGCGAGGCGTCGGGGTCGGCGGCCACGGCCACCAGGCCACGCGTCTCCCGGGCGCACACGTCGAGCAGGGCGAGCACCTGCAGGGCCCGCGCCTTGCGCGCCCGCAGCGGATTCAGCGGGTGCACCAGCGGCGCGAGGGCTCCCTGTACCCGCGCGAGCAGCGCTTCCAACTCGGCGGCGCGGGACGCGGGGTCCGCCTCCGTGTCGCCCGCGAGCCGTCGCGCCGCCGCGGCGGTGCAGCCGTGGACGGCGTGCACGGCCCGGCGCACCCACCGGTCGGTGACCTCGTGGGTGGTGATCGGCAGGACGAACGCGACGGCGAGCGCGGCACCGAGCGCCCCGACGCCCGTCTCCGCGAGGCGCAGACCGAGCAGACCGGCGTGCAGGACGCCGAGCAGGCCGTACAGCAGGCCGGCCATGACGGTGACGAAGAACATCATCCAGCTGTAGGACAACGCCGCCGTGTAGAAGATCCCGAACACACAGGCGGCGATGAGCACGGCCGTGGGGGCAGGGGCACCGTGCAGCGGCACGGCGACCAGCAGCCCGACGACGATGCCGGTCACCGTGCCGACGACGCGCCGGAAGCCGCGGATCAGTGTCTCGCCGCGCGAGGCGGTGTTCACAAAGATCCACCAGGTGGCGCCGACGGCCCAGTACCAGCGCTCGTGCGACAGCACCTGGCCTGCGGCGACCGCGAAGGCGCACGCGGCCGTTGCCTGGAAGGCCTGCCGGGTGGCCGGCCGGGCCAGTCCCCGCCCGCCCAGCGGCGCGGGCGCGGTGGGCAGCGGCCTGCGGCGTTCGACGCACCACAGGCCGAACCGGACCGCCGCCGCGGCGGCCAGCGACAGCGCCACGGCCGCGAACAGCTCCGGCAGCCGATCCGGGACGGCGTGCAGGAACTGCGCGACGAAGAACGTCATGAAGGCGAAGATGCCGAGCGCATTGCCCCGTGGCCCCCAGCGGCGGGCGTACACACCGGCGAAGACCACCGCGAGCCACGCCGCGTCCCGCACCGCGGGCGCCCCGTGCAGGGCGGTCGCGAGCGTGAGGACGGGGAGTCCGACGACGGGCAGCAGCGCGGTGGTGGCCGCCTGGCCCCGCACCGTCGGGTCGGCGACCGTGAACAGCGCGAGGAGCGCGGCGAGTCCGCCGGTGATCGAGGCGGGCAGGGACAGTCCGGCCCCCTCGCACACCGCCACGCCCAGGCCGATGCCGAGCACCGCGCGCAGCGAGACCCGCAGCCGGAACAGCCCCGGATCCGGAGCCATGAACATCTTCTTCACCGTGGGAGACCCGCCCCTGCATGTCTGTGTGCCGCCCGGACATGGGAATGGCGCCGCGGGCACGGTTTCCGGCTTCGTCACCGGTCCTGCGCTGCGCGGCGCCATTGATACGCATCAGGAAAGCATCAGTAAGGCAGTGGCTCAAGCGGCTGCCTGTCGACTGGGCCATTGGTACAGTCACGCCGGATCCAGTCCTGCGCACGAAAGGCCAACGGACCATGGCCGTGGACGAACTCGACACCCACATCCTGCGGCTGCTGATTCAGCAGCCGCGCACCAGCGTGCGGGAGTACGCCCGGATCCTGGGCGTCGCCCGCGGCACGGTGCAGGCCCGGCTGGACCGCCTGGAGCGTGACGGGGTGATCACCGGTACGGGCCCTTTCCTGTCCCCCGCCGCGCTCGGCCACCCGGTGCTCGCGTTCGTGCACATCGAGGTCACTCAGGGGCACCTGGACGATGTGGGCGACGCGCTCGCGGCCGTGCCGGAGATCGTCGAGGCGTTCTCGATCACCGGGGGCGGTGATCTGATGACCCGGGTCGTGGCACGGGACAACGCACACCTGGAGGACGTCATCCAGGCTCTGATCAGCCTGCCGGGGGTCGTACGCACCCGCACGGAGGTGGCACTGCGCGAGCGAGTGCCGCACCGGCTGCTGCCGCTGGTGGAGTCGATCGGCCGCACGGCCGTGAGCTGACTGTCGAGAAACTCGATCGGGGAGGGATTCATGGGCTCTGCCGCCGTGCTCGTCGCGAACCGCGGTGAGATCGCCGTCCGGGTGCTGCGCGCCGCCGCCGAACTGGGCCTGCGGACGGTCGCCGTGTATGCGGACGGCGACGATCCGCACACCCGGCACGCCGACGAGGCCGTGCCGGTCGGCGACTATCTGGACGCGCGGGCGCTGGTGGCGGCCGCGCGCTCGGCCGGCTGCGGCTTTCTGCACCCGGGCTACGGTTTCCTCAGCGAGGATCCGCAGCTGGCCCGGCTCTGCGCCGCCGAGGGCGTCACCTTCGTCGGCCCCGCACCGGACGTCCTCGCGCTCTTCGGCGACAAGGCACGCGCGCGTGCGCTCGCCGCGGACTGCGGCGTGCCCGTACTGCCGGGCGGCGGCACGACCTTGCCGGAGGCCCGGGAGTTCCTGCACGGCGGACCGCTGATGATCAAGGCGGTCGGCGGGGGCGGCGGGCGCGGGATGCGGGTGGTACGCACGGCCGGTGAGCTGGAGGAGGCCTGGGAGCGCTGCCGCTCCGAGGCGCGGACGGGGTTCGGTCGCGACACGCTGTACGTCGAGCGGCTGCTGGAGGGCGCCCGGCACATCGAGGTGCAGATCCTCGGTGACACGAGCGGCGCCGTCGCCCATCTGTGGGAGCGGGACTGCAGCACGCAACGCCGCCACCAGAAGCTCATCGAGATCGCACCGGCACCGGAACTCCCCGATTCCGTGCGCGAGAAGCTTCTGGCGGCCGCGCTGCGCCTGGCCCGCGCCACCGGCTACACGGGGCTCGGCACCTTCGAATTCCTGGTGCGGGACGCGGAGTTCCACTTCATTGAGGCCAACCCACGGCTCCAGGTGGAGCACACGGTCACCGAGGAGGTGACGGGCGTCGATCTGGTGGCCGTCCAACTGCGCCTGGCGGCGGGCGAGTCGCTCGCGTCGCTGGGCCTCGCGGGCCCACCTCCGCCGCCGCGCGGGTTCGCGGTGCAGGCCCGGGTCAACGCCGAGGTGGCAGCCGCCGACGGCGCTGTCCGGCCGTCGGCAGGGCGGCTGACCCGCTTCGAGGTACCGACAGGACCGGGGGTGCGCGTCGACACAGCACTTCGGACCGGCGCCGACGTGGGCGTGCGCTACGACTCGTTGCTCGCGAAGGTGGTGGCGCACGTTCCGCAGGGCGGCTGGGAGGCGGCCAGTGCCCGGGCGCGACGGGCACTCGGAGAGTTCACGGTGGAGGGCGTGCGGACGTCGATCCCGCTGCTGCGGGCGGTGCTGGAGCGGCCGGACTTCTGGGCGCACACGGGCTTCGTCCAGCAGTGTCTGCCGGAGCTGGTGCCCGACGAGCCGGCCCCGGCCGACGGCTCGGCGACCGGCGGCACCGTGACCGCACCGCTCAGCGGCACGGTGGTCTCCGTCGGGGTCGCACCGGGCGAGACGGTGCGCGCGGACGGGCAGCTGCTGGTGCTGGAGGCGATGAAGATGGAGCACGTCGTGCGCGCTCCGGGCTCGGGAGTCGTACGCGCCCTGCACGCGCGCGTGGGCGACACCGTGGGCGAGGGCCGCCCCCTGCTGGAGCTGGACATCACGGATGACGGACCCCTTGAGGACGACGGCGCGCCGCTCCTGGACCCGGACGCCGTACGGCCCGATCTCGCCGAGGCCGTCCGGCGGCATGCGTTCGGCCTGGACGAGAACCGGCCGGAGGCCGTGGCGCAGCGCCATGCGCTCGGCCGTCGTACGGCGCGCGAGAACATCGCCGACCTGTGCGACGAGGGGTCGTTCACCGAGTTCGGCGCGCTCGCGATCGCCGCGCAGCGGCGCCGGCGTTCGCTGGAGGACCTCATCCGGTCGACGCCCGCGGACGGCATGGTCACCGGCACCGGGCGGGTGGACGGCGCACCGTGCGTGGTGATGTCGTACGACTACACGGTCCTGGCGGGCACCCAGGGACTGCAGAACCACCGCAAGACCGACCGGATGCTCCGGATCGCCGGGGAACGCGGGCTGCCCGTGGTGCTGTTCGCGGAGGGCGGCGGGGGGCGGCCCGGGGACACGGACACCACGGCCGTGGCGGGCCTGGACGTGACCACGTTCCAACGGATGGGCCGCCTCAGCGGCAGTGTCCCGTTGGTCGGCATCGCCTCGGGGCGCTGTTTCGCGGGCAACGCGGCCCTCCTCGGCTGCTGCGACGTCGTGATCGCCACGCCCGACGCCACGATCGGCATGGGCGGACCGGCGATGATCGAGGGCGGCGGGCTCGGCGTGTACCGCCCCGAGGAGGTGGGGCCGCGCGCGGTCCAGGCCGCGGGCGGGGTGGTGGACGTCGAGGCCGCCGACGAGGCGGAGGCGGTGGATGCGGCCCGGCGATACCTCTCGTACTTCCGGGGGCCGCAGGAGAGCTGGGAGGCGCCCGACGCCCGGTTGCTGCGTCACGCCGTCCCGGAGAACCGCCGTCGGGCGTACGACGTGCGTACGGTGATCGGGGCGCTGGCGGACACCGGTGCGGTGCTGGAGCTGCGGCGGCCCTTCGGGGTGGGCGTCCTGACGTGTCTGGTCCGGATCGGGGGCCGCCCGATGGGCTTGATCGCGAACAATCCGGCGCACCTCGGCGGGGCCGTCGACCGTGACGCCGCCGACAAGGCCGCCCGCTTCCTCCAGCTCTGTGACGCGTTCGGGCTGCCGGTCGTCTCGCTGTGCGACACACCGGGCTTCATGGTGGGACCGGACGCCGAACGGACGGCGACGGTACGTCACTTCGCCCGCCTCTTCGTCACCGGCGCCAACCTGCGGGTGCCGCTGGTGAGCCTGGTTCTGCGGAAGGCGTACGGCCTGGGCGCGATGGCGATGATGGGCGGTTCCACCCACGCTCCGCTGGCCACCGCGGCCTGGCCCACGGGCGAGTTCGGCGGCATGGGTCTGGAGGGTGCGGTCCGCCTCGGCTACCGCAGGGAACTGGCCGCCATCGAGGACCCGGAGGAACGGGCCCGTGTGTTCGAGGCACGGGTCGCGGAGCTGTACGAGCGCGGCAAGGCCGTCAACGCGGCAGCCGCGCTGGAGATCGACGCGGTGATCGATCCGGCCATGTCACGGGAGTGGATCCTCGCGGCGCTGGAGGACTGGGCGGGGCCGGAGGACGAACGGAGGCGCGGTTTCGTGGACACGTGGTGAGGCGGGATGCGGCGCCGGCACCGGTGCGCGCAGGACGGGGCACCGTCGAGCGCATCGCGGCGCCAGGGTCGGTGCCGGTGTCGTGTGTCCGCCGGGGTCGGTGTCGCGCGTCTACGACCGGCGGCGGGGCTTGCCGCGCCGGCTGCTCTGGGCTCCCCCGGAACCGCTCCGCGCACTCCTGCCCGTGGTGCCCGCGGGCTTCCCCGCCCGTCCCGTCTTCCCCGCCGTCTTCCCGGCCGCAGGCTGGCGCCGGGCACCGGCCGCGTCGGTGCGTGACTGCTTCGGCTGCGCGGCGGCCTGGGCCGGGGTGCGCCCCCGCGTGCTGTTCACCGTCCGTCCGCGCACGATCCCGATGAAGTCCTCGACCAGGTCCGTGGTCGCGTCCTCGGGCCAGGAGAGAGCGATACCCGACTGGGGGGCGTCCACCACGGTCCGGTAGGTGAGGTCACGGCGGTGGTACAGCCGCGCCAGCGACTGCGGGACGACCAGGAGCCCCACACCCGCCGCCACCAGCTCGATCGCGTCCTCCGTCGTGGCGGGCCGCTCGAACGCGGGCAGCCCGGGCGGCTGCTCCCAGCCGAGGACGTCGTCGAGGGGGTGGAACACGACCTCGTCGGCGAGGTCCCCCAGGGACACCTCTTCCACGGCGGTCACCAGGTGGTCCTTGGGGACGACGACGACCGTCGTCTCGGTGTAGAGGGGGATCGCGCTGAAGAAGGTGCGGTCCACCGGCAGCCGCAGGAGTCCCGCGTCGGCCTCGCGGTCGCGGAGCACGCCAGGGGCCTCGGCCGCCGGCACCTGGAGCAGCCTGAGCGGGACGTCGGGCAGGCGTTCGTTCCAGATCCGCACCCACTTGGCGGGCGTCACCCCGGGGACGTACGCGAGCCGGAACGAGGAGGTTGCTTCCGAGCCTGTCACCCCGCCAGGTTACCGGGCGTGGTCGGCGGACCCTTACCCGGCGGATAGTCTTGACACCATGAAGTCGCACCAGACCGCCCAGACGATGAAGCCCGCGACCGCGGCGAAGAAGCTGGGTGTGTACCTCCCCGCCACCCCCGCCGAGTTCCAGGAGGGTGTCGTCTCGCGCGCCGAGCTGAACGAGCTCCAGGCGAATCCGCCGGAGTGGCTGCGGGAGCTGCGGCTCAACGGACCGCACCCTCGCCCGGTGGTGGCGGCGAAGCTGGGCGTGTCCATCGCGGGTCTGGCGCGTGGCGGGGTCGCGGAGGCCCTCACCACCGAGCAGATCGACGCGCTCAAGGAGGACCGGCCCGAGTGGCTGGAGAAGGAACGCGCCACCCAGGCCGAGGTCCGCAAGGAAGCCGCCCGCATCAAGAAGCGGAACGCCGAGCGCGCCGAACAGGACCGCTAGGCCCCTCCCTGACGTCCGTCCCCCGAATCTCCGCCACGGGGCCCACGGGGCCGCGCTCCCCGGCCCCGCCGGTCAGATGGTGCCGCGGCCGGGTTCCCCGTCGTCGGCCCGGCGGGCCTCCCGTACCGGCGGCAGTGGTCCCGTCCGCAGGGCGGAGCCCCCTCCGCGCCACGCCTTGAGCAGGTACGCGGCGAGCCGGTCCTCCAGGAAGTCCGTGGCCCGGACGCCGAACACGACATCGGCCTCCAGGCCGGGCTCGCTCTCCAGCAGCCCGCCGACCACATCGTGGCGTACGACCTGCTCATGGACCGCGTCCGCCACCACGTGCTCCTCGTAGAAGCGCGTGGCCGCCGCGCCCGCGCCGACCCGGCGCAGGGCCTCCGCCAGACGGCGCGACCCCGGGGACGAGGTCACCTCCACGGCCGCGAAATGGCCGGTCAGGGCGCCCCTGAGGCCCCGGTGCAGGCCGAACAGCGACATCAGGTTGACCGTGGCGAGCAGCTCGGCGGGGGCGGCATCCAGGTAGTACCCGTAGGCCGTGCTGAGCCCCAGGTCCTGCATCAGATCCGCGTAGAGTCCCGCGTGGATCTCGTCGGCCCGTCCCGCCCCGAACTCGTCGAACTCCACGGCCGCCATGGCCGCCTTGGCCCGGCCGTGCAGCCGGGGGATCACCCAGGCGTGCGGATCGGCCTCCTTGAGGTGGTACAGCGACCGCAGCGCCGCGTACTCCCGCAGATGCTCCAGCCGGCCCTGGTTCCTCAGGAAGTGGGAGACGCCGGTGCCGTCGTCTCCGACCGGCTCGGCCTGGAGTTCGTCGAGGGCCTGCCGGGAGCCGACGCCGGCAACGGGGACGTCGGCCCGCAGAGCGGCCTGGAACCGCTCTTCGAGGGCGCGGCGGAGGGCGAGCAGCGCGGGATCCCATTCACGGTCGTCGTCGACCCCGTCGAATCCCTCGTAGTGCAGCTCGTACAGCACATAGAGCGCGAGCTGGAGATCCTCCCCGTAGGGCTCGCCGTCCTCCGACGGGGTGGCAGGGGCGCTCCCCTCGCGCAGGGCGGTCGCCACCGCGTGCGAGAGCGGTCCCCTGGCGTACGGCAGGGACGGGCTGCACCGGCGCGGTTCGGACCGGGTGATCGTCACTCCTGCGTCTCCCCTCCTGAGGGTCCGGGATCCTCTCCTCCTGCCGGTCCGGGATCGTTCAGGGGCCTCTCCCGGCGACGGTGGCTGGTGTCGCACCAGGGATAGGTACGGCTGCGCCGACAGGTACAGACGGCCACCAGGAACCGCCGGCTCACCACCCGCTCGCCGTCCGGGCCGATGATCTCCACCGGCCCCTCGACCAGCAACGGACCGTCCCGATCGGCCCGGATACGGCAGACGCGTTCCCGCCCGCGCGACACGGCTTCACGTTCGTACGGCACGGATGACCACCAGCTCTTCCACCATGTCGTCGCCCGTCAGGCCGCGCTGCCGTAGCCAGGTCAGCCGAGAGAGCAGTACCCGGCCGTAGGGCACCCTCGTACGGTCCATGGCCGTGGCGCTCAGTCCCTCCCCGGTCAGCCGCGCGAGCGTGTCCTCGACCCCGCACAACGCCGACTGCACCATGAGCAGGACACCGTGCGGGCGCAGCAGTGTGGTCGCGGCAGCGCAGATGCGGTCGAGCACCATACGGCCGTCCCACCCGGCGTCCCAGGCACGCGCGGCGCCCCGGGGAACCGCGCGGCAGGGCGACGGGACGTACGGCGGATTGCTGACCACGAGGTCGAAGCTGCGTCCGGGCACCGCCGAGGTGAGGTCACCACGGCGCACGCTGATGTTCTGCCGGCTGAGCAGCGCGTTCACCCGGGTCGCGAACACCGCCCGCCAGGAGATGTCGACCGCGGTGACCCGCGCGCCGAGCCGTGCGGCCGTCAGCGCGAGCGCCCCGGTACCGGTGCCCAGGTCCAGGACCTCCGTCCCCGGGGCGAGCCGCTCCCGGCACAGGGCCCAGGTCAGCAGCCGGGTGTCGTCCTGGGGCTCGTACACACCCGGTGGGACCCACGCGGGAGACCGCGGGATCGGGCAGCGGGCTTCGACGGTCATCGGCTCCTCCGTGTCTCCCTGGACGACACGCAGCCCCGAGTCCCCAGATGTGTCTGATCGACACGTGCGTGTCCGCTGGACGCGGGGCACCGGAGGAGGATCCGATCAGCGGCGGGTTCAGCCTCCTGTGGCGAAGCCGGGGAACAGGGTCATACCGCCGTCGACGTAGAGAGTGGCGCCGACGACGTAGTCGAGCAGGTCGGAGGCCAGTACGCCGACCGCCCGCGCGATGTCCTCCGGCTGGCCCACCCTGCCGTACGGGATCAACTCCAGCAGGCTTGCCTCGGCCTGGGGAGTGTCCCAGGCGCTGCGGTTGATGGGGGTGCGGATCGCTCCGGGTGCGACTCCGTTGACCCGGATCCGCTGCGGTGCCAGCTCCTGGGCCATGGTTTCCATCAGCATCTGGACGCCGCCTTTGGAAGCCGCGTAGTTCACATGGCCGGCCCAGGGGATCACCTGGTGCACCGAGCTCATGCAAATGATCTTCCCGGCGGACGACGACACCTCGGGGACCACTCCCCTGCGCAGGAACTCCTTGGTCACCTCCCGCGCACACAGGAACTGCCCGGTGAGATTGACGTCCAGGACCTTCTGCCACTGCGCGAGGGTCATGTCCCTGAGGCGGGCGTCCCGCTGCAGACCGGCGTTGGCGACCAGGATGTCGACCGTGCCCAGCTCCTCCACCATGCGGGACACCATGCCGACGACCTGGTCCTCCTGGGAGACGTCCGCCTGGTGGGCGTAGGCGCGCACCCCGAAGGCCTCGATCTCCCGCACCACCTGATCCGCGGAGTCGGCGTCGGCGACGTAGTTGACGACGACGTCGGCGCCCATCCGGCCCAGACCGACGGCGGTGGCCTTGCCGATCCCGGAATTGGCGCCGGTGACCAACGCCTTCTGCCCCTTCAGGAGCGCAATGCCGCCGGTCCTCAAAGCCTCGTCCACGCTGGTGCCCACGCTCGCCTCCAGTCGGTACCGCCCCGGAACACGGCCGGGACCACCTCGGTTCTCCGGCCGGTCACCCCTGACCACACCACTCGACCACCCATGACCACACCACTTCGCGCAGCACTCCGGGCGCCGCGAAACCCGACTCGGGCGCGCCTTCACTCCTTCGGCGTCCGCTGCTTCGGCGTTCCCTGCCTCGGCGTTCGCTGCTTCGGCGCTCACTCCTTGTGCGTCGCGGAAACGGGGGCCGTCCGGCAGGGCGGTGGCGCGGGCGGCCGCCCGGGGCCGAGACCGCCCGTACTCGCCGCGCGCACCCTCACCTCATGGGCCACATTGGGACCATGGATCGCTATCCGCCGATCGCCGATCACGGACTGGTGGGTGATCTGCAGACCGCCGCCCTGGTCTCCGCTCAGGGTGTCGTGGACTGGTTCGCCGCGCCGCGGTTCGACTCGCCCAGTGTCTTCGCGTCCCTGCTCGACCACGACCGCGGAGGCTACTTCCGACTGGCACCGGTGGGCGGGGACGGCGGAACCTGGCGGCAGCTCTACTACCCGGACAGCGCCGTGCTGGTGACCCGGTTCATGTCGGCCGAAGGCGTGGGCGAAGTGATCGACTGCATGCCCGCCGACCGCCCGCACCGGGCCAGTGACCGCCACACCCTGGTACGGGCCGTGCGGACCGTGCGCGGCACGGTCCGCTTCGCCCTGGAGTGCCGCCCCCGGTTCGACTACGCACGAGCCGCGCACACCGTCGAACTGCGGGAGGACACCGCCTCCTTCCACTCCCCGGGCATGACCGCCCATCTGCAGAGCACTTTTCCCCTGCGGCGCGACGGACAGGACGTCATCGGCGAGGTGACCCTGCGCGAGGGCCAGGTCTCCGCCACGGTCTTCACCGTCTGCGAGCCGGGCGGGTCCGCGCCCCCGCCGCCCACCGAGGAGCAACTGTCCGGCGAGATCTGGAAGACCATCGGCTTCTGGCAGCGATGGGTCCACACCTGCCGCTACCGGGGACGGTGGCCGGACATGGTGCACCGCTCGGCCATCACCCTGAAGCTGCTCACCTACGCCCCCACCGGAGCCCCGATCGCCGCCGCCACCATGGGCCTGCCGGAACAGATCGGCGGGGAACGCAACTGGGACTACCGCTACACCTGGGTCCGGGACGGTTCGCTGTCGGTGCGCGCCCTGCTCGACCTCGGCTTCGTCGAGGAGGCGAACGCCTTCGTCCGGTGGCTGGGAGACCGGCTGCACGATCAGGCGGGGCCCGACGGAGAACCGTTGCAGATCATGTACCGGGTGGACGGGGACCCTCATCTGCCCGAGGAGATCCTGCCGCACCTGGCGGGCTATCGGGGCTCCTCACCGGTCCGGGCCGGGAACGCCGCGGCGGACCAGCTCCAGCTGGACATCTACGGCGAGGCCCTGTACGCGATCTCCGAGGGCCGCAAGATCGGCACGCATGTGGGCTACCACGGCTGGAAGGGACTCAGCCGCACCCTGGACTGGCTCGCCGACTCCTGGGACCGGCCCGACGAGGGCATCTGGGAGACCCGCGGCGGCCGCAAGGACTTCACCTACAGCCGAGTGATGTGCTGGGTGGCGTTCGACTGCGGTCTGCGGCTGGTCCAGGAGTGGCGCCGACCGGCGGACACCGCGCTCTGGACCGCCGCCCGCGACGCCATCCTCGACCAGGTCATGGAGCGCGGCTGGAGCAAGGAGGAACAGGCACTGGTCCAGCACTACGACAGCAACGTCCTGGACGCGTCGCTGCTCCTGGTCCCCCGGCTGGGTTTCCTCGCACCCATGAGCCCGGGCTGGCTGAACACACTGAACGCCATCGACCGCAAACTGGTCTCCGACAGCCTGGTCTACCGCTACGACCCGGCCGCCTCCCCCGACGGACTGCGCGGCGAGGAAGGCACCTTCAGCCTCTGCACCTTCCTCTACGTCGACGCCCTGGCACGCTCGGGCCAACTGGCCAAGGCGCGCTACACGTTCGAGAAGATGCAGACCTACGCCAACCACGTCGGACTGTTCGCCGAGGAGATCGGACCCGGCGGCGAGCAGTTGGGCAACTTCCCCCAGGCCTTCACCCATCTCTCGCTCATCATGGCCGCCTCCTCGCTCGACGACGCCCTCGACGAGGCCGCCGACCGGTCCTACCTCCCGCCGGACGACGAGAAAGCACCCCCATGGCGCATCACCCCGGTATGACCGATCCCCTCGCACTCAGCCCGGACGACTTCGAGGCGCTGTACCGGCGCCTGCGCGGAGCGGCCGGCGCCGCCCCCACCCCCAGAGGGGCCCTGGACCGGATCACGCCGGAGCTGGTACGGCGCGCGGTGGGCGAAGTCCGCACCGGACGCACCGTGTCGATGGCCGCACCGGTGGAAACACGGGAGGAGCCCGACTGCCCCGACCCGGCCCGGCACTGGCTGACCGCCCCGGTCCCGCCCGAATCGCCCGCCGACGGGCTGCACTTCGCCAGGGACCGGCTGGCGATGAACATGCACAGCAACGTCGACAGCCATCTCGACGCACTGTGCCACGTCATCTGGGAGGGAACCCTCTACGGCGGCACCCCGCCGAGCAGCCTCACGCCGTCCGGAGCCACCGCGCTCTCCGTCGACCTGGCACGCGACGGCATCGTCGGACGCGGAGTCCTGTTGGACATCCCCGCGCTGCACGGGGTGCCGTGGCTCGAACCCGGCGCCCAGGTGACGACCGAGGACCTCGTGGCCGCGGAAGCCGCACAGAACGTCCGGGTGGAGCCGGGAGACCTGCTGTTCGTGCGGGTGGGGCACCGCCGGCGCCGCAGGGCCATGGGTCCCTGGGACGCCGCGCGCGAGCGGGCCGGTATCCACCCCGCCGCGATGGAGTTCCTCGCCGAGCGGGAGGTCGCGGTCCTGGGCTGCGACAGCAACAGCGACGCCGCACCCGGCGCGATCCCCGGGGTCGCGTTCCCGATCCATGTGCTCGCCGTGCACGCCATGGGCATCCATCTGCTGGACTATCTGCAGTTCGAGGACCTGACGCCGCTCTGTGCCGGACGGGGGCACTGGTCCTTCCTGTGCGTCATCGCTCCGCTCCGGATCCCCGGGGCCACCGGATCCCCCGTCAACCCGATCGCCGTCCTGTGAAGGGGGGAACCGGAACATGACCGACGACCGGCACTACGACGTCATCGTCATCGGATCCGGCGCGGGCGGCGGCACCCTGGCCCACCGACTGGCCCCCACCGGCGCACGCGTCCTCATCCTGGAACGCGGCGACTATCTGCCGCGGGAGCGCGACAACTGGGACTCCTCCGCCGTCTTCGTCAGGGCCAAGTACCGAGCACCCGAGGTCTGGTACGACCGGCACGACAACGCCTTCCCGCCGGAGGTCAACTACTACGTCGGCGGGAACACCAAGTTCTACGGCGCGGCCCTGTTCCGCCTGCGTCCCGAGGGCTTCGGCGAACTGCGTCACCACGACGGCATCTCCCCCGCCTGGCCGCTGGACTACGCGGACTTCGAGCCGTACTACACCCAGGCCGAGCACCTGTACCGGGTGCACGGCCGCCATGGGGAGGATCCCACCGAGGGGCCGGCGAGCGCCCCGTACGCTCATCCGCCGGTCCGGCACGAGCCGCGGATCCAGCGGCTCAACGACGATCTGGAGAAGCAGGGGTTGCACCCGTTCCACCTCCCCATGGGGGTCGATCTGGTCCAGGACGCGCAAGGCCGCGCGACCAGGGACGGCGCATGCATCCGCTGCGACCGCGTCGACGGCTTTCCCTGTCTGCTGCTGGCCAAGTCCGACGCACAGGTCATCTGTGTCGACCCCGCGCTGCGGTACGACAACGTCACCCTCGTCACGGGCGCCACCGTGCGGCGCCTGGAGACCGACGGCAGCGGACGGACCGTCACCGCCGTCGTCGCCGAACTCGCCGACCAGGCCGACGAGGCCGACCAGGGGCTCGTGCGCTACCGAGGGGACATCGTGGTGGTCGCCTGCGGGGCGGTGAACTCCGCGGCCCTGCTGCTGCGTTCGGCCGGCGACCGGCATCCGGACGGGCTGGCCAACAGCTCGGGCGTCGTCGGCCGCCACTACATGCGCCACAACAACCTGGCGTTGATGGCGGTGTCGCTCGAACCCAACGACACCCGCTTCCAGAAGACACTGGCGCTGAACGACTGGTACCTGGGCGCCGACGACTGGGACTATCCGCTCGGCGGTGTCCAGATGCTCGGCAAGTCGGACGCCGAGCAGATCCGCGGCGAGGCCCCGCACTGGGCCGCTCTCGCCGCACCGGACCTGCCCTTCGAGACTCTGGCCCACCACGCGGTCGACTTCTGGCTCTGCGGTGAGGACCTCCCCCGGCCCGACAACCGGGTCACCCTGGACCACGAGGGCGGTATCCACCTGGCCCTGGACGAGCGGAACAACATCGCCGGAGTCACCCGGCTGCGGCACAAGCTGCAGGGGATGCTCAGCAGTCTGGGCATGCACCGGAACCATCTGCTGCCCCACAGCCTCTATCTGCACAAGGGCATGCCCATCGGCGCCACCGCCCACCAGGCCGGCACCGTCCGCTTCGGCGACGATCCGCGCAGTTCGGCCCTGGACATCCAGTGCAAGGCCCATGACCTCGACAACCTCTATGTCGTGGACACGAGTTTCTTCCCGAGCATCGGAGCCGTGAACCCGTCCCTGACCGCGATCGCCAACGCGTTGCGCGTCGGCGACCACATCGCCGAACGCCTCGGCGCACGGGCGGCAACCTGACGCACGGACAGGGACTGACGCACGGGCGGGGGCTGACGCACGGGCGGGGGCTGACGCACGGGCGGGCCCCGGCGGATGGGCGGCCTCCGGTGGTGGGCGGCCGGGGCGAAAAACCCGAATGCACCGCCTCGCGCGACCGTGGAATCATGCGGCGGTGATCCACCGTCTCGAACCGCTGGTCGTCCGGCACACCCACCGCCTGCCCTCCCCCACGGGACCCTCGGGGAAGGGCGACATCGCAGCGCGGCAGTTCGACGCCGCGCTGATGTCCGTGGGCTTCAAACTCTCGGCGGACCTGCTGGAGCATCTGTCGGCGCTGTCCGGGGACACGGTCGTCTGACACCGCCGTACGCACCCTGGACACCGTCCGGGAGATGGTCGGGGACCATGTGCGGCACAACGTCTACTTCGTCGACTTCCCGGCCAATGTGCCCGACACCTTCGACTTCTGGATGGGCTGCATCGCCGAGGCGCTCGACGACGACACCACGCGCGAGCGCACACAGGCCCAGCTGGAAAGCGGTGTGCTGGACCTGCTCACCCTCCCGTCCTACGGCAACTACCGGCACACCTACGCCCAGATGCTCGCCGCCCATGACGAGCTGAGTCGACCCCGATGTCCTGGAAGTCGCGCTCCCGCTCAGCGGCCGGGCGACCACGTCCGGCCTCGGCGTGCTGCCCCGGGGTTCCGTCTCCCCCGTCGACGGCGAACTGCTGCGCTTCTTCGTCTACTGGAAGCAGACGGCCCACCGCACCGACTACGACCTGTCAGCACTGACCCTGAACTCCGACTACTCGACCCGCTCCTGGCTGTCCTACACGCATCTCGCCGACGTCGAGGGCGAGCACTCGGGCGACGTCACCGACGCCCCCGACGGCGCCTCGGAGTTCATCAACCTGCGGCTGGGCGCCGTGCGCGGCACCGTCATCGTCCCGCAGGTCCACATCTTCGCGGGCGAGGGCTTCGAGGAGACGGAGGAGTCGTTCCTCGGGTTCATGCTGCGCGACGCCGAGCAGCGAGGCCGGCCGTTCGAGCCGCGCACCGTGCGCATGAAGTCCGAACTGCGCGGCCCCGGCCGGGTCGCGCTGCCGCTGGCGTTCCACCGCGGCCATGACGACCGGTGGCGCGCCGGATGGCTGCACCTCTATCTCAAGGCGAACCGTCGGCCAACCGGGTCGAGGAGCACCGGGTGTCGGTCGCGACGCTGCTACGCGGCGTCATGGAGCGCGCTCCCCTGACGGTCCGGTATCTCACCGACCTGATGGCCGACGGTGCCACACGTGTGACGGCCTGGGACGGCGAGACGGTCCCGGACGGTCCGGTCACCTACATCGGTCTGGAGCGGCCGAGGGACTGCCTCCCGGGTCATCACCCCGGGAAATCTGCGCGACCTGATCCCGGACTGACTGCTACCGTTGATCACGGTGAGGGCTATGAGGGGGCTTCCTTCTCAATTCCCTTTGATGCCAGTCCCTTCGCTCTCCTCGCCCTCGACGTCGCGCGGCGGCACCCCGGCCCCTCAGGCGGCCACGGCGCCGCCGCGTGCACCGCTGTCGCGGTGGATGGGCCTCCCGGAGCCGGTCAGCGGGACGCCGGTGCCGCCTCGCCGGGACGCCACGATCTCCGCCGCTATGGACAGTGCGGTCTCCTCGGGCGTACGCGCGCCGAGATCGAGGCCGATCGGCGACCTCAGCCGGGCCATCTCCCGCCCGCTCACGCCTGCTTCACGCAGTCGTCGGGTGCGGTCCTCGTGGGTGCGGTGCGAGCCCATGGCGCCGACGTAGGCGACCGGCAGCCGCAGGGCGGCCTTCAGCAGCGGTATGTCGAACTTGGGGTCGTGGGTGAGCACGCACAGGACCGTGCGTTCGTCGGTCGCGGTGCGCTGGAGATAGCGGTGCGGCCAGTCCACGACGATGTCGTCGGCCTCGGGGAAGCGGGCTCGCGTGGCGAAGACGGGGCGGGCGTCGCACACGGTCACGTGATAGCCGAGGAACTTGCCCACCCGCACGAGCGCCCCGGCGAAGTCGATCGCGCCGAAGACGATCATGCGGGGCTGCGGCACGCGCGACTCGACGAACAGGGTGAGACCGCCGGGGCAGTGCGACCCGTCCTCGGAGAGGCCGACCGTGCCGGTGCGCCCGGTGTCCAGAAGCGCCCGGGTCTCGGCCGCCGCCGTCCGGTCCAGCTCCGGACGGCCTCCGAGGCCGCCTTCGCCGGCTCCGTCGGGGCGGACCAGCAGGGCCCCGCCGAGGAGTTCGGCCGGGCCCCGGACGATCCGCGCGAGCGCCACCGGCTCACCCCGTACGGCCGCCGCCAGCGCCGAGCGGAACACCGCCGTGGCGGGCGCCTGCGCATCGACCGGGGTGATCAGGACGTCGATGACGCCGCCGCAGGTCAGGCCGACGGAGAAGGCGTCCTCGTCGCTGTAGCCGAACCGTTCGACGACGCTCTCGCCGTCGTTCAGCGCCTGGCGGCACAGCTCGTACACCGCCCCCTCGACACAGCCGCCGGAGACCGAGCCGATGACCGTTCCGTCGCTGTCGACGGCGAGGGCGGCACCCGGGTCGCGGGGCGCGCTGCCGCCGACGCCGACGACGGTCGCCACGGCGAAGGACCGGCCCTGGTCCATCCAGCGGTTCAGCTCCTCGGCGATGTCAAGCATGCGTCGCTCCCTCGGCGGCCGACAGGACACGGTCCGGCCGGATGGGCAGGTTCCGGTGACGGACGCCGGTCGCGTGCCAGACCGCGTTGGCGATCGCCGCCGCGGCGCCCACGATGCCGATCTCACCGACGCCCTTGATCCCGACCGGGTCGTCCGGGTCCGGGTCGTCGATCCAGTCCGCCTCGATGAGCGGCACGTCGGCGTGCGTGGCGACGTGATAGCCCGCGAGGTCGGCTCCCACGTGGCCGCCCGTGGCCGCGTCCCGTACCGCCTCCTCGTGCAGTGCCATGGAGATGCCCCAGATCATGCCTCCGACGAACTGGCTGCGCGCGGTGAGCGGGTTGACCACCCGGCCCGCCGCGAAGACGCCGAGCATGCGCCGCACCCGTACCTCGCCGGTGGTGACGTCCACCGCGACCTCGGCGAACTGCGCCCCGAAGGAGTGCCGTTCCTTCCTCGCGAGGGCCCCGATGGCCGCGGAGGTGTCGGACCGTACCGTGATCCCCTCCGGAGGGATGCCCGCCCCGAGAGCGAGCCGCTCCCGCAGCTCACCGGCCGCGGTCTGGACGGCCCAGGCCCAGGAGCGGGTGCCCATCGAGCCGCCGGCGATCATCGCCGGACCGAAGTCGCTGTCCCCGATCCGCACGCGGACGCGCTCCGGCGTCACGTCGAGCGCGTCGGCGGCGATCAGGGTGAGCGCGGTCCGCGCGCCCGTTCCGATGTCCGAGGCGGCGATCCGCACGGTGAAGGTGCCGTCCGGCTCGGCCGTCAGGGCCGCCGTGGACGGTCCGGCTCCCGACGGGAAGGAGGCGGCCGCGGTGCCGGTGCCGAGCAGCCAGCGCCCGTCGCGGCGCCGGCCGGGCCGCGGATCCCGGTCCGCCCAGCCGAACCGCCGGGCGCCCTCGCGGAAGCACGCGAGCAGATTGCGGCTGCTGAACGGCAGTCCGGACAGGGGGCCCCGCTCGGGCTCGTTGCGTACGCGCAGCTCGATCGGGTCGATCCGGCACTTCTCGGCGAGTTCGTCGAGCGCGGCCTCCAGCGCGAACGACCCGGGTGCCTCGCCCGGCGCGCGCATCCAGGTCGGGGTCGGCACATCGAGCCGTACGACCCGGTTGGCCGTGTGATGGGCGTCGGCGTCGTACATCACCCGGGCCGGTGCGGCGCCCGGCTCGACGAACTCGTGCACGGCGGAGGTGAGGCTCAGACAGCTGTGTTCCAGCGCGCGCAGCCGCCCGTCGGCGTCGGCCCCCAGCCTGACCCGCTGTGTCGTGGGACTGCGGTAGCCGGCCAGGGAGAACATCTGACGGCGGGTCATGACCACGCGGACCGGCCGCTGGAGAACGGTCGCGGCCATCACGGCGCCCACCTGGTGGGCTCGGACACCCTTGCTGCCGAAGCCGCCGCCGATGTGCTCGGACCGCACCCGCACCGAGTCCGGGTCGAGCGAGAGCAGCTTCGCGAGTTCGCCCGCGACCCAAGTGGTGCCCTGGTTGGAGTCGACGACCTCGAGTCGGCCGCCGTCCCAGTGGGCCGCCGCCGCGTGCGGCTCCATCGGGTTGTGGTGCTCTTCCGGGGTGGTGTACTCGGCGTCCACGACGACGGCGGAGGCGGCGAGTTCGGCCTGGAGGTCGCCCTTCTCCGCCACCCCCGGCGTATGGCCCTCCACCGGGTACGCGTCCGGGTGTCCGGCGAAGAAGGCGACGTCGTGCGGTTCCTGCTCGTAGTGCACCACGAGCGCCTCTGCGGCCTCCCTGGCCTGTTCGGGTGTCTCGGCGACGACCAGCGCGACGGGCCAGCCCAGATGCGGCACCCGGTCGTTCTGGAAGAGGGCCACGCTCGGGTCCGGCCGGGATCCGAGCATGCCGACGAAGTCGCTGTCGACGCGTGGTGCGTTCTCGTGGTGCAGCACGGTGAGGACGCCGGGCATGGCGAGGACGGGGGCGGTCTCGATCGAGCGGACGCGGCCACGGGCGACGGTGGACAGGACCAGCCAGCCGTGGGCGAGCCCGGCGAAGGGGATCTCGCCGGCGTAGCGGGCCGCTCCGGTGACCTTGTCCCGGCCCTCCACACGGGTGTGCGGCGTGCCGACGGAGCCCCGCGTCGTGGTGGTGCCGGTCGTGGCGGTGGTCATCGGTCGGTCTCCTCGGCGAGTTCGGTCAGCAGGGCCACCACGAGATTGCGCATGAGCGTGACCTTGTATCCGTTGTGGGGCAGCGGCTCAGCCGCCGCCAGTTCGGCGTCCGCGGCGGCGGCGAACGTCTCGGCGTCGGCCGGTGCCCCGGTCAGCACCCGCTCGGCCGTGCGGGCCCGCCAGGGCCGGGACGCGACCGCGCCGAAGGCCAGTCGCGCCTCGCGCACAAGACCGTCGCGCACGTCGAGCGCGGCGGCGATCGAGCCGATCGCGAAGGCGTACGAGGCGCGCTCGCGCACCTTGCGATAGCGGGAGCGGGCGGCGACCGGGGCGGGCGGCAGCGTGACGCCGGTGATCAACGCGCCCGTCGGCAGCGCGGTCTCCCGGTGCGGGGTGTCGCCGACCGGCAGATAGAACTCGCTGAGCGGCAACTCGCCTGGCCCGTCGGCGGTTTCGTACGAGACCACCGCGTCGAAGGCGGTGAGCGCCACGCCCATGTCCGAGGGGTGGACGGCCACACAGTGCTCGGAGGCGCCCAGGATGGCGTGATTGTGGTGCTCGCCCTCGACGGCGGGGCAACCGCTGCCGGGACGGCGCTTGTTGCAGGGGCGGGTCACATCGGTGAAGTAGCCACAGCGGGTGCGCTGGAGCAGATTGCCGCCGACCGTGGCCATGTTGCGCAGTTGCCCGGAGGCGCCGGCCAGCACGGCCTGCGTCAACGCCGGGTAGCGCCCCCGGACTTCGGGGTGGGCCGCGAGGTCGCTGTTGGTGACGGTCGCGCCGATGCGCACCCCGCCCTCCGGGGTCGACTCCACCCGGTCCAGGGGGAGTTGCCGTACGTCGACGAGTCGGGCGGGCCGCTCTACGCCGGTCTTCATCAGGTCGACGAGGTTGGTGCCACCCGCGAGGAAGCGCGCCTCCGGATCGGCCCCGAGCAGCGCCACCGCGCCGGCGACGTCGGACGCCCTCTGATAGCCGAACTCCTTCATGCCACCGCCTCCGTGGCCTCGTCGGCCGCCGCCTGGACGGCGGCCGCCCGGGCGACGGCCTGGACGATCGACACATACGCGCCGCAGCGGCACAGGTTCCCGCTCATCCGTTCCCGGATCTCGTCGGCCGTCAACGGCGGTGGGCCCGCTTCGGGTCGTACGTCGTCGGTGACGGCGCTGGGCCAGCCCGCCGCGTGTTCCTCGATCACCGCGACGGCGGAGCAGATCTGGCCCGGGGTGCAGTAGCCGCACTGGTAGCCGTCGAAGTCGAGAAACGCCTGCTGCACCGGATGCAGCCGCTCCCCCTCGGCCACCCCTTCGATGGTGGTGATCTCACGATCCTCGGCGGCCACCGCCAGTTGCAGGCAGGAAACCGCCCGGCGCCCGTCGATCAGAACCGTGCACGCACCGCACTGTCCCTGGTCACAGCCCTTCTTCGTACCGGTCAGATCGAGACGCTCGCGCAGGGCGTCGAGCAGGGTGGTGCGGTGGTCGGCGGTCAGCTGGTGCTTCTCGCCGTTGATGTTCAAGGTGATGGCGCTGTACGTCGACGAGGGGGCTGGGGCCATGATCAGCCTTCTTTCGCATATCCGGGATCCGGAAGGCGTTCAAGGTGGGCGGTCCGGCGGGCAGACGGTTCAGGAGACGGTGGGCCGGCCCCTTTGACGGGGCGGGGCACTTCGGAGACATACGTGATACGCGGCAGGAGTGCCGACGGTCACGCCCCTGTCGTTCGCATCGACGGCGTCCGCCGCTATGGTGGAGCTAACCGGACAGCTGTCCGCTATTGCACGAACTTAACGGACAGCTGTCCGCTTAGCAAGACCGGGTTCGGCCAGGAGCCTGGGAGGAGGACGAGTGCAGCAGAAGAAGGACGCACCCCAGCGCTCGGACGCACAGCGCAATCGCGAGCGCATCCTGGAAGTGGCACTGGCCGAGCTGACGCGCTGCGCGGACGCCCCGCTGAGCGTGATCGCCAAGAAGGCGGGCGTCGGACAGGGCACGTTCTACCGCAACTTCCCCCATCGCGAGGCGCTCGTCCTCGAGATCTACCGCTACGAGATGCAGCAGGTCGCCGACAGCGCGACGCAGTTGCTGCGCAGCCGGGAGCCCGATCGGGCACTGCGTGAGTGGATGGACCGCCTCGCCGAGTTCGCCATGGCCAAGGCCGGGCTGGCGGACGCGATCCGGCTGGCCACCAGCGCCCCGGGCAGCCAGGCGAAGCCGGGGCACGCCCCAGTGGCCTCCGCGGCCGAACTCCTGCTCCGCGCCAACGAGGAGGCGGGCACGATCCGCCCCGGAGTCACCGCGGACGACTTCCTCCTGGCCATCGCCGGCCTCTGGCAGATCGACCCCCGCGGCGACTGGCAGCCGCGGGCCGCCCGGCTCCTGGACCTCGTCATGGACGGCCTGCGCGCGGGGGCACCAGAGCGGTGAGGGCCGCCGCGCCCGCCTCGGAGGCGCGGTAAATACGTGGACAGCGCTCCGTCGCGCCCGCCACAGTTGTCGCTCGTGACGAGTAGTGAGCTGTGGACCCGTGCGACCGCCGACCGCTACGACGCCGAGGAGACCGAGATGTCCTCGGCCGCCGTCCTCGGACCGACTCTCGCCTTCCTCGCCGAACTCGCGGGGGACGGCCGGGCGCTGGAGTTCGCCATCGGAACCGGGCGCGTGGGCGTCCCGCTCCGGGAGCGCGGCGTGCCGGTGGTGGGCATCGAGCTGTCCGAACCCATGGCAGCGGTCCTGCGACGCAAGACCGACGAGAACACCCTGCCGGTCGTCATCGGGGACATGGCCACGACCGTCGTCCCGGGCGAGTTCACCTTGGTCTATCTGGTCTACAACACCATCTCGAACCTGCTCACGCAGGACGAGCAGGTCGAGTGCTTCCGCAACGCCGCACGTCATCTGGCGCCCGGCGGCCGGTTCGTCATCGAGCTGGGCGTGCCGCCGCTGCGGTTCCTGCCGCCCGGCCAGGTGGCGGTGCCGTTCGACGTCTCGGAACGGCACCTCGGCTTCGACACCTTCGACCTCGTCCAGCAGATCCTGGTCTCGCACCACCTCACCCGCGACGACGAGGAAGGCCACTACCGCCGCGACAGTTCCCGGCACCGGTACGCCTGGCCGGCGGAGCTCGACCTGATGGCACGGATCGCGGGGCTCGCACTGGAACGACGCGTCGCGGACTGGGACGGGACGCCGTTCGCCCAGGATTCCACGAAGCACATCTCCGTGTGGCGCAAGTCGGCCTGAGCCGCCTGTCCCGGCATCCGCCCTGCCCGAGGAACGCCAGGCAGAACGCGTCCACGGCCGTCGGGTCGAGGACGAAGAGGAAGGTGCGAGCCTCCCGGACATAGCGCAGCGCCTCGGTCTCCTCCCGGGTGACGAACCACTCGCCGGCCGTGTCGAAAATGTGCACCAGGCGTCCGGGTTCATCGGCTTGCCGCAGTGCTCGTGCACGCAGTAGCCGCTCAGCCGGGCGTCCCTGCTCATCAACATCAGCAGCCTCGCACGTCCGAAGCAGCTCGGGCAGAGCATGCCCCGGGGCAGCGAATCCCACGACCGAGGTCCACCCGGCCTGCGCCCGGTCCCCGCCCGAGACGGCACGTGTCGTGAGGCTTGCCCGACGTCAGGCCCGCCGACGTCATGGTCTCAGTCAGCCGCCTCGCGAGCCGCCAACTCCCAGTCGAGCTCCCATACACGAATGCTTCCGGCCACGCTTCCCGTAAGCACGAAGCGGCCGTCGGGTGTCATCGCCAGGCAGGTGACGCCCGCCTCATGGCCGTCCAGGGCGCGCAGCCGACGCCCACTGGTGACATCCCATACGACCGGAGGGGTTTGGAAGCCGCCCGAGACCGCGAAGTCACCCTGTGCGGTCATGCGGAGGAAGTGGTTGAGATCGCGCCCCGCGCCCAGCGGATCGTCGGTGCTGAACGACCGGACGACGTCCCCCGACGCGGTGTTCCACAGCCGGATTCCCTCGGCCTCGCCGGTCAGCGCAAGACTCCCGTCCGCGCTGAGGCACACCACGTGCATGGTGTGCAGGAACTCGCCGCGCAGGATGTGTGTGGGCACAGCCCGTCGCAGGTCGTAGAGCTGGACCAGGTCACCCCTGGCGAACGCGGCGAGGCGGCCTTCGGAAGCGATCGCGATGTCATCGGTACGGTGACGCCACGGTGATCGCACCTCGCGGCCTGTCCCCAGGTCCCAGATGCGGACGTGGCCGTCGTTGTGGCCGACCACGGCCTGTCGCCCGTCGGCGCTGAACCGAACGGGTGCCGATTCGCCGAGCGGGGCGCGTGTCCCCAGCACCAGTTGGCATGTGCCCGTCTCAAGGGACCACAAGCGCACGGTGCCGTCCCTGCTGCCTGACAGGACCTGCCGCGCGTCAGGACTCAAGCAGACCGCCTCGACCTTGTCCTCGTGGCCCTCCAGAATCCGCGTGCAGCTGCCCTTGTCGACCGCCCACGCCCGGACTGTTCCGTCGCCGCCGCCGGACACCGCGACCCGTCCGTCGCCGGACACGTCAACCGCACCCACATAGTCGCCGTGCCCGGCGAGGACCTTGGGCGACCACACTGCTCGGAGCCCGGTCTTCCTGGAGTGCCGGCTCAGCGCCCACCAGGCGGACAGGACGTTCGGCTCGCGCTCGTAGCCGGCGGTCTTCCGGGCCACGGTGAGCAAGCCGAGAGCCGCCCGGAAACGGCCCTCTGCCATCGCCTGTTCGGCCTCTGCGACCCGCGCGTTCACCAAGGTGCCCAGTCGGCTCAGCTCATTGTGCGGGCGCGGCCGGGTCAGGCTCGGAACAGCGGCGTAGGCCGTGGGCAGTCGCCACCGTCGCACCTTTCTGTCCTGACCGGCGGACAGCGCGAACCTGCATTCAGGGTCCAGGACGACGACGGCCGTCCCGTGCTCGTGCCCTGGAAAGGTCCTCAGGCATCGGCCGCGGTCGATGTCCCAGAACCGAACGGTGCCGTCGAAGGCGTCGCCGGAGAGCAAGAACTTCGCGTCGGGGCTCAGCGACAGCGTGTCGGCTGTATGTCCCGTCAGTACACGGACACACCTGCCATCGGCCAGATCCCAGATCCTCAGGGTCCGGTCATGACTCCCGGTGGCCACGAAACGTTCGTCGGCGCTCAAACAAATGGCGGTCACATACGACGTGTGCCCGGTCAGGACGTGCCGGCAAAGACCGGTGTCCAGATCCCACACCCCAACGGACTCCGACCGGTCCTCCCATCCGGCACCCTTGGCACCACTGCCCAGTAACCAGCGTCGTAGAGGACTTGTCCGGACCAGACGCGTGCGACCGATATGCGGTGCACGACTGTGCCGTTGCTCCCCACTGCTGGTGTCCAGGAACCGGAAACCGCCGTCCGCGCCCGGCCAGTACGCGGCGAGGCCGTCCTCGCTCAGACTGACCCGGGCCAGTTGCATACCGGACCGGTCGGAGTCCGGGGAAGTGACCGCGCATTCACGCGAGGCATGCTCGTCGGCCAGGTTCCAGAACCAGACGGTTCCCCCTTCGTCCGCGGACACCGCGAAGCCCCCGTCCGGGGTGAGGTCGACGGACTGTATCGGCTCGCGGTGACCGTCGAGGACCTTCAGGCACCGGCCTGTGCCGACGTCCCACAACCGCACCTTGCCATCCCAGGTCCCGGTCAGCGCCAACCGCCCGTCGGGAGTGAGGGCGAGCGCGGCATCGTCGTGGAACGTCACGGGAAGCCTCGCGAAATCCGATTCTGAAGGCGCCGAGAGTATGGCCTCTCGAACGGTCTCCAGCCCGCCGGGCTCCCTGGAGGCGGGCTCTCCGCTACGCGTCGACTCCCGATGCGGGTACGGCCGCCACGCGATCTCCCACTCGTCGACGCACCGGGCGTCGGTGATCCCACCGGCCCGGACGGCGTGCAGCGTGGCCTGGATGTCCGGCTCGGCGCTCCATTCCGGCGGCACACCCTCCAGGAGCACGCCGGCCGAAGCGAGGTCCCCGCGTTCCATGTGCACCTGGGCGAGCAGATGACTCGCTTCCCAAGCGTCGCCTCTGTCCACCCGAAGCGCTTCCATCTCGGCGATGAGTTCCTGGTCGGTGACGGTGCCGGCCCGCCACCGCGCAAGGCCCGCGTTGTAGCGGGTCGACACATTCTGCGGATCGGCCGCCAGCGCCTTCTGCAAAGCCTGCTCGGCCTCGTCCGGTCGGCCGAGGTCCAGCAGCGACAGCGACCGGTTGTTGAACTCGTCGGCACGCAGATCGGCCGCCACGGGAGCCTTGCGCGAATACGGAACACCCACGACGTCCCGATGGACGTCGGCCAGAACGGTGACGACCTCGGCCAACGAGCCCGGCCGGCGAGCCGGATCCCGGTGCAGACATCTCGCCAGCAGGTCGGCCAGACGCGACGGCATGGCCGGCAACCCGGCCATGCCGTCGCCTCGGCAGCCGTCCAGCGCCGCGCCTGCTTCCGGCCCGTCGTCCCAGACGGGACCGCCGGTGAACATCTCCAGTACCGACACCGCGAAGCTGTAGACATCGGTACGCCGTCCGAGCGGACGGTTCTCCGCCTGCTCGGGCGAGGCGTACTGCTGTGTGCCGCCACCGCCGCCCGGCACGAGGACGCTGGCGCCGGGTGCCGCGTGCGGATCGGCGGGTGGGACGTCCGGAGGGAGCTTGGCTGCCGCGTCTCGCGCCAGGGCCAGTCCGAAATCGGTGATCTTGGCGGTGCCGACGCCATCGAGCAGCACGTTGTCCGGCTTCATGTCCCGGTGCACCAGATGCCGGCTGTGCGCGTGGTCGAGCCCCCATGCCATCTGGATGGCCACATCCAGTATCCGCGCCAACACCGCCTGCCGATCGCCCTGGTACAGCCGCCGGTCGTCGACCCAGTCACGAAGGCTGCCGCCCGGCACGTACTCGGCGAACACCCGGGGGACGCCGCCCAGCGTCCGGACGTAGTGGCAGCCGCACACATGCGGGTGCAACCCCAGCGACACCCATGTCTCGGCTTCGGTGATGAACAACGTACGGGCGGCTTCCGTCCTGAACAGGGCCGGCCGTGGGCATTTCACCGCCAGGTCGACACCCCACATCAGGTGCCGCACCCGGTAGACCACCCCCATCCCGCCACGCCCGAGCACGGCTGCTACCTCGTAGAGGCCGTCGACTACGTCACCGACCCTCCAAGTGGACAGCGCTCCATCCTGCTGCGGCACACTCATGCCGGCCTCCGTGATAGGTGAGCGTGCCTAGTCGGCCTGAGCCACGTAGATCGGCGAGCCAAGCAGTACGGACATGCCGTCACGCGGATCGAAGTCCCCGCCGGGGCTGGTCCCGTGCAGCAGCCGCTTGGCGATGAACTCGACGTTCTGTGCGGGGGCCTTGAGACCCCGGACCGCCCGGTGCACGGTGGTGAGCGCCATGCGATCGGCGCGGGCGAAGCCGTCATCGACCGCGTCGACGACCAGTTCGTCCTCCAACTCGGACTCCGCGCCCAACTGGCGGAGCATGGTCGGCATCAACGACGACGAGGCACGAGACTCCTCTACGCCTGGCACCGCGCCCAGCAGGTGTCGGGCGGACCCTCCGAGCCCCACCACGTTACGGTCGTCCCAGCCGCCGAGAAACACCAACGAGGGATCCGCGTCGCCCGGCATCGCTCCCCACCTCATCGGCAGCACACCCCCGAAGAACTGTCCCGGCTCGTCGACCGACCCGAGATCACCGTGGTCCTGCAGGTGGCGTACGACCCGTTCAAGCCGCGAGAATCGGTCGGCCGGCGGCGGC
Organism: Streptomyces sp. NPDC052036; assembly: GCF_040680495.1. Classification (NCBI taxonomy): domain Bacteria; kingdom Bacillati; phylum Actinomycetota; class Actinomycetes; order Kitasatosporales; family Streptomycetaceae; genus Streptomyces; species Streptomyces sp. NPDC052036. Next base: position 13,654 of record NZ_JBFAWW010000046.1, on the reverse strand, counting down.
TCGACGGTCCGCTTCGCCGCGACCATGTGCAGGTTCACACCTAACTCGGTCGTGCGCCTGGCCGCGAAGCCCGGGTCGATCTGTGACAGCAGCATGTCCACCTTGCTGTCACTGATGTAGAGGTAGTACCGAAACGTCATGCCGCCCCATCGCGGACTCGGCCACGCACAGCCACGTGGACGCCTTCACACCCGAAAACCGAGTATGCCCGCCGCCCTGGTCGCATCGCAGCGATTCGATCAACAAGCCCCCTCACAGCAGAAGCAGCTCTTCAGGGAGGAGAGAGCTCTCCGTTCGGGCACGGTTCACGTCCGCCGAACTCCGTCAGGGCGACCACGCTCACCGTGCCTCCCGATGACCTGACGCCCACCCCGCCGTGTCGGGCGACGTCGAGCGGTGATTGGCTGTCCTCAGTTCTGTCAGCCAGTCCATCCATCGAAAGGCCCCAGCCATGAGCGACTCCTACACACTCGAATACAAGGTCGTCACCTTCCGCGAGTCACTGATCGGGGACGCGCTGGACAGCGACAAGCTGGAGAAGGTTCTGAACAAGCACGCCGAGGACGGCTGGGCCCTCAAGGCGATCACGGCCGCCGACGTCAAGGGCCGTATAGGGCCTGGCGCGGTCGAGGGCCTGCTTCTCACTCTGGAGCGTCCGCGCCGCTGACGGCCATGGGTCCCGCGGAGGACCCAGACCGCTCAGCGCGAGCCGGCCGGTGGCCCCTGACAGCGACGGGCCGTTCCCGACCTCGCCTCGGGTAGAACGTCGGCCACCGTCGGCGCGACGGCGACGGGCACCCCTACGCCGGGCCAGGAGCACACCGGTCGAGCACGGGTGCTCACTGTCGCGCGCGCCGAGCACGGCGCGTGCGGCCGGTGCGTCGTTCTCGGCCGCGGCACGTTCCTCACCGAGGAGCGGGTGCGGTCACGCCCGCAGCGTACGGGGGCACCGTTGCCGGGCTATGCGCCGCGACGGACCCGGGCGGCCTTGCGGGCCTCGGCGATCTGACGGGCCTCAGCGGACCGGCGAGACTCGCCACCGCCGCCGGCCCGCCCCGGGCGGGTGCCCAGACCGCGGAAGGGAGCGCCGCCGCGCTTCGGGCGCTCCGCGACCGGCCCGCTGCCGCCGACGGGCACACCGGAGGGAGCCTGGGCGCCGGTGATGCGGCTCAGCTCGGCCTCGCCGGAGCGGACCTGCGTGATCTGCGGCCTGATGCCCGCGTCGGACATGAGACGGGCCATGTCCCGGCGCTGGTTGGGGAGGACCAGCGTGACGACACTGCCGGACTCGCCGGCGCGGGCCGTACGGCCGCCGCGGTGCAGATAGTCCTTGTGGTCGCCGGGCGGGTCGACGTTGACGACGAGATCGAGGTCGTCGATGTGGATGCCCCGAGCCGCGACGTTGGTGGCCACAAGCGCCGTGACGTCGCCGGTCTTGAACTGTGCCAGGGTGCGGGTGCGCTGGGGCTGCGACTTGCCGCCGTGCAGCGCCGCGGCCTTCACACCGCTGCTCAGCAGGTGCTTGGTGAACTGGTCGACGGCATGCTTGGTGTCCAGGAACATGATCACGCGCCCGTCGCGGGCAGCGATCTCGGTGGCGGTGGCGTATTTGTCGGCGCCATGCACCTGCAACACGTGATGCTCCATTGTGGTGACCGCGCCCGCCGACGGGTCGACCGAATGGACCACCGGGTCATGGAGGTATCGACGGACCAGAAGGTCGATGTTGCGGTCCAGCGTGGCCGAGAACAGCATGCGCTGACCCCCAGGACGAACCTGGTCCAGCAGTTCGGTGACCTGCGGCATGAAGCCCATGTCCGCCATCTGGTCGGCTTCGTCCAGGACGGTGATGTTCACTCGGTCCAGGCGGCAGTCATTACGCTCGATGAGATCCGTGAGGCGGCCAGGAGTGGCGACGACCACCTCGGCCCCGGCACGCAGCGCGGCGGCCTGCCTGCCGATCGACATGCCGCCGACCACAGTGGCCAGCCGCAGCTTCAGCAACCGGGCGTACGGGGTGAGCGCATCGGTGACCTGCTGGGCCAGCTCGCGGGTGGGGACGAGGATCAGGGCCAGCGGCTTCCGCGACTCGGCACGCTGCCCGGCCGTGCGCACGAGGAGCGCCAGGCCGAAGGCGAGCGTCTTGCCGGATCCGGTGCGCCCGCGGCCGAGGACGTCGCGTCCCGCGAGGGAGTTCGGCAATGTGGCGGCCTGGATCGGGAAGGGTTCGTTCACGCCGAGACGGGTGAGCATCTTCAGCAACTCGACGGGCATGTCCAGCTCACCGAAGGTCGCGACCGCGGGGAGGGCCGGGGTGACGGTGACCGGCAGCGCGAACTCCCCCTTCGGTGCGGAGGGACGGCGCCCTGTCTCAGCGGGACCGACGCCGGGGCGGCCCGGACCCTGTGAACGGAAACGGTCGTTCGTGCGAGCTGAACGGCTCATGGAGAACCTTCCTCGGCAGGGCGCGCACGAGGAATTCCCGACAGGAATGAGCCGGATGAATTGCAAGAACGGGCCGAATATGAGACTAAAAGAATTCCACCGGAATAGAAAAAACAGTAAGCTGGGGCCCCGCCGCAAGGCGGGACCCCAGCTTACTCATACGCCTCGATGTCAGGCGGGAGTGATGTTCTCCGCCTGCGGACCCTTCTGGCCCTGCGTGACGTCGAAGTTAACCTTCTGGCCTTCCTGGAGCTCACGGAAGCCCTGGGTGGCGATGTTCGAGTAGTGGGCGAAGACGTCCGGGCCGCCGCCGTCCTGCTCGATGAAGCCGAAGCCCTTTTCCGCGTTGAACCACTTGACGGTGCCAGTAGCCATGTCACATCTCCTTGGGGGCAGTGCCCGCGGACTCACACCGTGTGAGCCCCTGCGTTGCCACAATGAGCCCCGTCCGGATAAGCACCGGAGATACAAAAATGCCCGACGACATCAGCCGCCAAGGCACTTGAAGTTTCGGGAACCACAACTGCAACTGCCGACAAGCTTAGCACGGTACACGCATCCGCACTACTTTCACCCGCGACGCAAAGCCTCAGCCGCGCGGCGGCACCGGCTCGGCAGGCCGGCGCCGCCCCGGGTACATACGGAAGGTGAATATTCAGATTACACAAGGTGCGACCAATGAGAACTCGCCCTCCCCAGCGACTGGCACCCGGCCCGCTCGATCCTTTCGTTACCCGAACAAAGCCAATCGAACCTCTCGACTCGGATGATCCGGAGTCGTTTCCGGGAAAGGCAGGCTCGGAATCACCCGGTTTCGAGCTGTTCGAATTCCTCCTGCCTCCGGGCCTCGCGCTCCTCGCATGGTTCGGCGTCGCCCGGCCGAAATTCCAGGCCGGGCGCATTGCCGCTCTTGCGTGATGGCCGCGAGGTCGCGAGCGAACGGCGGGGGTATTTCGACGGTGAAGCGGGAAGTCGACGGACGTGCCACCGCCCGCGTCTGACCGGGGCGGGCCTTGCGGCGGCCTCCGCGGCTCACTTGTTGACCGAGTACGAGTGGGCGCCGACGCCGCCAGGGCGCCCCCGTCGACGATCAGGTACTCGTCGCGGATCGCCCGGCCCGCGAGCCAGGACTCCAGGATCTCCCGGGTGCCGGCCGCCTAGCGGGCCTGCGCGGAGAGGGAGGAGCCGGACATGTGCGGGGTCATGCCGTGGTGCGGCATGGAGCGCCAGGGGTGGTCGGCGGGGGCGGGCTGTTGATGAGATAGGCACCGCGCTTCATGGTGGTCAGCAACTAGCGACTGTTCGAGCCGCCGTATCGCGGCCGACAGCGACGGCTGGGAGACATAGCAGGAAGCCGCCGCGCGGACGAAGTGGCGCTCCCGGGCGAGCGCCACCAGGTATTCCAGCTGGCGCAGCAACATACGCGACCCCCTAGGGTTTCGGTGTGCCGACGTACAGCAGCAGTCAGGCCGCGCGCCTGCTGGGGGTGAGCCCGGAAACCGTTCGCCGCCCGGCGGACGGCTGCCGATGGGCCGGGGCGGGTCCGTCGCAGTGTGCACGCGGCCGACCCGGGCAAGGTCATGAACCCGGTGCGGTGCCGGAGCCAGGTCGAGAGCGGCCCCTGCAACTTGGTCGCCCCCCTTCGCCAACGCCCTGCGAGACGCGACCGGCGTCCGCTTCACCGAGCTGGCGCTGACCCGCGACCAGGTCTGACCGGCCCTTCACCGGGCAGGCGTGAGCCTCAGCCGAGGGTGAGCAGTTCCTCGTAGAACCCGCCGAACTCCCGCTCCCGGTCGATGAGATGGATCTCCAGGATCCAGTGGCAGCGGCGCCCGGCCTTGTCGGTGCGCCGCACTGGGGTGTCGTTGGCAGGGGTGATGTACGACTCCGTGTCCGCGCCGTCGATCGTCTCGTGCGGGAACTCGCCCACCAGGTGTCCGGCATGCCAGCCGCCGAGCGCCCAGCCGGCCTCGGCGGCCAGCCGCTCCACCTCGGCCTTCAGCGCGGCCCGTAACTGCGCCAGTTCCGCGGTACGGCTCGGGAAGTCGTCGTAGGCGGCCGTCGGCCCGCCCATCACCACCAGGGCCACCAGGTCGTCCACGGTGTCCGGCACCAGTTCGCCCGCCCAGGTGCGGCAGACCCGCATCGGCAGCCCGGCCGCCGCGAGTGCGCTACCGATGGCGTACGGACCCTCCTGCGGTGCGTGCTCCACGAACTGGATCACGGGCCACCACCTCCCGCACGACCGTACCTGGAGAGCAGTCGCAGCCAAACGCAAATACATAGGCAGGAGCCGGGGCCAAGCTGTATTTACAATCTCCTTTCCGCTACTGCCCGCGTAGCTGCGGTCGCCTTCACGGGACGGCGGGATTCCGGCAGTCCAGGACCCCGTCTCGGGGGCTTCTCTGATGTGCCAGGTACCGACGATCGCGCAGGTGGCGGATGCGACGAGGTCCACAACAGGCGTTGCCGAACCGGCTAGCTTGGCAACATACAGTCGACACAAGCCCGGCAATCCATCCCTTTCCTCTTCCTCTTCCTCTTCCTCTTCCTCTTCCTCTTCCTGTGAGGCGACTCGTCATGAGCCTGAGCATCCGCAACCAGATTCCCGGCACCGTCATCGCCGTCACCCCCGGTGAGGTGATGGCGAGCGTGAAGGTGCGCCTCGACGGCGGCCAGGACCTCACCGCCGCGATCACCCTGGAGGCGGTCACGGACCTGGGACTCGCCGAGGGCTCGGCCGTACGCGCCATGATGAAGTCCACCGAGGTCGCACTCGCCACCGGCCGCGTGGAGGGGCTGTCGATCCGCAACAGGCTGCCCGGCACGGTCAGCGATGTCACCACCGGCAAGGCGATGGCCACGGTCAAGGTCGCGGTCGACGGGGGCGAGCTCACCGCGGCGATCACCAAGGACGCGGTCACCGACCTCGGTCTGACGGCCGGTTCGCCGGTCGTGGCGCTGATCAAGTCGACCGAGGTGTCTCTCGCGACCGCGTGACTCCCGGCCGTGGCAGGGCCTGGACTGCGCTGGGCTGCGTCGCAGGCGAGCGACAGGGCGCGGCCGAGGCCGCCGACGCGTCCGCCCGCATCCCTCCCGTCCAGCGTCGTGTGCATGGCTGGCCGGTCTCGCCCTACGGTCCGGTCCCCCGTTTCCGTCCCGAGCGCTGGAACCTGCGCGTCTTCGGCGCCACCGCCTCGGGCGGAGTGCACGAGTGGACGTTCGACGATCTCAGTGGATCAGCGGTCGGCTCCTGTCGAGCAACGGCGGATTCTCCTGACGCCGTCGGGAAGTTCGAGGCATCGGCGCGTCAGACTCCCATGGCCACCATCACGATCAGCACGACCATGAGCAGGACGAGGTAGGCGACAGAGTGGACGCGGTCCGGGACCCTGCCGGTGACTCGACTCACCACGGCGATGGTGGGAAGTGATCCGAGGAGCAGGACGGCACCCGCGGTGAGATCGACGTAACCGAGCTGTCCTGCGCCGGCTGGCGTGGTGGGGGCGAGGGCGTAGACGAGGGTCCCGGCCACGGCGACGGGGACGCTGAGGAGGTTGGCCATGGCGGTCGCCTCGGCCATGGGCAGGCCCCTGCGGCGCAGGAGCGGAACGGTCATGACGCTGCCGCCCACGCCCAGGCCGGCGGCCACCAGGCCGATACCGATCCCGCCGAGGGTGGTGGTGCCCCGGCCCAGGGGCTTCGGATGCGTCCGGTGGGCCACGGAGAGGAAGCCCTTCCGCAGCAGACTGTCGGTGATGGTCACCAGCAGGTAGGCGGCGAACAGCAGGCGCAGCACCGTACCGCCGATCAAGGCGGCCGCGAAGGATCCGGCGCCGGCGCCGACCGCGATGGACGCCGCCAGCGGCCAGACGTACGCGCGGCGCAACCGACTCTCACGCCACTGGACCAGCGCCGCCGCCACGGCGTTCACGACCATGACTGCCGCCGAGGTCGCCACCGCGACGTGCATGGCATCGGCTCCCTGACGTGCCGTTGCGGCCAGGACACCGTAGACGACGGGAACGGTGACGAAACCGCCGCCGAAGCCGAAGAGCACGGTCGTGACGCCGGTCAGGCAGCCGAAGAACAGGAGAGTGGAGAGAAAGGTCAGCACTGGTCAGACGCTAGGGATCGAGAGGCTTGGCGGGCAATCGATGACTTGTCGTCTTCCTACGCGCAGCCGACAAGGACAAGGGTCCCGCGTAGCCTCACGGCATGCGCAACATCCCGGTCGCGGCGGTGGACGACCTCGATCGTGCCGTGCTGGCCATCGGCACCGACTACTCCGAGGACCACCTGCTCGCCTGGCACGAGCACCGGCGTGCCCAGGTCCTGTACGCGGCCGCCGGCGTCATGCGGGTCGAAACAGCGGACGGCAGCTGGACGATCCCCACCGCCCGCGCGGTACTGATCCCGTCCAGGACCCGGCACCAGGTCACCATGGTGGGCGTCAGCACCCGCAGCCTCTATGTCGAGCCCGCTGCCGTGCCGTGGTTTCCCGCCCGCTGCCAGGCCGTCGACGTCTCCGCGCTGCTGCGGGAACTGATCCTGGAAGCGGTCGAGATGGAGCCGCGTTACGCCGAGCACAGCCGGGACGCGGCGGTCGTCGCCCTCATCCTCCACGAGCTGAGAAGCCTCACCCCGCTGCCGCTCGACCTGCCGCTGCCGTCCGAGCCGCCGCTGCGCGGTCTGTGCGAGGCGTTCCTGCAGAAGCCGGACATCCATGACCCGCCCGCTCGTTGGTGCGCGGCCCTCAACATCAGCGAACGCACCCTCGCCCGCCTCTTCCAGCGCGGCACCGGCCTGAACTTCTCACAATGGCGCCAACGCGCCTGCGTCCTGCACTCCCTGCGGCACCTCACCGCGGGCATGCCCGTCACACGCGTCGCGGCGCTGCTCGGCTACGACAACCCCGCCGCCTACACAGCCGCGTTCAAGAGGCTCCTCGGCCGTCCGCCGACGGCCTACAGGAGCCCCGGCACCACCGGCGTCCAGGGCCGACATCCTTGATCAACGAACCCCCGGCCCAGGGCCGGACGCGTAGGGCCGGCCGCAGAAATCGCGGGCATCGGCGTCGAGCCGACTCGGCCAAGCTGCCCCCCACCCCACGAACAAGCTGGGCTCCGGAAAAGGGGCGTGTTCCCGGAGCCCTCGCAACTGGCCGCAGCCACTGCTGTGCCGGCGTCAGGTGGCGGGCGCGGAGTCGGGGACGGCCGTCTGGACCGACTCCGTCTCCGGCTTTGTCTCCGGCTCCGGCTGCTCGGTCTTCTTCCCGCCGGGTGTGTGGTTGAACAGCAGGTTCAGCAGGAACGCGGCGACGGTGGCGCTGGTGATGGCGCTGCCGCCGATGATCTGCACCCAGGTCGGGAAGGCGTGGTAGATCGACGGGGCCACGACCGGGAGCATGCCGACGCCGATGGAGACGGCGACGATGAGCAGGTTGTTGGTGCCCTCGAACTCCACTTTGCGCAGGGTGTTGATGCCGACCGAAGTGACGGTGGCGAACATGACCAACCCGGCCCCGCCGATGACCGGACCCGGCAGGGAGGCGACGATCTCGCCGAGCTTGGGGATGAGCGCGAGGACGACGAGGATCCCGCCGGCGACGGCGGCGACGTAGCGGCTGCGGACCTTGGTCATGCCGACCAGGCCGACGTTCTGGGCGAAGACGGTGTCGAGGAAACCGTTCATGACGCCGCCGAAGATGCCGGAGACGCCGTCGGCGGCAAGTCCCCGCGCCAGGTCCTTCCGGGAGAGCGGGCGTCCGGTCATCTCGCCGACGGCGAGCATGTCGGCGGTGGACTCGGTGAACGTCACCAGCATCACCACGCACATGGAGATGACGGCAGCGACCGGGAACTCCGGGGCACCGAAGTGGAAGGGAGCGGCCAGGCCGAACCAGTCGGCGCCGCCCGCGGAGGAGAAGTCCGTCAGGCCCATGGGGATGGCGATCAGCGTGCCGACGATCAGTCCGAGCAGGACGCCGAGCTGGGAGAGGAAGCCGCTTGTGAAGCGGTTCACCAGCACGATGAGCAGCACGATGCCACCCGCCAGAGCGAGGTGGCTCGGGGCGGCGTAGTCCTTGGCCGTGGCGTCCTGGCCGGCGATCAGCCCGGCCGCCACCCCGATCAGGGAGAGTCCGATGACGGTGATGACGGATCCGCTGACCAGCGGCGGGAAGAACCTGACCGCGCGGGCGAACGGCACGGCGACGAGCAACCCGAAGACACCGGCGGCGATCATCGAGCCGTACACCGCCTGCATCCCGTACTCGCCCGCGATGAGGATCATCGGGGTGACGGCGGTGAAGGTGGCGCCCGCGACGACCGGCAGCCTCACGCCCAACACCTTGCCGATGCCCAGTGTCTGAAGCAGCGTCACCAGGCCGGCCACGAGCAGGTCGGCGTTGATGAGCAGGCCGATGGTGGAGGTGTCGAGCTTGGCCGCCGATCCGAAGACGAGCGGGACGGTGACGCAGCCGGTGTACATCACCAGCACATGCTGCAGGCCGAGCAGACCGAGCCGGGCGGGCGGCAGGACCTCGTCGACCGGGTGCCGGACGGGCGCGGCAGTGGTTGGGGACGCGGATGCGTCAGGAGCCTGGGACACAGGGAGCCTCCGGAAGCGTCGACCAGAAGAGCGGGTCAAGCTTTTTGTTGATGCCGTTTCACCCGTGTTTCCGCGGACGAACAGTGCTGTTGCTTTTGCTGCGTCCGGTCGCTCGTGATCGCCCGACAGCGCCCGGACATGGCCCGTTAACAACCGTGGAACGGCCGCGATACGGAGATGCGTCATCGTCACTGCCAAGAATGCAGGATTCCGGACACCCTGAGGAGGTGGCGCCTTGACGCTCGTACGCGGACGTCTCTCCGATCTCCGTAGCCGTGTCCACCAGTCGGCGTGGACGCGTGGCCGTGTCGCCCACGGTGTGCCGAGGACCCATGAGGCCGCCCGCGCCTGAACGGCGCCACTCCGCGTGCCGCTGCCACGGCCGCGTCCGGCCTTGACCCCGTCAACGCCCGACTGCACGCCTCCGCGCCCGGCCCCTCATTGTGCCCGGTCGGCGTTCACCTGCGAAGGACCCACTCCTCATGACCACGGTCGCGCCCCCGCCTGCCCAGGCCGCGCTCGTCCTGCCCCGCGAGTGCACCTTCGACCCCGGCGACTGGGCCGTCCTCGCCCGTCACTGGTACCCGGTCGCCCTGTCGAGCGAGATCGTCGACGAGCCGCTCTCCGTACGCCTCCTCGACGAACCGCTGGTCGCCTACCGCGCCGACGGGCGCGTCGTCGTCGCCAACGACATGTGCCCGCACCGCGGCGTCCCGCTCAGCAAGGGGTACGGCGCCGGCATCCGCTGCGCCTACCACGGCCTGCGCTTCGGCGAATCCGGCCGCTGCACCGACGTACCCGCACATCCCGCCTCGAAGATCCCTGCCCGGCTCAACCTGCGCAGCTACCCGGTCGTCGGGCGCTACGGCCTGGTGTGGGCCTGCCTGCGCCCCGTCCCCGACGCAGATCCCGTCATCCCGGCCATGGCCCACTGGGACGACGAGGGCTTCCAGCAGATCAACTGCCCGTGGATCGACATCGACGCCCTCGCCGGACGCCAGGTCGAAGGCTTCGTCGACGCCGTCCACTTCGGCTTCGTCCACCTCGGCTCCTTCGGCGACCCCGACAAAACCGAGGTCCCCGACTACACCCCGGTCCGCCACCAGTACGGCCACTCCGTCGACTACTGGAGCACGGTCAGCAACTACCCCCACGGCACGAAGGAGGCCCCGCCCGGCTTCCAGTGGCTGCGCCACTTCGACGTGCACCTGCCGTTCACCGCCACGCTCGTCGTGCACTTCCCGGACGGCGGACTGCTCAACATCATGAACGCCTCCTCCCCGGTCTCCGCCCGCCGGACCCGTATGTTCGCTCCCATTGCCCGCAACGTCGATACCGACCAGCCCGTCCAGGCCGTATACGACTTCAACCGCACGGTGTTCGAGGAGGACCGCGCCATCGTCGAGATCCAGAAACCCGAGAACCTGCCCCTCGACCCGAAACTCGAAGTCCGCATTCCCGCGCCGACCGCAGCTCCGTCGCCTACCGCCGCGGCCTGCGCAAGCTGGGTCTGAGCCACTTCTTCACGGCGTGAGGACAGGACCACGATGAACTCCCTCGACACCGTGGTGCACGCGATCTCCCTCGCCTGCCCGTCCGGCACCAGCCGCACCCACGAACTCCGCCCGGCCGACCCGGCCGTGACCCTGCCCGCCTTCGAGGCCGGCGCCCACATCGACGTCCACGTCGGGCCATCCCTGATCCGGCCGTATTCGCTCCGCAACTCCCTACAGATGACCGGCTGTTACCCCATCGGCGTGCGCCCGGACGACACAGGTCGCGGTGGATCCGCCGCCATGCACCACGACATCCGGTTCCCCGGCGGTGTCGAGCTCGCGCAGTGCCTGGATCGCTCAGAAGCGTGTGTACGCGCTGCGGCGACGAGCAGCGTCGACGATGTGTCTACTGTTGTCAGCTCGCATCGGCAGTTGCCTCCGGCTGTCGGGGGTCGGTTTCCAGGCCGGTGATGATCTTCTCCAGGCTGCCGAGGACCTGGCGGTTCATCCCGGCCACGCGGGCTTGGCCGCGGGCCTCAGCGGCGTAGATGATCTGCGGCAGGAACTCGGGGGTAGTGACGGACATCGGGCAGGTCAGGCAGGTTTCTCTGAACTACGCACGTGGCATGACCGTGAGGAACTGCATGGTCCCACCACACTCGTGGCACCTCGGCCAGACGAATTCATCCGGAACGAGTGGGACTCCGCCGGTTCGTGGTGTGGGCGCGTCGGCCGTGGTCTCCCCGTCGTAGATCAGCAGCATGGTCACGGCCCAAGAGCTGGCCCGTAACCCACGAGGTGAGGGTCATGCTGTGTCAGGGTCGGTGCCAATGGCACCGACCGAGCGAAGCGAACGCACTCATAGATGTCGTCGTCGTAGCCGTGCTCGATGACGCTCACCAGAGGCTGCGGGCCCTGGAGCATGATCAAGGTGGGACGGTCTCGCCCTGGCTGGTGTGTTCCCGGCGTCGGAACCTTCCCGGACAGCCCCGTTCACCGGGTTGAGCCCGCGACAGTTCACGAAGCGCGTGACCGCGTTGCGGCGGGAGGGAGGATCGTGAATCTCTCGGCCCGCCTCCGGGCCGGCAACTACTATCGCGAGCATGGTCGAACACGATGCCCTCAGCACCACCCGCCAGGCCTACGACGCAGCCGCCCCCCTGTATGCACAGCTGTTCCGTGACGAATTGCGTGACATGCCTTTGGACCGTGCGATCTTGAGTGCCTTTGCCGAGGTCGTGAGTGCGAGTGGGGACGGCCAGATCGCGGATCTGGGCTGTGGACCTGGCCACATCACGGCTCATCTGGACGAGTTGGGGCTCGCGGCGTTCGGCGTTGATGCCTCGTCTGCGATGATCAACTTGGCTCGACAGGCATATCCAGCCCTGCGGTTCGACGTGGGTTCAATGGCCGCGCTGAACATCGCTGACGGCGTGCTGGGCGGCGTACTCTCACGTTGGTCCATCATCCACACTCCGCCACAGGAACTTCCCGCCATCTTGGCGGAGTTCCACCGCGTGCTGGCATCTGGCGGCCACCTTCTGATCGGCTTTTGGGGCAGCGACGATCCGTCTCACCCGACGCAGGTCTTCGATCACACAGTCGCACCGGCCTATCGGTGGTCGCCTGATCACCTCGCCGCGATGCTGCGCGAGTCCGGGTTGGCCGAGGTAGCCCGGATGGTTCGCGAGCCTCAGCCCACCGATCGGCGCCAGTTCCAGGGGATTCACCTGCTCGCCTGTAAGGCCTAGGCGGGGCTCGACGGTGCTGTGGCTGGTGGGGCGACGGTCGAGCTGAGCGAGTTTCTCCACTGCTCCGGCAAGGCTGACCTGGAGTCTTTCTGCTTCTCCGAGCCAGCCTTCCCGCTCGGCCTCGGCGATGCGGGCGACGAGGTTGAGTGAGCATCTGCCACAAGCATGCTCATGGACGCACGGGGTCGGGGTTCATCCGTGGCGCAGGGAGCAGCCACCGGCTGCCGCCGGGCGACCTTCTGTCGTGTTGCCGGAGCCGGGTGACATTCGAGTTCCGGGCAGCGACTGCGCGCATTCGGAAGATCTCGTCGTGATCCGCGCCTCCTCCTCGACGGACACCCGGCAGGACGCCCTACTTCGGTGCCTGGAAGCCGCCGGTCTCCTGCTCGAGCAGTTCGGCCAGCCGCAGCGGGGTGCGGTCCCGAACATCGGACCGATGAGCTGCACTCCCACCGGCAGACCCCCGGGAGACCGGCCCGCTGGTATGGCGGTGGCGGGCAGGCCGGGCATGGTGGCCAGACCGGCCCAGACGAACTGGTCGAAGTACGGGTACTCGACGCCGTCGATGTCGATCCGGCGTTCCCTCGGATCGGGGTTGTGGTCGTGCGGGAACGCGGGAGTGGGCGTGATGGGACACACCACGGCGTCAAACTCGGCGAAAAGCTGCCGCCAGCCGTGGCGATGGAGCTCGCGACGGTTGTTGCCTCGATCCAGTCGCGGTGGCTGAACACCATGCCGCGCAGCCGCGCCGCATCGAGACTCTGGTCGTCTGTGCTCAGTCCGGCGGCGCGGGTCCGCAGCTGCTCGTACGCTTCGACGGGAAAGCGTGCAACGGAGCTCGAAAACAGCAACTGCGTGTAGAGCGTCGCGGCTTCGGTCAGATCGGGCAGCGGCGGACTGTGCCGTTCGACGCGGGCGCCGCCGTCGACAAGCGCGTCGGCCACCCGGTTCACACCCGCCAGCACAGCGGACCCGGTCGGAATGAGCGGATGATTGCCGAGGACCAAGACCCTGAAATCGCGGAGCCGCTCGTGGCCCGCGGGCGGCAGCGTCAAGTCGTGCGCCACACCGAACGTCAGCGGATCCGGTCCGGCCATTACGTCGAGCACGAGCGTGAGGTCGCGGGCACTGCGCGCCATCGGACCGACGACGGCGAGGTCAAGGTCGGCCGGCCATGCCGGCGCGGTCGGCGGGACCGTACCCCGGTTCGCCGCCAGCCCGAGCGTCGGCTTGTGTGCGTAGACACCGCAGAAATGGGGCTCTCCTGCCGTATGTGTGGGCGCCCTGAACTGCCCCGATACAGGAAACACGCCGCCTCCTGTGATCCTTGAGGTGTCTAGGCTCAAGTTG